>JALNWE010000007.1 GCA_023231065.1 Bacteroidales bacterium
CAAGGTGGTTTCCCGAAAAGATCTTTTATTGGCTATCTGGGGGAGAAACGACTATTTTCTCGGACGCAGCCTCGATGTATTCATCAGCCGCTTGAGAAAGCTCCTTTTATCTGACCCACACATTAAAATTGAAACCATGAGGGGTATTGGATTTTCCCTGAAAGTGGATATGCAGGATTGTGCTATACTGAAGAAACCTTAACCGCCAGGTCGCGAAACATCCAATCCACCTCATCCCCTGGCCCTTCACCTCAAGGAAAAGGGGCACCCCGTCTCCAACATCTTCTTAACAACTTATCAACAATACTTGTCTTATGTCACGGGGAATATTATTTTTACAATAAATTGAGCTGAAGTTATTTTCTCTAGCCGGCCCAATTCGCGTTTAATTGACTTTTTGAAATATATCCCAGCCATTTTTTAGCTGTTAATAGATTTTAAATCAATAGTATAAATAAAAGACAAATCATGAAAAAATGTACGCTCAGGGCCATCCTCATGATGGCTGTATTTTTAGTCAGCTTTCACCTGACCGGGTGGGGGCAAACCATGTTAGCTGCCTGGACATTTGATGTTACACCCGCGGCGCCAAATACCCCGACAGTAATAACCGCAAATTTAGGAACACAGTTAACATCGACTTTATATGCAGATGGAACCAACGGATCAAGTTCATGGTTATCAACCGAGTCCAGTCCTGAATGGACTACATTTGGCGGGAACATACTCAATGATCCGAGAAGCCCTCAGGTAGCTGGACTCGCTATAGCGTTGGCTAATATGTCAGCAAATGGAAAGAGTATAATTCTGAAATTTTCCATGACGGATTATAAAGATCCCATTTTAACATTTGCCACAAGAGGAACCGCTTCCGGATTTAACAACCATCAATGGGCTTGGAGTATCGATAATATTACATATACTGATTTTGGAATAAATACCGCTATTAATACTTCAACATGGACTCTACAGACTTTAGATATGAGCGCCATCAATGAATTGGATAATGTCCCTATAGTCTATATTCGCCTTGTTGTTACGGGAGCCTCTTCTCCATCAGGAAATAACAGACTTGATAATGTTGTTATTAATGCCACTTCGACTTCAGTTACTCGTGTTGAAACACCTGTTATAAACCCATCTGGCGGCATATATACTACTCCTCAAACGATCACCATGACCTGCGCTACCGATGGGGCTACTATCTATTATTCTACCGATGGCCAGCCACCCGATGATGGTTCTACTGAATATGATCCATTGAATCCCCCACAGGTTTCTATCACCACAACCGTTAAAGCTATTGCTTACAAGACAGGAATGGATCCGAGCCTTGTGGCTACCAATGTTTATCGTTTCCCGGTTGAAGTAGCCGATATGGCCGCGCTGCGGGCGGGACTGACGGATGGCACAATCTATAAACTTACCGGTGAAGCGATTGTGACCTATGCCCGTTCTTCTACCGGGTTTAATCAAAAGTATATTCAAGATGCCACCGGCGCCATTTTGATCCATGATCCATCCGGAATTATAACTTCCGCTTATGTCATTGGTGATGGGATGACTGGAATTACCGGAACCCTTACGTTATATAACAGCTTATTGGAATTAATACCGGTATTTGATCCGGGAACAGCTACCTCGACAGGAAATCCCATTGTCCCGGAAGTAAAGACTCTGGGGAACCTTACTTCAGCCGACCAGTCTAAACTTGTTTCGATCAGTACTGTATCTTTCGATGCTCCGGTAGGTAATTTTGCTACCGGTACAAACTATACAATCAGTGATCCCAGTAAATCCGCGGGTGTTTTCCGTACAATTTTTTCGGAATCTGATTACATCGAGACACTAATCCCGGCTGAACCAAAAAATATGGTTGCCCTTGTGGGACAATTTGATACCGAGATGCAGATTACCCCCCGTAACCTCGCGGACATTACCCCGGTAGCTTCGCCAAGTATTACCATCAACCCGGCTACCCTGAGCGGGTTTACTTATATAGTGGGAGGAGGGCCTTCCGGATCGCAATCGTCTTCCCTTTCCGGCTCGAACCTTACCCCGGCTTCCGGATCGATTACCGTGACAGGATCGGCCGATTACGAGGTCTCTTCTGATAACAGCGCTTTCGGGAGCGCTGCAACTTTTGCATACGCCGGAGGGACGCTTGCCCCCGTACCGGTTTATACCCGGTTGAAATCGGGGCTCAGCGTCGGAACTTATAATGAGACAGTTGTTGTAACAGGCGGAGGCGCTTCTGACCGCTCATTGACCTGCGAGGGAACGGTATCCCCTGGTATTACCACCTACACCTGGTCGGGCGCTGATGGTGGATCCTGGGTAACTCCTACAAACTGGACGCCGACCCGCACCACGCCGGCGGCCACAGATATTCTCCGGTTTACCGATGGATCGACCAAAACCGTTACCGGTGTTATCACTGAAACCATCGGAAGATTACTCTTTTCAAACAATACCAGCGTTAACCTGCAAAGTGGGGCAGTTGCTACGCTTACGATCAATGGCGGGACAGGGGATGACCTGAGCGTCCCGGCAGGTTGCGCCCTGAACCTTAATGCTGTAAATGCCATTACCATTGCCCTGGCCACAGGGGCGAACGGGAGTATCAGCGGCAGCATGGCATTCTCTTCTACCGCCAATACGGCTCATAAATTGACCGCTGTCGATGCCGGGGCAATTACATTTTCCAGCGGGTCGGCCTTTACTGCCGGCGCCTTTTTATCGGGTAACCCATTTGGAACCACCAACCTGAATTCAGTGGTGTTTTCTTCCGGTTCAACTTATATCTACATCGCTGGCAGCAATCCTTTCGGAGCAGGTCAGCCGAACAGCGTGGTTGTTTTCCAGACCGGAAGCCTCTTCAAACTCATGTCGAACAGCACCCCGGCCTTTTCAGGAAGAACTTACGCCAATTTTGAACTGGATGCTACGGGAGCCGTTGCAAGTCCTTCCGGAGCAAATCCATTTTCTATTGACAACCTGACCGTTACAAATGGCACCCTGAACATCAACATGACCGGTACGCCAGGCCATTCCATCAAGGGAAATATTCATGTAGCTTCCACCGGAACTTTGAATTTCAATCCTGCATCAGCTGGGACGGTGCTTTTAAATGGGACAACATTACAGACTATTTCGGGTGAAGGCGCCATTTCGACCAATGCCAATTCAACAATCGGGATCTCCAATGCTTCTGGCGTTGTTTTGAACAATTCCGCCGTTACCCTCAACGGTGCACTCGCCCTGACCAATGGCCTTCTTACCCTTGGAGATAACAACCTTACGCTGGGACCTGCCGCGACGATTAGCGGAACGCCCTCGGCTACAAATATGATCGTTGCCACTGGGACCGGTGAACTCCGGAAAGGATTTTCTGGCGCCGGGGCCTTTACTTTTCCGGTTGGCAGCAATAGCCCCTCTCCCGAATATTCCCCGGTGACCCTGGATTTTACTAACGGGGCCTTTACTGACGCTTATGCAGGGGTAAACCTGAAGAATGTCAAGTACCCTTCTGATCCCAACAACCTGAACTATGTTAAACGTTATTGGAAATTATCGCAAAACGGGATCGCCGGGTTCACCTGTAATGCCATGTTCCAGTACCTCCCCGGAGATGTAACCGGCTACGAAGACAGGATCAACTGCGCGCGGGTTGACGTTACGCCTTATATTGCATACAGTCCGGCCAATACGGCCCTGCACCAGCTTACGGCTTCCGGTCTCACTGACCTTGGCATCTTTACAGGCACCATGGTTGTACCCGAGAACCAGGACATCGGAAACGTGACAATCGGTTCCGGGACCACTACCTGTTATAATGCCAAACAGACCATTACGGTCGGCGGGCAGAATGGGCCCTTCCTGGTCCAGGATGGCGGCAGCGTTACCATGATCGCCGGACTGAATATTCTTTTCCTTCCGGGTACAAAGGTAGGATCAGGCGGTTATTTATCAGCTTATATAACCCAGACCGAAACTTATTGCGGGGCTAAGTCCGCAACCATACCGGAACCGGAAACCAAAGCGATTGCGGTCACCACCTTACAATCTAACCATTCCACTTTCAGGGTTTATCCCAATCCGACCAGCGGGTCTTTTACCCTCGATATGAGCGGTACGGATCCCTCTCAAAAGGTGAATGTGGAAATTTACCGGATGACCGGCGAACCCGTTCTGAAAGAAACCCTTACTGGGGAATCCCAACATCAATACAACCTTGGTGACCAGCCAACCGGCATTTATATTCTCCGGATCCTGAATACCGAAATGGCGGGAACCATAAAGATCATCAGGCAATAATTCCAGTTTCCCCCGGCTTTTGCCGGGGAAAATGAATCCAGGCACGGAGTTTTGGCTTCCGGCTGGCAAAAAGAGGCTGTCACAAAAGGATGGCCTCTTTTTTTATTGCATCTACAAAAAATTTTCCCCTGACCGTATTACTTTTTGACCCTCTTCCCGATTAAGCTGGATAAACAGCCAGCGGGCCCATCTACCCCATACTTATCCTTTCAGGAGTTCATTTGCCCGATGGCGTTCATTCAGGCAGCTATGAAAAAGATGTTCCTGTGCATGGCCTTTATATCGGCCATTGCCATCTCCGCGAGGGGCCAACTCCTGCTGGAAGAAAATTTCGATTACACGGTAGGCGATCCGGTCACCGCCCACGGCTGGGTTACCCATTCGGGAAACTCCAACATCATCAAGGTCGCGCCCATGACGATGGGTTGGACGGGATATCCTCCCTCGGGTATTGGAAACGAGACCAAACTGGTCAAAAGCGGTGAAGATATCAACCATGTTTTTGCGTCCCGGACGTCGGGGAATGTTTATGTTGCTTTCCTGGTCAGGGTCCTGAGCGCCACCATCACCGGCGATTTTTTCCTTCATCTTGGGAAAAATCCGATGGGGTCCTCTTATAAAGGGAAAGTCTTTGTACGAAGGGATGGCGGCAACCATTTGTCGTTCGGCATTGCGCAGTCCACCAGCGTGACGGCCATGATCATGTACAGCCCTTTTATCTATTCCCTGAATACCGCCTGCCTGATGGTACTGAAATATTCTATCCTGCCGGGCGCTGGAAATGATATTGCCGCCTTGTTCATCAACCCGGATGTGAATTTACCGGAACCCATAAATCCCCTGACCAGCTGCGATACCCCTTCAGATCCGTCGGAGATCGGGTCGGTGGCATTGCGGCAGGGAGGGATATCGTCCGGACCAGTTGTTGACCTGGATGGCATCCGGGTGGGGTTGGGCTGGGAGGACCTGTTTTCGGGGGTACCCGCACAACTGACCGTAACCGGTACTGTTGCAGCAAGCCAGACGGTCTGTCGCGATGCCACACTGACGATAACGGTTGCCGGTGAAGGGGCCTGCTTTACCGTGGCAAGTGGAGGAGTTGTCACCCTGATCGCGGGACAGGATATCAGATTCCTGAACGGAACGCGGGTGAATTCCGGTGGGCAGTTGTCGGCTTTTATTACCAACACAGGAAATTATTGTGAACCGGTAACGGTCCCATTGGTCGCTTTAAGTAAGGAAGAGGATAAATTGTATCCATCTCAGGACAACTCCTGGTCCTGCTCAGTCTTTCCCAATCCGGCAACAGGGTTCATTACCGGTACGGTAAATGGTCCCGGAGTGCCAGAAAAAGGATGCCGCGGGGAGTTTAGTATTTATACCCTGACCGGGCAAATGGTCCTCCGGCAAAGGATGGAAGAAAATAAATTTCATCTGGACATCCGGGATTGGCCAGACGGAATTTATTTGTTGAGTATCAGGATTGGAAACCACAAGGAGATATATAAAATCGTAAAGATGGATTGAAGGCTAATCCCATATCCCATTATGGCCCTTTTCCAGGGGGGGCAGGATCGCCGGAATGGGGGGACGGTATAGCCGGGATGTACAAAAAAGACCAGACTGAAAAAAAATTATTAACAAACGTATTACTTTTTGCCTGGTTTCCTGATTAAGCATAAAAGTCATCAGGCAGAGTGAAGGGGAATAACCCCCGGGAACCTGCCGCATTTCTTAACTAAAAAATTAAAAAAATGAACGCTTTTGATCTTTTCAACAAGTACGAACAGGAGATGATGTTGCAAGTCTATCATGTTCAGGGACAGACCGCCCTTTTAGATTCAGATGTGGCCAACTTATTTGGAGTGGAGATCCGGAACCTGACGCAAACCGTAATGAGGTTCCGGGACCGTTTTCCTCGTAATTTCATGATAGAGCTAAGCGGTAAGGAACTGGAAGAATACCGGGGAACGCTGGAATCGTCCAGGGCAGGAAAAATAAAAGACCGCGATTCGGTCATGGCATTCACCACCCAGGGCCTGCTGATGTTGGTCTTCGTGTTAAAATGTCCAATGGCGGAATTCGTGAGCATCTATTTTGCTGAAATCGCCAGCAAATACATTGATTTCCTAAACCAAAACAGGGAATCGCTTTTTACAAATAATTAAGAAATCCCTCAGGTTGTCGAGGCCTAAGTGGTGTGTTTTCATAGATTGGTTGATTTTTCACCCTCCTCAGGGCCCACCCCATCCTTCCCTTTAAACCGGAATGGATTTGGGGTGGGGGCCGCAGGGGGTGGTATGGGAACAGAGAAAAATGAAATATGTTGAAATAAAACGATTACCTGGAAAACTCCGGCAACAACAAGCCGGGTAACTAAAAACACCCGTTTCTGATGATGAAAAATCTTTAAATGACCATGCTAATATAAATGCCAGGACTTTAATGTCTCATAATTAGGAAATTAAAAGTTATCAACAATACAGTTTTTTTTACCATAGATAAACCTGATATTATTAGTTTAGCTGCTTAAATCATAGACGATTATAAATTTTAAAGTATTAAATATGAAAAAGATCATTTTACTCCTGGTGTTGAGCCTTGGATTAAATTATTGGGGGTGGGGACAGAAAACAGCTTCGGCAACAGTTAATTCAAGACCATCTTACATCGACCTTTCTTCAGCAACAGCTGAAGGGGCAGTATTAATGACTTGCGCTGGATACTCACAGGATGATGCTAGATATAGGCTTTATAATGGAAGTAATCAATACTATTGCTGGGATGCTACAACATCTACTTATATTTCTTCGACATCGTATAGTTCTGGACCTCGAATACCGGGCACGCCATCCACCTCAAGTACTTTTTGGATTGTATTTCAACGCGGGAACAATAATGCCACTACCGCTTCTTACCGTGATCGTTTAGGCTCTGGTTATTCAACAAATTATCAAACAGTTGCCTTACCTGCTGCAACAAGCATTTTGGTCTCTTTTACTTTAAGCGGAAATTTTATAGGTACTGGAAATTATAGTACAGATGTAAAAAGAGTTGTACTAGCGTATAATGGCAGTTCTATATTAGTCAGTGCAGCTTCGACCGCTTTAACTACTGGAGCATTTTCAGTTGTTTGTCCGAATACTGAAACAATAACTAAGATTGAGATTAGAGCTATTGATAATTCTTTGATTACTTCATTGACAGGAACTTGGAACTCAACCACAAATTTGGGGTATTTCTCAGCTCCTACTACTCAAGCATCAAATATTACTTTCAGTGGCATTTCCACTACAGGAATGATCCCCTCATGGACAAATGGAGATGGGAGTAAGCGTATTGTTATTATGAATACGTCTAATAGCTTTACTGATCCTACTGATGGGACTGATCCATCGGCAAACCCCGTCTATGGTGGTAGTGGTGAACAGGTTGTTTATAACAATTCATCAAACACTGTGACGATTTCAGGGCTTACGGCTAGCACAACATATTGGTTCAGGGTCTATGAATATAATGGTAGCGGGGTAACCACAAAATATCTTGTTACGACAGCAACAGGGAATCCTATTAGCCAGGCAACAAATGGGAGTGTTTCTGTGCCCACAATTATATCTCCAACAGCAACCACAATTTCAAATAATAGTGCGACATTAGGAGGGAATATCACTTTAGACGGTGGAGATGCAATTACAACCCGTGGAACGGTTTGGAATACATCATCAGGGGTATTAGTTACAGATAATCCCTTGGCAGAAGGGGGAGCTGCAACGGGTGTATTTTCACATTCCCGCTCCTCATTACCAGCTAAAACATTAATTTATTATAAAGCTTATGCCACCAATAGCATAGGAACTTCCTTAACTGATGAATCAAGTTTTTATACTCTTGCCGATGAACCATCTGACCATGTTACTGGTTTTGCCGCTGCTTCAGGTGGAACAACAAGTATTAACCTCAGCTGGACCGGGACGGCTACCGGTGCCGATGGGTATATTATCCTCCAAAAGGTAGGGGGTACCGCACCAACCGGTACACCATCAGATGCCACAGCATATATTGTTGGAAATACTATTGGAGATGGAACCGTCGCTGCTATTGTCACTAATGGAGCGCAAACATCACAGTCAATTTCCGGGCTCACGCCTATTACACAATATTCATTTACAATTATGCCTTATGCCTGGGATGCAACAAATGCCCAAACATACAATTACCGGACTTCGGCAACTATCCCAAGTGCCAGCGCAACAACAGACGAACCGTCTGCGACAGCTTATACCTGGAATGTTGCCTCAGGCAACTGGAATACTTCCGCAAGCTGGACTCCTGAAAGAACAACTCCTGCGGCAAATGATATCTTAGTGTTTGATGGCTCAATACAAGCTACTCCTACTGTTACACTTGATTTTACTTCCCCTCAAAGCATTGGGCGCTTAAGAATAATTAATAATGCCTCCGTTACTTTCGGTACTTCTGCTGAGACAAGAACATTAAATATTGGTTATACCGGCGCCTCATCCCCTCAACTGGAAGTTGGCTCAGGCTCAACACTAACAGTAAGCGCAGTAAATGCTATAACTGTAAATGTACTCACCGGGTTTACCGGTAACATTTCTGGCAACATTATTTACCAAAATGCCGCCCATAGGCTTACCGCAATTGACGCCAGTGGAATTACGTTCAATAATGGTGGCGTGTTTACGGCTGGTACTTCATTCACCGGCTCTCCATTTGGTAGCGGTACAGGAAATTCTGTCATATTCTCAAGTGGTTCTACATATGTCCAGCAAGCAGGAAGTAATCCATTTGCTGCGACGACTGCCATTGTTACTTTCCAAACAGGCAGTTTGTTCCGTTTGGAGGGTAACCTAACTCCGTCTTTTTCTGGTAGAACTTATGCGAATTTTGAACTCAATTATAATGGGCCCATTTCGGCATCAGGTGCTTTGGCTGTTCTAATTGATAATTTAACAATAACACAGGGGACTTTTAATTTTAATGTATCCGGAACTCCTGGCCATTCAATTAATGGAAATATTTATGTTGCATCAGGAGCAACTTTGACCTTTTCTCCGAGTTCGGCAGGGTCTGTTACCCTAAACGGAAGCGCAACCCAAACTATTTCAGGGGATGGCACACTCAGCACCAGCGGTAATTCCACCCTTGTGATCAACAATACTGTTGTTACGAATAAAAATATCACCTTTGGGGGAAATCTCACCATCAATTCCAGTAAGTCATTTACAATCAATGCCGGAAAGAATGTTACAGTTTCAGGGACACTCACAAACACTGAAAACTCCGGCCTCGTTATCAAATCGGGAGGCTCACTGAAACAGAATACCGGATCGGTGCCGGCTACAGTCGAACGTGATATAACCGCCTGGTCTGACGCTACTCATGGCTGGCATTTTATTTCATCTCCGGTTGCCGAACAGGCCGTTGATCCTTCCTTCACGGACCCTACTCCTGTTAATTACGATTTCTTTACTTGGTGGCAGCCCACAAACCAATGGGTCAATTTTAAAAATACTGAGGTCGCTCCGACCTGGAACACAGCCAATGTGCTTGGCGTTACAAGCGGCGGTACTAATTTTATTCCTGGCAAAGGCTATCTGGTTGCCTATTCGGCCACTGCAACCAAACAATTTTCAGGTACGCTCAATGTGGCTGATATTGCTGTTAGTAATTTATCCGTCAACGCGTCAAATTATGGATGGCATCTTCTTGGAAATCCATTCCCTTGTGCCCTGACCTGGAATGACGGAAACTGGGCAATGACGGCTATCAATGGCACGGCAAAGATCTGGAGTGAATCAGGCGCGGCCTATACCGATATCGCCGCAAGTGGTATCATCCCGGCATTGAACGGGTTCATGGTTGAGGCCACTGCCGTCACCAATGGACTGACCATCCCATTGGCTTCCCGTACCCACGATGCTACTTCCTGGTACAAATCAAACTCCGGCCCTTATATCAAATTGGTTGCGCATGACCCGGATGGACAGACTGCCCAGGAAAGCATAATCCTCTTCACCCCGGATGCAACTACCGGTTTTGACCCTCAATATGATTCTCACTTCCTTCCCGGGTATGCTCCGGCATTTTATTCGGTTGCCGGTGAAGAGCATCTCTCTACCAATGCCCTTCCGGAAGCCGGTGGAGCCGTCCAGATACCGTTCAACTTCACTAAAAATGAAGGGAGCAACTTCACCATCGAAGCAAAAGAGATAACAGGGGTTTACGGACCTATCATGCTGAACGACCTGAAAGCAGGAACATCACAGGATCTGGGCAACAGCCCCCTATATTCCTTTATCGCTTCTGCTGAAGATACCCCGGGCCGCTTCGTGATCACCTTCAGCCATGTGGGGATTGGTGAGGCCCAAAACGAAAATCCTGTACGGATATATACAAACGGAAATTGCATCTGTGTAGCCAATGCCTGCGGGACAGCCATCACCGGTGATGTGGTTGTCTATAACCTCATGGGACAGCAACTGACGAAAACCCGGTTAGGCGGGGCCACACTGACGAGGATCGACCTGGATCCTTCCACGGGATATTACCTGGTGAAGGTGATCACGCCACAAAAAACTTATACCAATAAGGTATTCATCCGGTAACCAGGGAAAGAAACATATTGTATGAACGATAAAAATCTTGAGTTATGAAAAAAATGATAAAATTCTTCGCTATTTCTTCTCTGATCCTATGCGCAATTTTTATCACCAAACCATCAGTAGCTGAGGATCCAATAACGCCTTCTCCTCCCGGTGAGCATGGGGCGTCGGGCAATCAGGCTCCCGCCGGGGCTCCCATCGATGGGGGTTTGGGAATTCTTCTGACCCTTGGCGCTGCTTATGGCGGAAGAAAACTTTACATTTATAAAAAGGAGAAAAAGAAAGCTGCTGAAGAAGACCTGGAATCAGGATCCTGACCCCATAATCTGGCGCCTGTTATGTGTTATCCAGCATCCAGGCTACTTTTTTTCGTATCTTTGCCCGCCCTAATAACTTGAGGCTTAAAAGATAATCTTTGGATAGATCCGATAGAAAACCAACCGGTGGCCACGGGTTTCATTATACTCTGGTATTCGTTTTCCTGCTATTAGCCGGAACTTTACCGGGAAGGGGGGAGATCCCACCAGGATATTATACATCAGCTATCGGCCTTACAGGAACGCCCTTACAACAGGCGCTTCACGACATCATCAAAAACCATACTGCAAAAAGTTACAATTACCTCTGGACCGCCTTTCAAACGGCCGACGACAAACCCAATGGTACCGTGTGGGATATCTATTCCGATGTCCCCGACGGGACACCCAACGGAAATCCGCCTTATACCTTTACTTTTATCACCGACCAGTGCGGAACGGCTTCTGCCGAGGGCGACTGTTACAGCCGCGAACACTCCTTTCCAAAAAGCTGGTTCGGGGGTACGGTCATGCCTATGTACACCGACCTTTTTCACATCTATCCCGTGGATCAGTATGTGAATAACCGGCACAACGACAATCCCTTTGGCGTGGTCAGTACGCCCACCTGGACTTCCCTGAATGGTAGCAAGTTGGGCCTATGTGCCACGCCCGGATACAGCGGAACGGTGTTTGAACCCAGAGACGATTATAAAGGAGATATCGCCAGGAGCTATTTCTATATGTCGGTGCGGTATTATACTGAAGATGCCGGCTGGCCGGGAAGCCCGATGGTCACCGGCTCCCAGTTGAACCCCTGGGCGTTGGCCATGATGATCCAGTGGCATCAGTTGGATCCGGTGTCGCAGAAAGAGATCGACCGCAACAACGTGATCTATACCATCCAGAACAACCGTAACCCCTTTATTGACCACCCGGATTATGTGGCAGCCATCTGGTCGTCGGCACCCATCAAACCCGAACCGACAAATCATGCGACGGATTTCTCCTCGGTTGCCGGGCCACCAACCTATAGCGCCATGACCCTCACATGGACCGATGCCATCGGGGAAGTTCTTCCCGACGGTTACCTGATCCGGGGTAGCGCCACCGGGTTCGACGCCATCAATACCCCGGTTGACGGAACTCCCGTGAGCGATGGAGGATTGAACTTCAACGTGGCCGCCAGCGTTCAGACTTGTCTCATCACCGGTTTATCTTCTTCTACAAAATACTATTTCAGGATCTTCTCATACACCAATTCGGGAATGGCCATCAATTACAAAACTGATGGGACTATTCCATCTGCCAGCGCCACGACAACCCCTGGCACCGGATCAGGCGATATCATCATCTCCCAGTATTATGAGGGGACAAGCAACAACAAGTGGATCGAAATCACCAACCTGGGCCCCGATGTGGATCTGGCTGTACATCCGGTTTACCTTTTACAAATCCTGGGAGCTGGTCCCAAAAATGTTACAACCACCAACCCATTCCTGTGTGCTTCATTGAACACCGGAACTTTTACCAGCGGGAGTTCCCGGCTGGTCAGGAATACCCTGGCTGTCCTGCCCGATTACGCAGTAGCGGATTATACCAATGGAAACCTTAACTTCAATGGTGTTTATGATGTGATCTTTTTATCTGCTTCTGCCAATACTGTTTCCCCGGTTGCCTGGGATGCCAGGACCGATGTGGTCGGGGAGGTGGTCAACGATACGACTACCAGTTTTTCCATCGCCAATATGTCCTTATACCGCAGGAACAACATTTCTACGGGATCCGTTACCTGGTCTGTGAACGACTGGGTTCAACTGACCAATACCACAGTGGATATGGCTACCCAGGGAACGCCTGAAAGGCTTGGATACCATGGGTTCAACTATTATTCAAAACCGACAGGGTACCTCGATGACCCACTAAACTGGGGAACTTCTACTGACGGATCGGGAACCACTCCGGCATCGTTCAATTATATCAATCAGGTTTTTACCGTTCAGAACCGGTCAGCAGCGGATATCAGCGGTGACTGGACATTGCTGGGGACCGGGTCGAAGATGATCCTCGGCGACGGAACTACCGGTACGACATGCCATACCGGCATCACAGATTGTTATCTGCCGGCGCTGGAAATACAAACAGGCAGCATGATGTCCGTGGATTCAGGCGCCACGCTAACCGTTCATGGGACCCCCGCCGGGGCCGGATGCCTGACCATCCGGAACGGGGCTTCGCTCGACAATGCCGGAAAGATCATTGTGGGCCAGGACCTGATCAATGAAAACGACTCGCCAGTAACCCTGGGGCAGGGAACCATCGATTTTAACGGAGTGAACCGGCAACGGATCATGGGACAGAATATATTTCATAACCTGACCATTAATAGCGAGATGGGCATTTCGATCACCGGGAATACCTGGATAGAGGGGATCCTTTCGCTGATCCATGGAAGGATACGCCTCAATGAGAATGAATTTACGATGGGGCCGGAGGCTGCCATTGAAGGATCCCCATCGGCTAACGCTATGATCATAACTTCTGCTACGGAAAAGCTTTCGAAAGAATTTCCTGCCGGCTTTACAGGAAGTTTCATTTTTCCGGTCGGAGATACCACCGGAACTGCCGAATATTCCCCCGTGACATTGAACTTCACCGCGGGTACATTTGATGCGGGAAATTTTGCCAGTGTTTCCGTGGTCAATGAAAAGTATCCGGATCCCGGCATTACAGGCAACTATCTCAACCGGTACTGGACGATAACCCGGACCGGAATTTACGGCTTCAGTTGCAATGCGACTTTCCAGTATCTTCCCACGGATGTTACAGGCATGGAAGGGATGATCTCGGGGAGTTGTATAAAACCAGAGGCCTGGATGACCTTTGGGCCGGCCAACACCATCGTCCATCAATTGTTTACTGGGGGGATCTCTGACTTCGGATCGTTCACGGGATTGAAAAGCGACACACCGCCGCAGAACCAGGAACTGGCCAATATCGATGTCCTCACCGGGCAGACCGGTTGTTATGATGCAACCACTAACCTTACAGTGGCCGGTAACGAAACATTGTTCGTGGTTGACAACGGTGGTTCCGTCACGCTGGTCGCGGGAACACGGATCTCCCTGCAACCTGGTGTGCTGGTAAACTCCGGTGGTTATTTTTATGCCTGGATCACCGAAACAGGAAATTATTGCAGCAATCCCCTCTCGCCGGTCGCAGCAAATTACGACATCAGGGAACAGGTTATTCCGACCATCCAGGCGCCAGGCAACAATCTGCTCATCAAAATCTACCCCAACCCCAACACCGGCACCTTCTCTCTGGGGATTTTTCCGCTGGATCCACTATCCGGGGTCCAGGTTACCATTTCCAATATGAATGGGAAAATCATCTTTACCCGGCATTTCAAGGGCCAAAACATTGTTCCCATTTCTCTTGGCGAACAAGCCCCCGGGCTTTATATCGTTCACGTCAACACAGGCTCCATCTCAGCAATAGCTAAAATCCTCAGGGATTGACTGCATGATTTTTCTTATCTTTGTACCTTCAAAATCAGTTAATGGCATAAATTCAATTACTGTTTTCCTTGATCCGGCCGAACCTTCCTCCTCCACCTTGTAAGCCTCTCTTCAACGGCTTTTTTTTTCTACTTTTCCTGGCCTGCTTTTCCACTGCCGGGTTTACAGAGATCCCTCCCGGGTATTATGACGCCGTTACCGGAAAGAAAGGCGCTTCCCTCAAGACAGCCCTATACAATATTATAAAAGGCCACACGGCTAAATCGTATAATTATCTCTGGACTGCTTTCCAGACAACGGATAATAAGCCGAATGGTACGGTTTGGGACATGTATTCCGATATTCCAAACGGGACACCCAATGGGGATCCACCCTATGAATTCACATTCGGAACGGATAAATGCGGAAATTTTGACTCCGAAGGGGATTGCTACAACCGCGAACATTCTTTTCCAGCGAGCTGGTTCAACGATGCGACCCCGATGTATACCGATCTGTTCCATCTTTATCCAACTGATGGCTATGTAAATAACCGGAGGGGCAATTACCCTTTCGGTACGGTTTCGCCGCCCACCTGGACTTCCATGAATGGCAGCAAAGTTGGATCCTGCAGTTTCACGGGGTATTCCGGAACGGTATTTGAACCGCGTGATGATTTCAAGGGTGATTTCGCCCGCAGTTATCTTTATATGGTGACCCGGTATGAGAACGTGGTTGCAGGATGGCACAGTAATAATAACAATGCCGAAGCTGTCCTCCAAAACAATTCCTACCCCGCTTTTGAAACGTGGTTTGTCAATCTGTTACTCACCTGGTGTGCAGCCGATCCGGTCTCGGCCAAGGAGATTGCCCGCAACGAAGCAGTGTATGCCATCCAGAATAACCGGAATCCATATATCGATCATCCGGAATTTGCCAACGCGATATGGGCTCCGGAGACGGTCAAAGAAGAACCTTCCAATTTTCCAACCATTTTTACAGCCACCACGGAAGCTCCTTCATACACTACTATCACGCTTACCTGGGCCGATGCCACAGGGGCCGTGATCCCCGACGGATACCTGATCCGCGGAAGTACAACGGGCTTTTCTGCTATCACAGCGCCAGTTGACGGTATCCCAGTTGACGATGGAGGCCTGGACAAAAATGTTACACCAGGAGTGCAAGCGTTAACCTTTTCAGGTCTAACCATCAATACCACCTTTTATTTCAAGGTATTCCCCTACACCAATCCAGGGGCCCTGATCAATTTTAAAACTGCAGGAACAGTTCCCCAGGCTTATGTTATTACTTCTCCTCCTATTCCAGAGGTGTTTGATGTTTCCGGGAGCGGCAGCTATTGTGCGGGTGAACCAGGACTGACCGTCACATTAAGCGGATCGCAGACCGGTGTAAATTACCAGTTGAAAAAGAATGATATCAATGAGGAAGGTTTGGCGCCCGGTACAGGATCATCCATATACTGGCCGGGAATGCGGGCAGGTACTTATACGGTGGGGGCAACAAATGGTTATTATAGCGTGTCGATGAACGGAAGCGCCATCATTACTGAGACCATCCCTCTGCCAGTCAGTGTGAGTATTATCCGCGATACCAATGACGTATGTGAAGAAACTACGGTCACATTCACTGCGGTCCCGGTCAATGGCGGAATGTCCCCCGGCTATCAGTGGTTTGTCAATAGCGAAAATACCGGGACAAACGATTCAGTTTTCAGCTACATCCCGGTCAACGGTGATCTGGTAAACTGTTATCTTACTTCCGATGCCCCTTGTGTTTCTGGCAACCCTGCCACATCGGATACCCTTACAATAACCGTTAATCCACTACCTATAGAGGCCGGGGCGATAATGGGGCCTGACACCGTGCATCGCGATCAGACAGAGGTTTTCTTTACCATTCCTGCAATAACAAATGCAACCGGTTATCTTTGGACACTTCCTTCCGGTGCATCCATAACCGGGGGAGAAAACACGAATACCATTGAAGTGAACTTTTCGGATACTGCTTCTTCGGGAATTATCAACGTTCACGGAACGAATCTCTGTGGCAATGGCGTTTCATCCCCCGATTTTGAAATTACCGTGAATTTAGCGATTCCAGAGCAATTGCAGGTAGAGGGCATTGTCACGGAAGGTCGGCTCAAATGCTATAATGCAACGCAGATTATTACCGTTGCAGGAAACGGAAAAACCTTTATCGTTCAGGAAGGTGGCATCGCCAGACTGATAGCAGGACAGAACATCATCTTCCTGCCCGGGACGACGGTAGAAGAAGGGGGTTATCTCCATAGTTATATCACCACGACCGATACTTATTGCGGCGATATGCCGCCGGCTTTGGTGGGCGCCTCAACAAAAGCACTTGACATTCCGGTCATTAAATCCAACAGCCCCTTCAGCGTTTATCCTAATCCCAACCAGGGTACATTTACGCTGGTTATGAGCGATGCGGGCCTTACTTCAACAGTGTACGCGGAACTTTATAAGATGACCGGTGAACGGATCCTGCAACAAACCCTGACCGGCGAAACGCGGCATCAGTTTGACCTTCCGGGACAACCTTCGGGCATTTACATCCTGCGGCTTAGCAATAGCGACAGGACTGAGATCATCAAGATTATCAAACAGTAGCCAGCTTTATTAACAGGAGTTTCCCTGAGCAGCTCTATTTCAATTTCAGGATTTTGCCGGAAATCGTTCCGGTATTCAATTTGTAGTAATAGAACCCGGGGACTACCTCCATACCTGAAGTGGTCTTGCCATTCCAGCTATAAACAAGGGAACCATTATCCTGACTTATTGGTAACAGGGTGGCCAGCAAACGTCCGGAAGCATCATACACGGATAAAAAAGAATGGGCATTGCCTGCCTGTTCAATGGTTATCCCTACCCGGTCGGTGAAAGGATTCGGATAAACCGACGGTCCTCGGTCATTTTCGGTGATTGGTTTTCCGGTACCGGTGATGAGATCGGTTTGGTATATCTGGAATCCGGCAAGACCATCGGCCAAATAAATATAATTTCCACTGACACTCACTCCCAGGGCAAAACATCCCGAACGGGAATAATACCCGTCAATGACGGGGTTATTCGGATCGGAAACATTCACGATCTGGACACCTCCATTAATATAGTCCGCCAGAAACGCATGATTTTCATGGATCCTGATCTCCCGGGGTGCATCCGGTAATGATACGTAACCCAAGGCAACGGGGATTTGCTTCAGTGTGACATCGATCACTTCCATGCCTCCGTTTTGATCGGCAATATAGACGTAATCACCAACAACATCAATGTCGTAAGGGTTGCTTAAAAGTCCGGTATAACGCGACACCTTAACCGGGTTAGCTGGGTCAGAGATGTTAAAAATATACAACCCTCGGGTATCTTCAGCTACAAAAGGACCGTAATCAACGAGATAGAGATAATCCCCTTCAATGTCAAGCGCCTGGACATAGCAATAGTCTTCACCGGGGACAGCGCCTGTGAACCATCCGAAAAAATGTTTGAACAGAACCGGGTTTACCGGATCCTGGAAATCAACGCTCCGTACCCCATCCCACCAGGTGGCCACATAGGCAAGCTGGTCTTTCAAAGCCAGATCCCAGGTCATGACCGGAGCCATATACTGTCCCAAGAAGCCAGGCTGAAGGGGATTCGAAATATCCATGATCATAACCGGATTATTGGCTGCCATACTGGCGCGGATATATACCGCTTTATCCCCGGCTAATCTTATAATGCTACCATCGGTCGTGTCATATCCAACCTGAACCGGCTGGGTTTTGTCGGAGATATCAAAAACCCTGAAACCCTTATTTCCGGTATAGGCATAATTTCCGCTCACCTCTACATCCTGTGTATATAACGGCAGGGGATAGCTTCCGGCAAAGACCGGGTTGACCGGTTCTGTAATATCAAGAATTGTACATGGTTGTGAGCTTCCGGTGAAAGCGACCACCGAGCCATTCCCGGTAACATATTCTGCATAACCGGCATAAGTGGAAAGGAATTGAGGACTGGTTGGTGTGGAAATATCCACTACATTGATCCCGCCATCGCTACTGCTTGCATTGGCTATATAAGCATAATTACCGATCACTTTAATGCGGAAAGGATATCCCGGAATGGTCTTATAACCCACTTGGGTGATGTTGCTCAGGTTGCTGATGTTCAGGATGCGGATCCCGAAGTTATACCCTACGCTATAGGCGTAGTTGCCTTCAACCCATACGCCAGTGGATATCATGCTGGAGCTGCCCGCGATTTTGGGATTGGTAGGATCGGATACATCCACTATCTTTAATCCACCATTACCAATGGCTACAAATATGTTATTTCCACTTTTAGCAGAATTCCAGGCAAAGTTGGTCGTAGATAAGGGGCAATTCCCGGTATTGACAGGAGCGGCAGGATTACTGATATCAAATACCTGGACGCCGTTGGCAACGGTCACAACATATACATAATTGCCGGATGCAAAAATTCCGCCCCGTGGCAACCCCGATGTAGCCCCACGGCCAAGCCTGACGGGATCTGCATAATCGCTGACATCCCAGATTTCAAATCCGGAAAAATATGTACACAGGTAAAGCCGGGAAGTGGTTTCATCAAAGTAGATGGCATCAACCAGGCCACGGGTATGAATTTCGCCCAGGTGAACCGGATTGGAAGGGATCGTGACATCCAGCACGATAACACCCGCACCGGAACCTACAAAAAGAATATTGCCAGGGCCATTACAGGAAATGTATAAACTCTGGCCTAGCGCCCAGGAACCCACATAAGAAACATTCAGGGAATCAAATTCAAAGCGGTTTTCATCTCCGGATAATGGTTGTTGTAACGTAAAAAAGTTTACATTATCGGGCATGGAAATTTGAACAGGCTGCCGTTCCAAGGGAGAACGGTCATCATGAGGAAGATACTGTGCGCCAGCCCAAAAAGGCAACAGCGACAGAAGACATAAAAAAAGTACCCGTGTTTTCATATGGTATGTGGTTATTAAATGGATATATGAGTGAAATTGAACAATATCCGAAATCCCATTTTCTTTAAGATATCGCCAGTGTTAACTGAACTTCCGGTTATCCTTGCCTGAAATGCGGGGAATTCCCTTCTTAACGGATAAGCGCTGCGCTGCTGCTCGAATCCTTCGGGATCGGCCCTCAAACGCGAATCATCCTCCAGGATATTGTATGTCTTCAAAACCGCTTCCCCGGCTATTTCTTCTGCCGTTTTTCCATTTCCGTCAATGTTGATAAGGGTTTCGACGGGTAAAGGGATGTCTGTGGGGAACCAATCTTTTAATGGCAGACCGAAATAATGTACCAGGGCCCTGACTACCATGGCTGTACCGGTAGCTTTGCCATCGGCAGAATATCCCGCGATGTGCGGTGTGGCAATCGAAATGACCGACATCAACCCCGGATCAATATGGGGTTCATTTTCCCAGACATCCAATATGCCACCGGCCAATTTTTTATTCCGGAGATATTCAGTTAACGGCGCCTGATCCACTACTTCTCCCCTGGAGGCATTGATCAGCCAGGCGGTCGGTTTCATCTGCCGGAACTGGTCCCTACCGATCAGGTGAAAAGTCTTGTCCATGCCATTAAAGAGCAAAGGAACATGCAGGGTGACGATGTCCGATTCCTGTAAAAGTTGGGGCAGGGATACAAAATCGCCCTTCCCTTCCGCCCTTTCACGGGGTGGGTCGTTGAGTAAAATGTTCATCCCTAAGATCCGGGCTAATTGCTCAACTTTTGATCCGACATGTCCTACGCCAACAATCCCGATGGTTTTGTTTTTAAGATGAAAACCTTCCCGGCGGCTGAGGGTGAATAAGGCTGATGCAAGATATTGCTGGACAGAGGCCGCGTTACATCCCGGGGCATTGTTCCAGGAAATTCCATGGTCATCGCAATAACGGGTGTCAATGTGATCGTAACCAATGGTAGCGGTACCGATAAACCGGACCGGGGTATCGCGAAGGATTTCCTTGTCGCACAGGGTCCTTGTCCGGATAAGTAAAGCATCGGCATGGGATACCACGCTATGCGTTATCGCGTTGGCAGGGAGGTACCGGATTTCGGCAAAAGGTTCAAGTACACCCCTAAGGAACGGAATATTCTGATCAGCGACAATCCGTATCATGCTTTTGGTATCGAGTGCAACAGATGCAAAGATACAAATCTTTAGGGCGGGTACTTTTTACCTGGGAAAACATAAAAATCAGATCGACGTTTACATCAATTTTATTTATCTAATTTTGAACTTGCGCTGAAAAGTTGGATCCTGGTAAATAAACCTTCCAGGTTTTTGTCAGCGAATATATGCCCGGTTTGATAAACACACCAAATCTATCGAATTCAAATCTGGAAGGTTTTTCAGGACAGTTTTAATTTTTAACGACCTGGCGGTGAACAGTAATTTTTCGGAGTGGACTCAGTTTTAACCTTTCAAAAATACCTGGAATGAACGACGATAAACCGGCGCTTTTCATTACGCCACCTTTTACCCAGCTTAATACGCCATATCCCGCCACCGCCTTTCTGAAGGGGTTCCTGAATACTAAAAATATAAAGTCAACACAGGTTGATCTGGGACTTGAAGTAATCCTGAGCGTTTTTTCCAGGGATGGACTGACCCGTTTATTTGACGGCATTGATCCGGGCGATCCTAAGCTTACCGATAATTTCAGACGGATTTTAACCCTTAGGCATGAATATATTTCTACCATCGGTAATGTGATATCTTTCCTCCAGGACAAGGATCCTGCCATTGCCCATCTGATCTGCGGGCGGGAGTGGCTCCCGGAAGCGTCGCGGTTTGGAGGGATGGCCGACCTGGAAATGGCTTTCGGGGACTTGGGTATCCGGGACAAAGCCCGCCATCTGGCAACGCTTTATCTCGAAGACATCGGCGATCTGATCACCGGCATGGTTGATCCTCATTTTGGTTTCAGCCGGTACGCGGAGCGGTTGGGGCGCTCGCCAGCAACTTTCGATGAACTGGAACAGGAACTGAATAAACCGGAAAGTTTTTTCGACCATTACCTGATCGGCTTACTACAGGAAAAAACCGATCTGGTCCAACCCGGGTTGGTTGCCATCACCATTCCCTTTCCGGGCAATCTTTACAGCGCCCTGAAATGCGGTCAATGGCTGAAAAAAAACCGGCCTCAAATCCCGGTAGCATTTGGACGAGGCTACATCGGTACCGAACTCCGGTCACTCTCTGATCCCCGGGTTTTTAACATGACCGATTTTATTCTGTTGGATGATGGGGAAACGCCCCTGATCAACCTGTTGGAATACCTGCGGGGAAAAAGAAAAAAGGAAGAGTTGAAAAGGACTTTTCTGCGGGACGATGGAATGGTGGTGTTCTGTAACGGTTCGACTTCGCCTGATTGCCTTCCTGGTGATTCCGGAACTCCCGATTACAGCGATCTTCCGTTGGACCGTTATCTTCCGGTGATCGAGATAGCGAACCCGATGCACCGGCTTTGGAGCGATGGGCGCTGGAACCGGTTGATACTGGCCCATGGGTGTTACTGGGCAAAATGTGCCTTTTGTGATACAACTTTAGACTATATTCACCGGTATGTCCCCAACAAACCCGCGCAGATCTGCGACCGGATGGAAGCGATCATGGCACAGACCGGGAAGAACGGGTTCCATTTTGTAGATGAAGCGGCCCCGCCGGCATTGCTCAGGGAAGTGGCCCTGGAGGTCATACGCAGGGATCTGAATGTTTGCTGGTGGACCAATATCCGCTTTGAAACAAATTTCACCAGCGATCTTTGCCGGTTGCTGAAAGCTTCCGGATGTATTGCTGTTTCCGGGGGACTGGAGGTGGCTTCGGACCGGATCCTGAAGATGATCGACAAAGGTGTCAGCGTTTCCCAGGCGGTAAGGGTGGCGCGGAACTTTACTGAGGCTGGTATCATGGTCCATACTTACCTGATGTATGGTTTCCCTACACAGACAGCGCGGGAGACCATTGATTCTTTGGAGATCGTACGGCAACTTTTCTTTCATGGCCTGGTCCAGTCGGGTTTCTGGCATCTTTTCGCGATGACGGCCCACAGTAAAGTAGGAAAACATCCGGAAGCGTTCGGTGTGGTACGAAAATCCTTTGATATAGCTCCTTTTGCCAATAATGACCTGAGCCACCATGACCCACTGGGATGTGATCATGAGGCCTTTGGGGAAGGTTTGCGGAAAGCGTTGTACAATTATATGCACGGCATCTGTATTGACCGTCCGTTGCAGGAATGGTTCGATTTTCCGATCCCTCCGGCAACGATAGCGCCAAAGTTCGTCGCGGGCTTGCTGAAGGCTGAAAGATCACAACCTGTCAATCCGGATGCACACGTGTTATGGCTTGGCGGACCCTGCTCAATCCGGGTATATCAACGGAAGAAAAAAGGAAAAATACATCCCTGGGCCACGGTCGTCATTCATAACCGGAGGGAGAATATAACCCTGTCGGGTCCCTCGAACCTTGGTCAATGGCTGTATGACAGGCTCCCGTCATTGTCGGCCAGAAACCGGAAAATTTTCACATTTAAGGAACTAGAGCAGGATTTTTCACGGCATATCCCAATTGGCTTTGAATCGTTCCGCAAAGGTCCTGTAATGCACGCGTTACGCGACAACGGACTGATCCTGCTTTAGCCTGGAACCCTTATTTTTTAGCTGCTTTCTTCTCCTTTTTTGCAGCGCGTTTTTCTTTTAAACTCTTGGTGGGCTCCTTTTTGTTTTCCTTTTTAACACTCTTTTCTTTTCCCATGGCAGTTTAGTTTTAAGAAGGATAAAGGTACAAAGAATTTACGATATTCTTTATTACTAATTCATATTTAGCTGGTTCATAAGGAATTCGTAATTGACTACAGAATTGTCAATCCGTTGCTTGGTTGCCTGTCCTGAGCCATGGCCCACATTGTAATCGATGAAAAGCATGACCGGGTTGATCTGTCCGGGATTATTTTGAAGGGCAGCGGTGAACTTTTTAGCATGGAGCGGATCCACCCGGCTGTCGTTGGCCCCGGTGCGGATCAGCATGGTTGGCATATTGATCCCCATACGTATGTTATGGTAAGGAGAGTACCGCAGGAGGTTCCTGAAATCCTTTTCATTCTCGCTGGATCCATATTCAGGGATCCAGTAACGGGCGATCAGGAATTTGTGGAAACGGACCATATCGATCAGTGGAACAGCACAGAGGACCGCCTTGTACAGATCGGGACGCTGGGTTGCCACCGCGCCCATCAGCAGGCCCCCATTGCTTCCTCCTTCAGCAGCTAATCGTCCCGGGTTGGTATATTTTTCACGGATCAGCCATTCAGCGCAAGCATTGAAATCGTCAAAACAGTTCTGCTTGTTCAGCAACATCCCATCCTCATGCCATTTTTCGCCATATTCATCCCCACCGCGGATACCCGGCTCCACAACCACGCCTCCCCGGTTGATAAACGGGGCATAGCCTCCATAATATCCGGGAGTGATACCGATGTTGAACCCGCCATAGGCTGTCAGCAATACCGGATTATTTCCATCCAGTTTCATATCTTTTCGGTGAACGACGATCACCGGGATCCGGGTACTGTCCTTGGAATAATAGAAATCGATCTCTCCGGTGATGTTGGACATATCGATGGGCATTTCACGGAAATAATACAATCTCCATTTGAAATTTTTGGGAGAAGCCACGAACATCTTGCCCGGGGAGGTAAAGGTCGCCATGAAAATGTAAACGGAGTCTTCTTCACGGTCGTAACTAAACCCGGTCACATCGCCTATTTCCGGCAGATCGATGGGCCGTATCTTCTTCCCTTCGGCATCAAACAGGGTCAGCCGGCCCTGGATGTCTTTCTTGTCCTGGACGATCATCCTTCCGTCTTTCAGGACCTCGACATTCTGCAACACGGTTTCTCCTTCAGGGATCAGCTCTTTCCAGTCCTTGTATCCGGGTTTATCCGTACCGGCGACCATAAACCGGTATCTCGGTGCATTGTCGTTGGTAAGGATGTACAATTTATTGCCAAGCGCCGACGGATAAGCCTGAAATTTCGCGCTTTCATAGATTAACTTTCCTTTTTCCATCGAACCGGTTTCCCGCATATAGCAATTGTTGGAATTAAAATTGCCTTCTCCCGAAAAAGTGACATTGCCATACCGGTTATCATAAATATAAAATGAATTTTTTGCATCTTCGGTGGTTCCGATGAATTGTGCACCCGTTTGCGGATCGCCTACTTTCCAGTAATAGGTTTTCAGCGGTCGTTGGGTGTTTACATCTTCCTGGCTGCGGATGGTAAAATAGGCATGTTGCTGGTCTTTGGTCCATTGATAACTGAAAATATTCTCCAGGGGAGGGTACAGGACCTTCCCGCTACGGGTTTCGATGATGTAGGTTGTAGATATCTCGGCCCCGCTTTTCTGAACGCTGATGGCGGCCCGTTCCCCATCGTAAGTATAGGCGGCCCCGATTGTGGAAGTTTTTCCGGTAGTGTCAAGTTTGACCGGATCCCAGATCAGGATCTTCTTCCCGTCAATGATCGTGTAGAGGGATGTTTGTTTATCCCCTTTTTTCCTGATATTCTGGAACACGCGTTTACCCTCTTTGTCAAGCGGCCCTTCATAATCCATATCGATAAAGGCAGCGATCTCATCCCGGAAACCAGGATGCTCCTTTTGGGTGGCTTTCATGTAAGCTACCGTGCATTCATGCTGTGCTTTTGTCCAGGCAATGACATCCGGATCGGTCTTATCCTCAAGCCAGCGATAATCATCGGTCAGCAGCATCCCGTGTAGGGTATCCACAACCGGGATCTTTGGAGTAACGGGAGGATAAAATTGTTGTTGTGCGAAACCGGCTAATGGCAGGCTCAATGTTAACAAAAGAAAAAGTTTTTTCATAGGGCATACAGATTAAAAGATTACAAGATGAGCCGACTCCAAAAAGTCATTTTCAAAGAAAACCGGACACTGAGCGAAGTCAAAGCGTCTTCATTAACAGGTAATTGCATTCTTTGGCTTCGCTCATGGCCCAATTGATCATAGTTTTCGGAATGGGCTCAAAGTTTGAATGGCTAAAAACATAAAGCAAAGATAGAAATCAAATAGCTTTCGCGCCAATTAATGCGGCAAACCGGGTTAAAAACTCGATGAAAAGCGTAAGAAATGATAACAGGTCAATCCCGGAAACAGGTCATGACGAATTCTTTTGAAAACTTTTTAAGAACAGGTTTATTTTTTCTTGATCTCTTCATATTTCCGGAACCACTCCGGAAAATAGTTCAGGAACCGGATCGGTTTGAAGTTGTCTTTCCGCACGACAATATGCTGGGTTGAACCCAGGGCGCAAAGTTCATCTTTCCCGTTTACAACCTCGTATCCGTATGTCGTTCTTAATCCATGATTTTCCTCGACCCAGGTCCTGACGAAGACGCGATCGCCATACCGGACGGGTTTTTTAAAAGTGATTTCGACTTTCAATACTGGCGAACAAAATCCCGCCTTTTCCATTTCCGGATAGCTGTATCCCACTTCCTCAATCAGTTGTGTCCTTCCCATTTCGAACCACCGTAAATAGTTGGCGTGATAAATGATCCCCATCATATCTGTATCGCCGTATGTGACCTGAATTTCCTTGGTGGATATGTACATATTGAAGTTTATTTGATGTGTCCTGATAAAATATAGCGAAATGGAGGCGTTTGATCATGGCATATTTTTTCAGGGGATGCAAGATAATGCTACATCCCGTTCTCAAATTCAAATTTTGTCTCTTTGCCCTTCTTGCCATTGACGCCGAAGTTGAAGATAAACCCGGCATAAAATACCCGTCCATCGCGTCGGCGGATCGATTCCTGAACAAGGACCGGAGTATCCACGGTGGTTTTCATCGTTTGCGAGTTAAAAAGGTCAGAGATGGTTGCAACCAATGAGATCTTTTTCTTCCAGAGGTCCTGGCGTAAGCCCAGGTTGACCACCCATGATGGTTCCCGCATTCCCTGGGATGTGAGCGCCCAACTCCGGTACTGGCCAATAAGCTGAAAAAGGGTAGTCTTGGTAATGCTGATTGAGGCATTCAGTTTGGCATTCCATGCAAAAGCTGATTTATCGGCGGCATAACCAAGGTTGGATGCATCTATCTGGCTGTAAAATCCAGACGCGCTGAAATTTATATTAGCAATTTTGCCTATTTGCCAGGTGCCACTAAGATCGATCCCTGCTGATTGATCGGTAGCAAGATTATCAATGGTAGTAACAAGTACTGTATCATTCAGATTGGATGTGACTATAGTAAATCCATGTACTTTGTAACGATAAAAAAGCGTGGGGACCAGGGTGAGGTTTTCCAGACGCAGGGAATAGCCCAACTCCACTGAATGGATATCCTCAGGCTTCAGGTCAGGATTTCCGACAAAGATATTCCGGGGATCCCGGTATTCGGGGACAGGGTTCATGTCCTCCCCATCGGGGCGGTTTACGCGACGGCTGTAATTCAATTGCCATTCGTTTTTCCCTGAAGCAAGGCTCATGTGGAGGGTAGGGTAGAGGGCAAAATAGTCGCTGTTCGTGGTTGCGTTGAGCGACCGGAACTCCAGGTTCAGCAATGCCTCTTCTGCCCGTAAACCAGCCATCACACTAAATTTGCCCCAGGTGAAACTTGCGGTGGCATATAAAGCATGAACGGTTTGATTGGCATAAAACCGGTTTCCCTGGGTTGTATCGGCAATCCAAAGGCTTTTGTCAGGATCCCAGGAATCCACTTCCTGGTCCTGGTGGGTGAGCTGCATATTTCCTTCGTAACCCGCATCAAGACTGGAGTTTTCCCACAACGGACGACTGTAATTGACCGAGAGGTTGATATTTTCTTCCTTGTTATTGGCCAGGCTTCGGGTTGTAACATCAGGATATAGTGGAAACTGATACACATTGGTATAATTATCATCCTCTGATTCAGCATCCCGCTGATATTCAAAATCGACCTTTAAGCTATGCTCTTTTTCTTTATTGAAAACATGTTCATAATTGGCCTTCAGCCCGAGACTGGTTTCATCTTCCGTACCCGTGTGATCGCGCCATAATTGTTCGGTCGTCTGAAAAGAAGTATCCTGATAAAGATAATTGGTCAGATCACTTCGTTTTACCTTCCGCAGATTAAATGTCCCTGATATCCCGACGAAATCGTTCTTGCTGACGTCCCAATCGATACCCAGCTGGCCAAGATGAGAAACCGGGAGGGCAAGGCCGTCTGACGTCTGGTTAAGATACACTGAATTTCCGGTGGCTGTATCAATGGTTTGAGAATTAAGATCGCTGCTGCGCCAACGGTAATCCTGTCGGTAACCATAACTTCCGAACAGGTTAACGTTGCCAGTGTTGAAGTTGAGCTGCAGGTTGGCGTTGAAGCGGCTGTTGCTCCCGGCATTGGCGCCGAGAATGCTGTTAAAACCTGATTTGCGTTCTTTTTTCAGGATGATGTTGATGATCCCGGCCGTTCCGTCTGGCTTATATTTAGCCGATGGATTGGTTATCACCTCGATCCTTTCGACCAGCGAGGCAGGCATTTGTTCAAGGTTGGTCGAGGTAGCTAAAACCGAAGGACGGCCATTGATCAGGATGGTCACGGCCCCGGAACCCCGAAGACTGATATTCCCATCCATATCTACCGAGATGGAAGGAATGGTCTGGAGGACATCTGAAACCGTTCCGGTTTGCGCCTGGATGTCGGTCTGGACATTGAAGATCTTCCGGTCGATCTTCGTGATCATCATATTTCGCTGGGCCGTGACCGTCACTTCATTCATGGTCACAGAAGCCGGGGTTAACGTTAATTCACCCAGATCGGTCCGCGAATTTTTCCGGTCAATGGTAATATGCCCGGATCGTTTTTTCTCATAACCAATAAAGCTGTACTCGGCAATATAGGTTCCAAAGGGAACATTTTTCATCCGGAACCAACCCAGGCTGTCTGACACCGTCCCCGTAACCATGGAATCGGATTTGGCCGTGCGCAATACAATATTGGCATACTCAACGGGACTTCCGGATTGGGCATCCATGACCCTTCCCGAAATTATTCCGGGATATTTATTCTGAGAAAGCAGGGGAAATGAAATCGTCAAAAAAAGGAAAGCAAGAAAATGAGTTCGGGCCATAAGTTTTAGCTAAATCCTGAATGCAAAAATAATCAACAAATCCCTGTATGAAAGCTATTTAACCCCGCGTCCTGTCTTGCATTCCATCCCAACCCTGGGCTGTCAGGGGGACGGATTTTCCATCGGGCGTGATCATATATTTGCCATCGGATGGCGCTGTTGTGTGACCAATGACCGAGATCCCTGAAACATCCTTTATTTTCTCATAATCGGTTTGAGGGATGGTGAAGAGCAACTCATAATCCTCTCCTCCGCTCAGGGCTGTAACAGTTGGGATGATGTTGTATTCAAGGGCCAGTTCGCGCGTATGTTCATCGATGGGGATTTTCTCCTCAAAGAGTTTACATCCGACATTGGATTGCTTGCATATATGAAGTATTTCCGAAGCCAGCCCATCGGAAATATCAATCATGGAAGTGGGTTTTATTCCCAGGCCTAATAAGAGATTCCGGATATCGGTACGCGCTTCGGGTTTAAGCTGGCGACCGATCTGATAATCATAGCCTGTAAGCTCCGGTTGCATCACGGGGTTGACCTGAAAAACTTTCTTCTCCCGTTCAAGCACCAATAACCCCATGTATGCTGATCCCAGGTCACCGGTAACACAAAGCAGCTCGCCGGGTTTTGCCCCACCGCGATATATTACTTCTTCGCGGGAAGCTGTCCCCAGAATTGAAATGGAAATCAGGAGCCCATGGGTACTCGAACTGGTATCGCCACCTACCAGGTCAACCCGATATTTTTCACAGGCCAGAATGATACCGGCATAAAGTTCATCCAGGACTTCGGCGGGGAAGCGGCTTGAAACGGCGATGGAAACGGTTATTTGTTTCGGGATACCGTTCATGGCGGCAATGTCGGAAATATTAACAACAACAGCCTTGTAACCCAGATGTTTAAAGGGGGTATAGGTAAGATCGAAATGGATACCTTCGATCAGCAGATCAGTGGAGAGCAGAATGACCCCTTTTCCGGTATCGATCACCGCGGCATCGTCGCCAACACCTTTCAGCGTTTCCGAATGATAGCGCTGTACCGGCCGGGTCAAACGGTCGATCAGCCCGAATTCTCCCAATTCCGATAAAGGGGTCGTTCCCGGTTTAGTTCCCGAGGGCTTTTTTTCTCTTTTTTCGTACATATCGATGGACTAAAAATCCAAGTGGCTGCAAAGGTAAATGTTTTTCAGCGAAACATTTTTTACCTTTATTCGTTAATTTCGTGGTATGAAAAAACCCTTTCACCTCACCAGGACACACTGGAGTTCTATTTTAGTGATTTCTGTGATTTTATGCTCATTCGTCACTCCTGTTTTACCGGGCAATGCCTCAAGGACCTTTGATAAAGTGTGCCTTACCCTGATCTTTCTTTCAGGGGTCATGTCGCTCGACCGGAAAAAATGGTTCGTTTTGGTTTTGTCCCTGTCGGCATTCTTTCTTGAATGGATCTCCGGAATGTTGAACCTGGTTTATTTATCCGAGATTTCGCGGGCGCTGAACCTGTTTTTTTTCCTGTTGGTGGTGTTTTACATGGTCTGGCAAATGGCTATGGCCAGGATTGTCAGCCCCAGGGTCATACTTGAATCCATCGCGGGTTATCTCCTTTTAGGCCTGATCTTTTCAACACTTGTTGATGCTATTATGTTGCACGACCCCGCCGCTTATAATATAACCTTCCCGAACCAGGGGGCACAACCTGTTAATACGTCATTGAGCGTTCCGTTTTATTACGGATTTATCACCATGGCCACGGTGGGTTATGGGGATATCGTCCCCCTGAAACCCTATGCCCGTTCATTGGCTATGATCATCGGCATCAGCGGTCAGTTATATATTGCCATCATCATTGCCATGCTGGTTGGTAAATTTGCCGGTAAGCAAATGGATGAAAAATAATCTAAATAAAAATATGTTACTGTACTCAAAATAAACTTTATCCGCGAAATGAATTTTCTTGAATTGGTAAACAAACGCAGGAGCGTTCGTTCCTATGACCTTACCCGGCCGGTTGAGCCGGAAAAAGTGGAACGATGTATCGAAGCGGTCCGTCTGGCCCCTTCGGCTTGCAATGCACAACCCTGGAAACTGGTGGTGGTGAACGATCCGGAACTGAAAAACAAAGTTGCCGAAGCAGCAACAACCAAATGGCTTGGCCAAAACCTTTTTGTAAAACAAGCCCCTTTGCTGGTCGTCCTGGTGAGAGAAAGCCCCAATATTACCTCCAAACTGGGGACTGTATTAAAAGACAAACCTTATACGATAATTGATGTGGGAATTGCCACCGCTCATTTCTGTCTTCAGGCCACCGAAGAAGGACTTGGCACCTGTATTATAGGCTGGTTTAACGAACCGGCTGTAAAAAAGCTGCTCGGGATCCCTAAAGCCAAAAGAGCTGAATTGATCATCGCTATTGGATATCCCGCGAAGCCCGATGCCCGGAAAAAAATCAGGAAACCGGTGGGGGAAATCAGGAGCTTTAATAAGTATTGATCATTTCATATTCAATTATTTTTCTTCTATCTTCATCTTTCCTGAAAAATTAGCGATAAGAGGTATTACAATACCTAAATTATGTATCTTTGTCTGAAATTTTTTGATGTGTTTGTATTAGTTTCTAAAAACAGGTAGTTTTGTGTTAAACAGGTAGTCTATGGAACCCGATTCCGATAAAATAATCGACCAGGTCACGCGGCAGGATTACAAATACGGGTTTGTTACTGACATTGAAACGGAATTTGCCCCACGCGGACTAACCGAGGATACCATCCGTTATATCTCTTCCAGGAAAAATGAACCTGAATTTTTATTGGAATTCAGGCTGAAGGCTTTCCGGCGCTGGCTTACGATGAAGCAACCCACCTGGGCCCATTTGACAATAGACCCGATTAATTTTCAGGATATTATTTACTACGCGTCCCCCAAAAAGAAAAAAGAGGTAGCAGGGCTGGATCAGGTTGACCCTGAGTTGCTGGCAACATTCAATAAGCTGGGGATCTCGCTCGAAGAGCAGAAGAAATTGGCGGGTGTAGCTGTGGATGCAGTCATGGATAGCGTTTCGGTAAAAACGACTTTTTCGGAAACCCTTTCGAAATACGGGATCATCTTTTGTTCTTTCAGCGAGGCAGTCCTGAAGCATCCCGACCTGGTGAGACAATATATGGGATCGGTGGTGCCTTATACCGATAATTATTTTGCAGCTTTAAACTCCGCTGTTTTCAGCGACGGATCGTTTTGTTACATCCCAAAGGGGGTTCGCTGCCCGATGGGGCTCTCCACCTATTTCCGTATCAATGCAGCCAATACCGGGCAGTTTGAACGGACCCTGATCATAGCTGACGAAGGCGCCTATGTCAGTTATATGGAAGGTTGTACTGCCCCTCAGCGTGACGAGAACCAGCTTCATGCCGCCATCGTTGAAATCATCGCCATGAAAGATGCAGAAGTGAAATATTCGACCGTGCAGAACTGGTACCCGGGAAATAAGGAGGGCAGGGGGGGCATTTATAATTTTGTGACCAAAAGAGGGATCTGCAAGGGGAGCAATTCCAAGATCAGCTGGACACAGGTTGAGACCGGATCGGCAATTACCTGGAAATATCCCGGTTGTATCCTGTTGGGTGATAATTCCGTCGGCGAATTTTATTCGGTCGCTGTGACCAATAACCATCAGCAGGCAGATACAGGCAGTAAAATGCAGCACCTTGGTAAAAACACCCACAGTACCATCATCTCCAAAGGTATTTCTGCCGGGAAGAGCAATAATTCGTACCGCGGTCTGGTCCGTATCTCGAAAAATGCTATTAACTCACGGAATTACAGTCAATGCGATTCGTTGTTGCTTGGATCATCCTGCGGCGCTCATACTTTTCCCTATATCCAGGTGGAAAACAAATCATCGATCGTGGAACATGAAGCGACAACTTCCAAGATCAGCGAAGACCAGCTTTTTTACTGCCAACAGCGGGGTATCGATGCCGAAAGCGCCATTGGCCTTATTGTGAATGGGTATGCCAAAGAAGTCCTGAAACAACTACCCTTGGAATTCGCGGTGGAAGCACAAAAATTGCTGTCGGTCAGCCTGGAGGGAAGCGTGGGATAATTATTAATTGTTTGGATTGTTAATCTGTATATCATGTTGCTAAGAATTAAAGACCTGCATGCTTCCATTCACGGAAAAGAGATCCTGAAGGGAGTCAATCTGGAGGTAAACAAAGGTGAAGTGCACGCCATCATGGGGCCGAACGGGACAGGGAAAAGCACGCTGGCTTCGGTGATTGCCGGGAGGGAAGTTTTTGAAGTTACCGCGGGGGAGATCCTTTACCAGGGCAAAAACCTTCAGAAACTGGCCGTGGAAGAACGTGCCCGCGAAGGGATATTTCTTGGATTTCAATATCCGGTTGAAATACCAGGCGTGAGTATGACCAACTTCATGCGTACTGCCGTGAACGAAATCCGCCAGTACAAAGGATTGGATGCCTTATCGGGCAGCGATTTCATGAAAATGATGGAGGAGAAGAAGAAGCTGGTCGAGATCACTTCGAACCTTACCAACCGTTCTGTCAACGAGGGCTTTTCGGGAGGGGAAAAGAAAAAGAACGAGATCTTCCAGATGGCCATGCTGGAACCGACTTTGGCCATTCTGGATGAAACCGATTCTGGACTTGATATCGATGCTTTGCGGATCGTGGCTAACGGAGTGAACAAACTGCGTCGTCCCGACAATGCCTTTGTCGTGATCACCCACTACCAGCGTCTACTTGATTATATCGTTCCGGATTTTGTTCATGTCCTTTTTGAAGGAAAAATTGTGAAGTCCGGCGGAAAAGAGTTAGCGCTTGAACTAGAAGACAAAGGTTACGACTGGATAAAAAATGAACAATTGTAGAACCAGGCATGGATCCAATTCTTGAAAATAGCATAACCCTTGAAAGGATGCTTGCATTATATGAAGCAAACCGTCAGGTTTTATCCGCGGACGACACACCCATCCTTTCCGGGATCCGCGAAAACGCTTTTATATCTCTTGGTAAGCTCAGGTTCCCGGATACAAAGATGGAAGCCTGGCGGCATACTGATCTGAAGGAGAGTCTCGGACGCGGATATGATTATTATCTTCATCCCACAAAAGAAACAGATATTCAGAAAGTTTTCCGGTGCAATATCCCCCATCTTGATACCGCGATCATCGGGCAATTGAACGGTTGGTACGTTTCCAAAGATGTACCCCTGATGGAACTTGGCAACGGCATCATCATGGGCAGCCTTGCGGAGGCTAAAAAGAAATATCCGGCGCTGATCGAAAAATATTATGGTCAGGCAGCCCACGATACGGAAGAGGTTTTTACCGCCCTGAATACGGCTTTTGAACAGGATGGGGTCTTTATCTATGTCCCGGCAGGTGTGAAAAGCCCCAAACCGGTACAAATGATCAATGTAATCCAGCATCCTGAAAATATTTTTCTCCAATCGCGTAATCTGATCGTTGTTGGGGACGATGCGCAACTTTCGCTGGTCCATTGTGATGATTCCTATAACCATCAGGGCAGTTTTTCGAATATCGTGACCGAAGTTTTCCTTGGAAGAAATGCTTACCTGGATCATTATAAGCTGCAAAATATCAACAACAACAGTACCCTGATCAGTTCGATATATTTTAAAATTGAATCGGCCGCCAACCTCGAATCGCATTACCTTTCGCTCAACGGAGGGTTGTTGCGCAACAACATCCGGGCCCTTTTCAACGGGCCTCATGGAAATGCCAACCTTTACGGGCTTTATCTGATGGACCGCAAACAGCATATCGACAATCATGTGGTTGTAGATCACGCTTCTCCTGAATGCACCAGCAATGAAATTTTTAAAGGGATCCTTGACGAAAATGCACGGGGCGTTTTCAACGGTCATGTCCTGGTTCGCCGCAATGCTGCCAAAACAGATGCCCGTCAGACCAATAAGAACATCTTGTTGACTGATAATGCCAGGATCAATTCGGAACCTTTTCTCGAAATTTATCATGATGATGTGAAATGTTCCCATGGATCCACCACTGGTCAGCTGGATACGGAGGCGATGTTTTACCTCCGACAACGGGGGATCAGTGAGGAGAGCGCACGGATGTTGCTGATGTTTGCCTTTGCCGATGAAGTAGTGGCAAAAATTGCCATCCCGCAACTCCGCCAACGGATAGAAGATATGGTCAAGAAACGGTTACAGGGTGAACTCCGGATCTGCGAACAATGTGTACTTCATTGCAGCACACCCGAAAAACCGTTGGAATTCCGGGTCGATGTGTCGAAAATTTGATAGGAGATGGGGGATGGTCAATAGTCAATAGTCAATAGTCAATGGTCAATAGTCAATGGTCAATAGTCAATAGTCAATGTTTTTGAGTTTTCCGATTGATCGGGTCCGCGCTGATTTTCCGATCCTGCATCAGCAGGTTTACAAGCGGCCTCTGGTTTATTTCGACAATGCCGCCTCCACGCAAAAGCCGGTGCAGGTCATTGATGCCATCAGGCGCTATTATGAACAGGATAACTGCAACATCCACCGTGGGGTGCATTATCTCAGCGTTAAGGCTACGGAAGCCTTTGAGGAAACGAGAAAAGAGATCCGTGAATTCATTAACGCCCGCGACACACGGGAGATCATTTTTACTAAAGGGACCACGGAATCACTCAATCTTGTGGCTTCCTCTTTCGGGAAACGATACATCCGTCCCGGCGATGAAGTGATCGCGACCATCATGGAACATCATTCCAATTTTGTCCCATGGCAGCAGATGTGCCTGGAATGTGGCGCAACGCTTAGGGTAGCGGGTATTGACGACCGGGGCATGTTGAATGTAGGGGAACTGTTTGGAATGATCAGTGAAAAAACCCGGATGATAACGCTTACCCATGTGTCGAATGTGCTGGGGACCATCAATCCGGTGAAAGAGATCATTGCTGAAGCGCACAAACATGGTATTCCCGTATTGATTGATGGCGCCCAGGGAATATCCCATCTACCGGTAGATGTGCAGGATATGGATTGTGACTTTTATTGCTTTTCAGGCCATAAGATGTATGGCCCCATGGGAATAGGCGTCCTGTATGGGAAGGAAAAATGTCTCGAAGAATTGCCTCCTTATCAGATGGGGGGAGAAATGATCAAAGAGGTCTATGTTGATCACACGACTTTTAATGAGCTTCCTTTCAAATTCGAAGCCGGGACCCCTAACGTGGAAGGCGTTGCCGGCCTCCGCGCTGCCCTTCATTATCTGAATGAATTGGGGATGGACAATATCATGGATTACGAAGCCTCTTTGCTGAAATATGCGACTGAAAAGCTTGCCGGCATCGAGGGTGTCAGGTTTTATGGTACTTCGGATTGGAAAGCCAGTCTGATCTCCTTCCTTATTGGTAAGATCCATCCTTATGATGTCGGTATGATCATCGATAAAATGGGGATCGCGGTGCGCACCGGTCATCACTGTGCCATGCCCCTGATGGATTACCTTCATATTCCTGGTACGGTAAGGGCCTCCTTCGCTTTTTATAATACCATGGAAGAGATTGACTGGATGGCCCTGGCCGTTGCAAAAGCCAAAAAGATGCTGGAATAACAAAAAACCATGACTGAAACAATTCTTTTAATATGACGATTAAAGAAGCAGAAAAACAAATCATCCAGGAATTTTCGGTATATGATGACTGGCTTGATAAATACAATTTTTTGGTAGAGATGGGTAAATCCCTGCCCATGATTGATCCGGAATATCAAACCGATACCTACCTGATTTCGGGTTGCCAGTCGAAGGTATGGCTGTACGCGAGGCTCAGTGACGGGAAGGTCATTTTCACGGCCGACAGTGACGCCATCATCACCAAGGGGATTATTTCGCTGCTGATCCGGGTATTTTCAGGTCAGGCCCCGGATGATATCCTCCATGCAGATCTTACTTTCATTGATCAGATCGGCCTGAAAGAAAACCTTTCGCCCAACCGCAGCAACGGCCTCGTTTCCATGATCAAGCAGATGAAACTATATGCACAGGTCTTTAAAATGAAACAAGGTTAAAATCCCCTCACCTTTGTTTAAAATATCCTATCATGGAGCCCCAACATAAAATTCAACATACCCTCCTCGAAAATAATGTCATTTCGGCCCTGAAAACGGTTTATGATCCAGAGATCCCTGTCAATATCTATGACCTTGGGCTTATTTATCACCTGCAGATCAATGTTCCGGCCAACGATGTCTATATTTTAATGACCCTTACCACCCCCAATTGCCCGGTGGCTGATGATATTCCCGGGCAGGTGCAGGAAGCGGTGAAACAGGTAGAAGGAATTGGCGATGTTAAGGTGGAGCTGACCTTCGACCCACCCTGGGATAAAGACAGGCTCTCCGAAGCCGCACTACTGGATCTGGGACTACTTTAACAAAAGAGGGAATCTAAAATGTAAACCCAATTGTCATTGGTCAATTGTCAATTGTCAATCGATTCTTTGTACTTTTGCTGATTGAAATTAAAACCGGAAAATGACTGCCTCAACAGGACCGCTTTTATCTGTTGTTAATTTTCCTGCCGACCTCAAAAAACTCAGTCTTGAAGAACTTCCTCAACTCTGTGAAGAGATCCGGGGTTTTATAATTGAAGTGATGTCGGTTAACCCGGGACACCTGGGCGCCAGTCTTGGCGCTGTGGAATTGGCAGTAGCCTTGCATTACGTGTATGACGCCCCTTTTGACAAGATCATCTGGGACGTGGGGCATCAGGCTTACGCGCACAAGATCCTGACCGGCCGGAAAGATCAGTTTGAATCAATACGGAGGTATAAAGGGATCAGTGGTTTCCCCAAGATGTCAGAAAGCGAATATGATGCTTTTGGGGTCGGGCACTCCTCCACTTCAATATCTGCCGCTCTTGGGATGGGTGTTGCCGCCACGCTCGATAATCAGAAAAACCGGCATCATGTTGCTGTTATCGGGGATGGGGCGATGACCGGCGGTATGGCCATGGAAGCCCTCAACAACGGTGGCGTTTCCAATGCTAACCTCCTGGTGATCCTGAATGACAACCAGATTGCCATTGATAAAAATGTAGGAGCCATCAAGGATTACCTGGCGGATATTGTCACTTCCAAAACCTATAATAAATTCCGCGATAAGATCTGGTTCCTTATGGGTGGCGGGACTAGATATGGTCAGAATTCACGGGCCATTGTCAAACAATTGGGTAACGCTTTAAAAACCACCTTGCTCAAGAGCGGGAATTTGTTTGAAGCTTTTAACTTCCGCTATTTTGGACCGGTTGATGGAAATGATGTGGTCAGGCTGGTAAAGCTTTTAACAGATATGAAGGATATCAAAGGCCCCAAGTTGCTTCATATTCATACGATCAAGGGCAAAGGATTTGAAAAGGCAGAAAAAAATCAAACGGTTTATCATGCTCCCGGGGTTTTTGATAAAGATACGGGAACGATCAAAGAAGATAAATGTCAGGACCAGGCGCCCAAATACCAGACTGTTTTTGGCCGTACGATCATTGAGTTGGCAGAACTGAACCCCAGGATTCTGGGTATCACTCCTGCCATGTCCACCGGTTGTTCCCTTAACCTGATGATGAATAAAATGCCCGACCGTACCTTTGATGTCGGGATCGCCGAACAACATGCCGTTACCTTCAGCGCCGGTCTGGCGGCCTCCGGGTATATTCCGTTTTGCAACATCTATTCTACTTTCATGCAACGGGCATACGATCAGGTCATTCATGATGTGGCCTTGCAAAAGTTGCACGTGGTATTTTGCTTGGACCGGGGAGGGCTGGTCGGGGAAGATGGGGCTACCCATCATGGGGCTTTTGATCTGGCTTATCTCCGGTGTGTTCCAAACATGATCGTTGCTTCCCCCATGAACGAAGAGGAATTGAGGAATATGATGTTTACTGCCCAGCTCGATGGCATGGGGCCCTTTGCCATTCGTTATCCCAAAGGCAGGGGGGTGATGCGCAATTGGAAAACCCCGATGAAAGTTCTTGAAATCGGAAAAGGCCGGGTCATCCGCGAAGGAGGCGACAGGATTATTATCACTATCGGTCCTGTGGGCAATTACGCCGTAGATGCCTGTAAAAAGCTTGAATCAGAAGGAATATCTGTAGCCCATGCCGACCTCCGTTTTTTAAAACCACTTGATGAGGGCCTGCTGCACGACATCTTCCGGAAATATTCCAATATCGTGACAGTGGAAGATGGCGCCATCATGGGAGGTATGGGTTCCGCCATCCTTGAATTCATGGCCGATCATGGATACCATGGCAGGGTGAAGAGACTGGGTGTCCCCGATACCTTTATCGAACAGGGTTCGGTGGCTGAACTCCATCATGAATGCGGGTTTGATGCGGATGGAATAGCACAGGCCCTCCGCGAAATGGACTGATCGGGGCATCAGCGCTAAAATAATCCATACCAATCCGGGAATAATTAAGAAAATTTTTGTATTTTCATAAAAATTTATTGAATTTTACATTTTCACCACGAAGGGGTCAAGATGCCAATATTACGTATTCAATCATTTAATTTTTAGCATCTTGGAGATCTGGCGGTGAAAAGTGGTTTTCGGAGTGGGCCCATAATCTGATACAGAAGATATATGATCCTGAAAAAGTTCTTCCTGAAAAAAGTTGAAATAAATTATAAATGCCAGTGAATAAAACCCTTAAAAACCAAATTATGAAAAAACCGTTTTCTGTTTCCATTTATCCGGCCATCCTGCTGGTTTGCATGATATGCTCCTCCTGCAGTTCGCCTATAACCCTGACAAGCTGGAAAAATCCGGCTGATAACACCCAAATCTCAAAAGTGGTGGTATTCCCGCTTTTCGATAAGCTGGAATATACCAAACCTTTTGAGCAATCGATGGCCGCCTATTTCCAGTCCAAGGGGTTAAAAGCCATAGGGGCGCTGGATTTTCTGAATCCTTCGATCAAATATCCCATGCCTGATGTTATTAAAAAGATCGACAGCATGGGGGCCAATGCAGTTCTTGTATTCAAATATACCGGAACCGACAAATCACAGGATTATGTACCCCCAACGTATTATGGCGGCTGGGGCGGCGGCTACTGGGGTGGCGGTTACTGGGGCGGCGGTTACTGGGGCGGCGGTGTTGCTACCGGCGGTTACTGGGTGACCACCTCGACCTTAAACCTGAAAGCATCGCTTTATGTTAAAGCTAACAAAGAAGCCATCTGGACCGGTGACATTACCGTGACGGACCCCAACTATGTGGACCAGGCGGCTGTTAATATGGCACAGGATATCTATGCCGACTGGGTAAAAAATAACCTGGTCAAGGTTCAGCCATCCGGTAAATAACATCAATGGTCAATAGTCAATGATCAATGGTCAATGGTCAATGGTCAATAGTCAATGGTCAATAGCTTGCCAGCGCGGGCATCGTTCGGTCATACCGGGTATCGGTGACCAGTTTCAACATGAAATCAGCCACATCGGCCCGTGGGACAGTCCTGGATGTCGGAATGCCGGGAATAATTTTATAGGTATTGGTCTTCGGTGAATCGGTAAGCCCCACAGGCCGGAGGATAACCCAGTCGGTATGGCTTTCCTGGATGATCTTAACCTGACGGAGTTTATCTGCAAACACATTTCTCAGAAACAGAGGAACAATGACTTTGCCGAACCAGAAACCTGCATCATTGCCTAAAATACCCGCGGATGACATACAGATAAACCGTTTCACACCGCATTCTTCTATGGCTTTCAGGATATTTCTGGTCCCTTCTGAAAGGATGGTCGATCGTTTGTTTGTGTCTATGCCAAGCGTACAGAGAACCGCATCCTGACCGGTGATTGCCTCTTTGACTTTTTGAAAGTCCGAAACATCTCCCCGGATGGTCCTCAGGTTTTTATGTTGAATGGTAACTTTTGAAGGTTGACGGGCAAAAGCGGTTACATGGAAACCTTGGTTCAAAGCCTGATAAACAATTAATATTCCGGTTCGTCCACTTGCGCCAAAAACTGCGATTTTCATTTGTAAATAATTCTGGACAAAGTTAAGGAAAATTCACGATATGGAGGATAACCCCTGGGGCTCGTTGGCAGGGGACAGGAAAATATTTTACTTTTATCGAAAATTTACGGAGTGTCTCATTCCCCTCTTTTTCGAAAGAAATCGATTGCTCATATTTTACAGGACTCCCGGCGCCAGGAAGGAGAGAAAGCAGAACTCAAAAAGAACCTGACTGTTTTTGATCTGACCGCGTTGGGGATAGCTGCTGTTATTGGTGCTGGAATTTTCAGTACGATCGGCAACGCGGCTGCCAGCGGTGGCCCTGCCGTTTCGCTGCTTTTTCTTTTCACGGCGCTTACCTGTGGCTTTTCGGCTTTATGTTATGCCCGTTTTGCTTCTGTCATCCCCATCAGCGGCAGCGCTTATACTTATGCCTATGCCAGCTTCGGGGAACTGGTTGCATGGATCATCGGCTGGGACCTGATCATGGAATATGCCATTGGCAACATCGCTGTCGCGATCTCCTGGTCTGATTATTTTACTGGCTTTCTGGGCGGGATCGGTTTGCAAGTGCCCGAATACCTGTGTGTCGACTATCTTTCAGCGGCGCGGGGTTACCATACAGTGGTGGAAGGATTAGCCAAAGGTATTCCCTTCAATACTTTCAGCGATAGCCTCCGTGAATCCTTCACGGCATGGCAGAACGCTCCTTTTATCGCGGGGATCAGGATCATCGCCGATATCCCGGCATTCTTCATTGTCATCTTTATCTCTGTACTCGTTTATATCGGGATCTATGAGACCAAGGTAGCCAGCAATACCATGGTCATGCTGAAAATCGGGATTTTATTGCTGATTATTGGCGTCGGTTCCTTTTATATCAATACAAACAACTGGCATCCTTTTGCCCCCAATGGGCTCTCAGGGGTGCTCAAAGGTGTTTCCGGGGTATTTTTTGCCTATATTGGATTTGATGCCATATCCACGACGGCTGAAGAGTGCCGGAATCCCCGCCGCGACCTGCCCCGTGCCATTATACTGGCGTTGGCCATCACCACGGTGATGTATATCATGATCAGTCTCGTCCTTACAGGGATGCTTCATTACAGCGAACTGGGCGTAGGCGATCCGCTGGCTTATGCTTTTCAGAAACTGAACCTGACCAGGCTTTCCGGTATTATCGCCCTAAGCGCTGTGGTTGCCATGGCCAGTGTGCTGCTCGTATTTCAGGTAGGCCAGCCCAGAATATGGATGAGCATGAGTCGCGATGGCTTACTTCCCCGGTCATTTTCGAAAATCCACCCCCGCTTTAAAACGCCCTGGTTTTCAACCATTATTGCCGGTATCCTGGTAGCCGTTCCTTCCCTGTTTATGAATCTGACCGAAGTGACCGACCTCACCAGCATCGGTACCTTATTTGCCTTTATCCTTGTTTCGGGCGGAGTCCTGGTCCTTGATGGGAAAGGGCGGAGCATGGAATCGGATCAGGAAGTAAAAGGGTTCCGGATCCCTTACCTGAACAGCCGTTATTTCCTGCCCCTGATATGGACCGGAATTTTGGTATTGCTCCTTTTCTGGCGCCCACCAGAATTCGAAAAGCTACTTTCTGCCATCTATCATCCGGCATCCTGTATCCTGTATCCTGCCCCGGCTGCCGGTTCACTCCTCCGGACCGAATTTCCCATCCTGATATTCATCATCGCCGCGGCTATAATGACCTTTATGGGAGTCTGGAAACAACTTTCATTGATTCCCGTTCTTGGGTTGCTGACAAACTTTTACCTGATGTCCCAATTAGGCATTACAAACTGGATGCGTTTCCTTGTTTGGCTTGCCATCGGCCTGACCATTTATTTTCTTTATAGCCGGAGACATAGCAAATTGCGAAAATTGACTAATCCCTGATTCTTTTCATGTCCCTCACAGAAATTATCGTAATCATCGTTGCCGGGATCTTCGTCGGGTTCATCAACACCCTGTCGGGAGGCGGTTCCGTGATCAGTCTTTCTTTGCTGCTGATCCTTGGTTTGCCTGCTAATATTGCGAACGGCACCAACCGGATCAGTATTTTTTTCCAAACGCTTTCTTCGGTAGGTAATTTTACCCGCCAGAAAATGTTTGATAACCTGAAACCGGTTTGGCTCGGCATTCCCGCGACGATCGGATCGGTTTTAGGGGCTTACCTGGCAGTAGATGTCAACACAAAAGTGATCGAAATCGCGATGGCCGTAGCCATGGTGATCATGCTTTTCTTTTTATTTTACAAACCCGACAAATGGCTGAAAGAAAATCCATCGATGTTGCAGGGTTCCCTGAAATGGTGGCAAATGTTGATTTTCTTTATAGTCGGATTTTATGGGGGATTTATCCAGGTTGGCGTTGGTTATTTTTTACTGATGTCGCTTGTCCTTGGTGTGGGTTATGACCTGGTGAAAGCCAATGCCGTCAAAAACCTGATCGTTTTCTTCTATGCCATCTTCGCATTGCTGGTTTTTATCATTGACGGGAAAGTAAATTACCTATATGGACTGATCCTGTCAGCCGGGAGCATCATCGGCGCCCTGATCGCTTCTTACCTGGCCGTTAAGAAAGGAGCCGGATTTATCCGGGCTGTCATCGTCCTTTCAGTGGTCCTGACTATACTACAGGTCACCGGATTGGTGAACTTTACCGCTTTGTATCATAACCTGTTAAAATAAAAAGTAATAAAAAAGGAATCTATTGCAAGTCGTATTCCTGGATCTCCTCGCTCACATATTCCAGGCTGATACCGGCTTGTTTGAACATTTCCTCCGAGGCCGCCCCGTCGTGGTATTTTTTTTCACATACTACCCTCACGATCCCGCAATTGATGATGAGCATGGCGCAGGTCCTGCAAGGTGTCATACGACAATAAAGAGTCGCGCCTTCAAGAGAGATCCCGAGGCGGGCTGCCTGGCAGATGGCATTTTGTTCCGCGTGCACGGTACGCACGCAGTGTTGGGTTATTCGGTCATCCTCATGTAACACTTTCTTCATCAGATGGCCCACATCATCACAATGGGGTAGCCCTCGCGGCGACCCTACATATCCGGTGACAAGAATCTGTTTGTCGCGGGCAATGACACACCCGCTGCGTCCCCGGTCACAGGTCGCCCTCTTTGCGACAGTTGCCGCCACTTCCATGAAATATTCATCCCAGGTTGGCCTTCTGTTTTTATCCTTTTCCATAGGTCCCGGTTTTTCCACTAATTTCTTTCACAAAGATACTGTTTTGTAAAGAAAATGCTACTTTTGCCTGTAATTAAAAAACTGAATAACAGATGAAAATAAAATCCGGATTATTTTTTGTTTTATTGGCGTTCATGACCCTGACTTCAAGCGCCGCCTGGTTCAGTTATCTTCCTTATCAGGTAACTCAACAAAATGGCACAGTGATCAACTGTTTTGTTTCAGGAGATGAATTTTTTAACTGGCTTCATGATAAAGATGGATATACCATCATCCAGGCTGATGACGGAAATTTTTATTATGGCGAGAAGGCAGGAGATATGGTCCGGCCAACAAAATATCTGGTAGGTGAAGCCGACCCGGCACAAACTACCCTGAAAAAGTGGGCAAAGATCTCACCTTCGGCATATCAGAAGCGACGCGATTTCTATACCAGGGATGTTGACCAGTCGGTAAGGGCGCCTCACACAGGAACTATGAATAATCTTATCGTCTATATCCGTTTCAGTGATGATACGGAATTCACCATTACCCGGCAGACTTATGATGACCTGTTCAACCCGGAAACAGGAAATACCCTGAAATCCTATTATTCCGATGTTTCATACAGCGCTTTTACCATCAGCAGTACCCATTATCCTGCCTGTGATATGACCGTTAACCTGTCCTATCGGGATTCGCACAACCGGGGATACTTCCAGCCTTATAATGCCACTACGAACCCGGGTGGTTATAATGGTGATGAACAAAGGAGAACGCGGGAACATACTTTGCTCAAGGATGCCATAACCTGGATCAATGCCAATTCACCGGTACCAGGGGATCTCAATATCGATGGGGACAATGACGGGAAAGTGGATAACGTTTGTTTTATTATCCGCGGGAATAATGGCGCCTGGGCCGACCTGCTTTGGGCACATCGTTGGACGCTTTATTCGAATTATGTTTATATAAACGGTAAACGGGTGTATGATTACACTTTTCAACCGGAGACCCAGGTCGAAGTAAATACTTTGTGCCATGAAATGTTCCATGCTTTGGGTGCGCCTGACCTTTACCATTACACCGATAACGGGATCTCCCCTGTCGGTAACTGGGACCTGATGGAAAGCGGGAGCGGTCACATGGGCGCCTATATGAAATGGAAATATACCAACAATGCCTGGATTACAGATATCCCACAAATAACTACCTCCGGTGTTTACACATTACATCCGTTGAGGACTCCTTCAAATAATTGTTATAAGATTGCTTCTCCCTTTTCGGCTACACAGTTTTTCATTGTTGAATACCGGAAAAAACAGGGAACCTTCGAGGGGACCCTTCCGGGTTCCGGGTTATTGGTCTATCGCATCGATACCCTGGAGGGCAATGCAGGCGGACCTCCCGATGAAGTTTATCTTTTCAGGCCCGGAGGTACCCTCACTGAAAATGGCTCGCCAAATCTGGCTTATTTTTCAGCTGAATCAAGCAGGACTGAAATGAATGAAAATACCGACCCGGCTTCTTTTCTCCAGGATGGCGCCCCGGGTGGCTTGATTTTTATGAATGTAACATCGGCCGACACGACCATCTCTTTTACGGTTAATGTGACCAATATCAAGGATCCTGGCAACTTCAGGGCAACAGCCATCAGTACTTCACAAATTCAGTTAAGCTGGCAAAACAATTCCGGCATCGACCACATCATGATCGCGTATAACACGGTCCCTGATTTTGGCACGCCTGTAAACGGAATGTCCTATATGCCGGGTGATACCATTCCGGGTGGGGCCATGGTCCTTTATTCCGGTACCGGCGATACCCTTTTTTATCATCAGGGCTTATCAACCAATACCCGTTATTACTATAAAACCTGGTCGGCTATTACAGGAAATGTATACTCGTTTGGGGTCGCTGCAGATGCTTTCACTTTATGCGATGCCGTTGCCGACCTGCCATTTGCCGAAGGTTTTGAGAATTCGGCTGAAATGCCTGTTTGCTGGAGTCAGGAAAATTCTGATCCGGCCTGGCTTTTTTGTAAGGGAAACGGCGCCGGCGCTGGTGGAGGTTTTCCCGAGGAGGCCCATACCGGGATACGGAACGCATGTCTGAAAGATATATCTACTGCTCCAAACAAAAATATGCTGATCCTTCCCACGATGGATCTGACCAACTACTGGAATGTGGAGTTACGGTTCTGGCTATTTATGCAACGATGGGGGACCCGGCAGGATGAACTGACGGTATTTTATCGTACCTCGCCCATCGATCCCTGGATCTCATTACAAAGTTTTACCCAATCCATCACTTCCTGGACCGAGGAAGTGATCACCCTGCCCGTTATATCCAGCCAGATTCAGTTTGCCTTTGAAGGGAATGCAAAATTTGGTTTCGGCGTTTGTATTGATGATGTCCTGATCGATGGTAACATCGTTCCGGTCGAAGAAAAGGTTCAGAATGGCATCCGGATCTCGCCGAATCCCGTCAGGGATCAGTTCAGGATTACTGGCAATGATGAGATCATAAGGGAAATAACCCTTTATGATTGCACCGGAAAAATATTCACGGTCCTCAGTGGCGATGGGGAAAAGGAATTTTCTGTTGATCTTTCTACCGCTGTAAAAGGGCTTTATTTTGTAAAGATCAAGACGGATAAAGAAATACTCATCCGTAAGATCACCCTTGTAAATTGATTTGAGCAAGCGCTTCCTCAACCTGTCGGTAAAGGTCTTCTTTCGTCCGGTTGTTGGAAAGAATAAAATCGGCTAATTGTTTACATCCGGCAAGATTTTGCTTGTTGGGATCGGTTGTTTTCATCTCGCGTTGTTCTTCCTCTAAAAAAGTTTCGAAGGAAACATAATCGGTTTCTGATTTCCTGAGTTGTACCCGTTGATAACGGATCTCGGGGATTGCATCCACGGCGAAGAGGTAAAAATTTCCTTTTTCCTTCAGTGATGTCACCTCTCCCGTGGTGCGGATACTTTCAATAACACAAGGCTGACCATTCCTCTCAGCCAGGAGGTATAACTGATCAGTCACGTAGGAGGGCCCATGCTCCGCCCGCAATTCATTGGCAAGGCTGAACATACTGTCCCTGTTTTCAGGCATTTTTCTTTGCCTTATTATTTCCAGGAGATAGGCCCTGACGGAATAGTGGTGAAAGCCTTTTTGCCTGATAAGGTATTCCACTACTGTTCCTTTTCCCGCTCCCAGCGTACCCGTAATACCTATTATCAGCATCTTTATTTATATTTTTCCAGCCTTCAGGCGTTCGATCCACTTTTCAGCAATGACCGGTTTAAACGCTTCCAATTTTTCAAGGAGATCCTCCGGGTTTTCTGAGACCTGAAGAATGTTCCGGTGTTCAGTCCGGAGAAACCTCGCTGCTACTGCATGGTCAAGCATAGAGAGGAGGGAGGTGTAAAAGCCTTCAATGTTCAGCAATCCGATCGGCTTATGGATAATCCCTAATTGATTCCAGGTCAGGACTTCGAAAAGTTCGTCCAGTGTCCCATAGGCGCCGGGAAGGGCAATAAAAGCATCTGAAAGGTCGGCCATCAGGGCCTTCCGCTCCTGCATATCAGCGACAATATGCATCTCGGTCAAATTTTTATGGGCCACCTCCTTTTCCACAAGCGATTGTGGCATAACGCCAATGACCCTTCCCCCGGCATTTAAAAGCGTATCGGCAAGGACTTGCATCAATCCCACATTGGCGCCCCCATACACCAAAGAAATTTGCTTCTTCATCAGAATTTCTGCCAGCTGACGGGCGTTATCGGCAAAAACCGGCAGGTCACCAATACTGGAACCACAAAAAACGCATAAAGTTTTAATCATTGGAAAGATCCTGGATGATTCCATAAAACATTTTAATCCCGGTCTCAATGATCTCATCCGGGAAGTCATAATACCAGGTATGCAGATCGGAATGGTTCTCTCCTGCCCCAAGCCCAAACATCGCTCCCGGATACCGGTTCATGAATTGTCCGAAATCTTCTGACCATCTGAAAGGTTCCTTCAATTCAATCAAGGTAAAATGATGCCGTTCTGCTACTTTCCGGATGGCCCCAACGACAAAAGGATTGTTGCAGGATGCGTCGAAAGGCTCGAACCGTTTGAAATGATCTTCAAGATAATAGTGGGAAGCCGTTTTTGCGACCATTTTGGTTATCTCTTTGTGTAAGCGTTCCAGATCGGGGCCCTCTTCAGCCCTGAGTGTTACTGCAAACTCTGCATTCCCGGGAACTGTCCCGAATCCAAATCTTCCGGCTTTGGCATACGTGACCGCTAATTGGACGAAATGTTTATATATCTTTTTTCTGGAGATTAAAAGAGGCAGCTTTTCCACTAATTCGATCATCGCAGGAACAGGGGAGATCCCCTGTTCAGGATAAGCTGCATGGGCAGCATGCCCCCTGAGTGTGATCAAAATTCCCTCCGAAGCCATGGCAAAAGTGTTATCTTTTACCAGAATTGAATGCCGGGGATACCCGGGAATGTTATGAAGCGCAAAACAGTAATCGGGCTGTAAAGATTTGAATTTCGGATCGGCAAGGACCATACGCGCTCCCTTGCCAGTCTCTTCTGCTGGCTGAAACAGGAGGATCACCCGTCCATGATGTATGGGATGCTGCTGTAATAAAAAAGCCAGCCCGCAAAGGATGGCCATGTGCCCGTCATGGCCACATTTATGGGATAACGACTTTTTTACTGAAGTATAAGGAGTTTCAATATCTTCCTCTATGGGCAAAGCATCCATATCGGCGCGGAACATCAATGTTTTTCCGGGGTTGCCACTCTCATATATCAAAGCAAGTCCGGTTTTTCCCAACTTTTCAACGATACCGGAAGGTTCAAACTGCAAACAAAACCGTTTGACCAACTGGGAGGTGAAATGTTCATTTCCGGAATTTTCAGCATTATGGTGTAACTCTTTCCGCAGCGATATCAATTCGGGGATAAAGTCATTTATGAGTTTCATAAACACAGGGAAATTCAGTAATTTTGTACGTGTACTACTTTTCAAAGTTATAAAATAATTATTGAGCCGGATCCAAAAACTGAAATCTTTACTTTTACCACTTATTTAATATTTGGTCCCTTTGCGTATTAGTCGTAAAAAATATTTTCGGGGCGGATCCCTTAATTGAATGTTTAAATTATGTTGTATCCACTGAAGTTCAAGCCGATTTATAAAGATAAAATCTGGGGTGGGGAAAAGATAAGGACCAACCTTGGTTTGGATTTTTCCCCTCTTACAAACTGTGGCGAACTTTGGGCGCTTTCCGGAGTCCCGGGATGCCAATCAGAAATAGTCAATGGATTTTTAGCCGGAAATGAACTGAACGAAATCCTTGAAATCTATATGGATGAACTGGTGGGTGAAAGCGTTTTTGAAAAGCATAAAACTGAATTTCCGCTTCTGATCAAAATAATTGACGCTAACGATTATCTCTCAATCCAGGTCCATCCTGATGACGCTTTAGCCAGAATACGAAAACTGGAAAACGGGAAAACGGAAATGTGGTATATTCTGGATGCAGCGCCCGGGGCTGAACTGATTACCGGTTTCAACCAGGAGGTAAGCAGGGATATGTACCTGGAGCGTCTTAAAGAAAAAAGATTAAAGGAAATTCTAAATACCGAGAAGGTTTCAAAAGGTGACCTGTTTTTTATTCCGGCAGGCAGGGTCCACGCTTTGGGCCCCGGAATCCTGTTAGCGGAGATTCAGCAAACCGCTGATACGACCTATCGGATTTATGATTGGGACCGGCTCGACAGCCTGGGTAAATCCCGAGAACTCCATACGGATTTAGCCCTGGAAGCTATTGATTTTAAGGTCTATGATTCATACCGTACCCCTTACCGCGAAATCCCGAACCAGTCCGCTCCCCTGGTGAATTGTCCTTATTTTACAACCAACCTCCTGTCGGTAAACGTTCCGGTTGAAAAGGATTATTCCGATCTGGACTCATTCGTCATCTATTTATGTATTGGTGGGAAAGCAGGGATCGCTACTGCTACCGATTGTGTCAGCATCGGGCCAGGTGAAGCCTTGTTATTGCCCGCGGTCATGGAAAATATAACCCTGAAACCGGATCCCGTATGCAAAATCCTGGAAATTTATGTTTCCTGAAAATTGAAGATAACAACCATTTCCCAGAGGGCATGATCAATCCAGTTTGACCATTCCAAGGTTTATTTTACGGATGTTATAAACAGGGTACCATGCCGCAAGGCAACCAACGAATAAAACGGTTGAAAGGACAATGAAGAAATCCGAAACCTGCATGTGTACCGGATAAGCGCTTACCACGAAACTACTGTCGGCGTCGCCCAGGGCAATGATCCCAAAACGGATCTGGACCCAGCATAAAAGGGCCCCAAGGGCCAGACCGGCAATAGCGCCAATCAATGAGGTGAGAATTCCCTCCATGAAAAAAATACGCCGGATTATTTGCTGGTTACACCCCATACTGCGGAGTACGGTAATATCTTTCCTTTTATCCAGGATCAGCATGGATAATGACCCGATCACATTGAAAGTAGCCATGAAAAGGATAAAAGCGAGGATGAGAAAAATGTACAATTTTTCCGATCGCATTATTTTATAAAGGATCTCCTGCTGTTGAAAACGGTTCTTGACGGTATAGCCATTTCCTAAGAGATCCTTGATCTTTCCCTGGACCTTTTCCTGATCTGCTTTCTTTGCCAATCCCAATTCCAGTGAAGTCCGTTCGTTTTTATAATCCAGCAGCTCTTTTACGAACCGCAGGGGAAGGAGTACATATTTTACATCATAATCCTGCTGGATAGAGAAAAAACCGGAAGGGAAAACCACCCCTGAATTAAAGGCAGTTTCAAACCCTCCCGCGAAGGAGACGTCCCGGCGGGGAACATAAACCACAAGCGGATTCAGATAATCCTGCAGGTTTGCCCCCAGGGTGGCAGCAATTCCATACCCCGGCACTGCGAAATCCTGGCCCTTATCCTGCAGGATGAATTTCCCTTCCGACATCATGGTGTCAATCCCGGTTATATGTATGAAGTCTTCACTTACACCCTTGATCGTGACAATTGTCTGTTTGTCCTTGTATTTGACCAGGGCATCCTCCTCTATAACTTCGGAAAGATAGGCCACCCCTGGAATTTTTTTCAATTGCCCGATGGGGATCGCGCTGATATCGAAAGTCTTACCCTTAACCGCAGTAACCTGTATGTCAGGGTTGAAAGAACTGAAAAGCGAAATAACCAGTTTCTCAAACCCGTTGAATACCGAAAGCACAATGATCAGCGCCATGGTCCCGATGGCCACGCCAGTAATGGAAATCGCGGAAATAATGTTGATGATATTGTGCGATTTTTTAGAAATCAGGTACCGGCGGGCTATATAAAAAGGAAAATTCAAAGTATAAAAATCAAAAATAAAACTATGTTATTCATTTCCATGCTTTTACAATTAAACCGGTTCCTGATTGATGGGGGCTCCTCATATCCAGCCAGTTGTATATTAAAGCCACAGGCCACGCCAGGATGTAATAAAAAGGGAGAAGCAGAAAAAACATCCTGGAAGTATTCAGCATCAGGATGGGATATTTCATTGAAAGCCGCCAACCAGTCTTGCCTTGCGGACCATAGGAGTAAGAAGCTTCCGTCCTTCTGAATCCCGCTCTTTTCAACTTCTCACAAATTTCATTGATGTTGTACCCATCGCGGACATGTTCATCAATGAACGAAGTTGTTTCATGATCATGGACGTCGGACCCCCCCTGGTCAGAAGGAGTTGAGATCAGCAGCATGCCTTGCTGTGTAAGGGAATCATAAAAATTACGGAAAACTTTTTCATCATCGGCAATATGTTCCATGACATCCACCGATAAAATCAGGTCAAATTTATCCGGATAGTTAAAGGTAGTGAGGTCCGCTTTTTCAAAAAGGACATTCCCGCGGTTGATCTTCGAAAAAAAAGCGGTGCAATCCGCAATTTGTTCTTCTTTTACATCCACAGCATTGGTGAACCAAAACGGGTTAAGCCCCGACAAAAAATAGGTATATTGCCCAAAACCTGATCCGGCATCCAACATGGCCCTCCGGCGATCGTTCCGAACCTTAGGATCGCCGGCCCATGTTTTGATCTCCCGACGCACATACCAAGCCCGTAAGAGCAATATATCAAGTAACTTGTAAAATAATATTCTCAATTTAGGAGTCCGGTTGAAAACCGTTCCCAACGACTTTTTTATCGGATCGTATTGCATGGGGCCGATTCAAAATTTGAAACTCGAAATTCAACCATCTTTTAGCAACTGCTCAATGTTGTCGATGTAATCCAGGGAGTCGTCCAGATAAAACTGCAAATCAGGCATGATCCTTAACTGGGCATGGACCTGCTGTGCCAGCTGGTGACGTATCTCCCTTGTATGTTGCCGGATCTTATCAAGCAAAGCCTTTTTATCTTTGGTCCCAAACAAACTGAGATTTACCTTGGCAATGGCCAGGTCTTTCGTGATCTGAACCTTGGTTACCGTGATCATTGTCCCTTCAAAGAGGTTCCGGCTTTCCTTTTGAAAAATTACGCCCAGTTCCTTCTGGACGAGGCGTGAAATTTTTTGCTGTCGGGTTGATTCCATAATACAAAAGTACAAATAAAAACACAGAAAATGCAGAGGGATGGAGGAGATAGGCGATAAAAGATAAGAGATGGGGGATAGGAGATGAGAGATGGGGGATGAAATTTAAAATAGTCAATTGTCAATTGTCAATTGTCAATAGTCAATTGTAAACATATATCTTTGCATTTATGAAGAGTTTTTTCAAGATCCTTCGTTTTGCCGGTCCATACTGGGTGTATGCCTTACTGAACGTAGTGTTCAACATTCTTGCCGTAATATTTTCACTGGCATCCTTTGCCTTATTCATACCGGTCCTGCAGATGCTGTTTCACCAGATGGAGATTCCCGCGTCAGCGCCGCCACTTAAAATGGATTATGATGTCGTCAAGGATAATTTTTATTATTATACCGGGCAATTATTAAATCAATATGGAAATGAGAGAATGTTGATTTATATTGGTTTCGTTATCATCATTCTTTATTTTCTGAAGAATCTTTTCCGCTATCTGGCCATGTATTTTCTGGCAGTTGTCCGCAATGGGGTAGTAAAAGATCTGAGAAATGATCTTTATCTTAAAGTGCTGATCCTTCCTTTATCCTATTTTAACGAAAAACGCAAAGGGGATATCATAGCCCGGATGACCAATGATGTGCAGGAAGTTGAGTGGTCCATCATGAGCTCGCTTGAAATGGCTTTCCGGGATCCGATCACGATCATTGCTTCCCTGGTGATCCTTTTCGTCATCAGCCCTTCACTGACCATCTTTGTTCTTGTTTTATTGCCCATCAGCGGTTTGATCATCGGCAGGATCGGAAAAAGCCTGAAACGGACTTCGGATAAAGGGCAGAAAAAGATGGGTTTCATTTTATCGGTGATTGAAGAATCCATTTCCGGTTTAAGGATCATCAAGGCATTTAACGCCATTGATTTTGCTGATAAACGATTCCGGAAAACCAATCAGGAATACAATCGCCTGATGATACGGCTTTATCGTAAAAGGGACCTTGCTTCCCCGCTCAGTGAATTTCTGAGCGCCTGCGTGGTTACCATCGTCCTGTGGTATGGTGGAAAACTGGTCTTCACGCCGGGTAATTTTCTTGATGCGGCAACATTCCTGATTTATCTGGGCATTTTTTCGCAATTGATGCCACCGGCCAAATCCATCACCCAGGCTTTTTATAACATTAAGAAAGGAGCTGCCTCCATCGATAGGATCGAACAGGTCCTTTCAGAACCGGAAGTCATCGAAGAAAAACCGGAAGCCATAAGCAAAAAAGATTTCCGGTCGGATATAGAATACCGGGATGTGAGTTTCTCTTATGACACAGAACCGGTTTTGCATCAAATCAATTTAACCATCAGCAAGAGTAAGACCATCGCGGTTGTGGGCCCATCGGGTGGGGGAAAATCCACCCTCGTGGATCTTTTACCCCGGTTTTATGATTGCATAAAGGGACAGATCCTGATCGATGGTATCGACATCCGCGATCTCATCATCAGTGATTTGCGGGGATTGATGGGCATTGTTTCACAGGAGACGATCCTCTTCAACGATTCGGTCTTTAACAACATTGCCTTTGGCATGGACAATGTCAGTGAATCGGATGTGATTTCAGCCGCCAAGGTGGCAAATGCCCATGAATTTATTGAAAAGATGCCGTTGGGATATAGTACCAACATAGGGGACAGGGGCGCCAAACTGTCAGGCGGGCAAAGACAACGCCTGAGCATTGCCCGCGCTGTTCTGAAAAATCCGCCCATTCTGATTTTAGATGAGGCCACATCGGCATTGGATACCGAATCGGAAAGGCTTGTTCAACAAGCCCTGGAAAACCTGATGCGCAACCGTACTTCCATTGTTATTGCCCATCGTTTATCGACCATTCAATTTGCCGACGAGATCATCGTCATGCAGAACGGCAGACTTGTTGAGCGGGGTACGCACAATAATTTACTGGCCACCAACGGGGTTTACCGGAAATTATATGAATTGCAATCATTTAATTGATGGCTGAACATAAAAAAAACCACCCCTACTTAAAAAAGTCCCAAAACTGATCTTCAGATTTCGGCCATTTTGATTAAAACAGCTTCCAGCTTTTTCTTCATCAGCTTTGTCCGGCCATCAAAATCATTGACCAACAGGGAAAAAACAAGCTTTCGTCCCGAAACGGTGGAAACATATCCGGCAAAACTTTTTACTTTTGAAATGGTACCGGTTTTTGCCCGGATACGGCCTTCGGCCACGGTCCCTTTCATGGCTTTATGGAGCGTGCCAGTCAGCCCTGCAAGGGGAAGCGATTCGTAGAAATACCTGAAATAGGGTGAGGTCCTGATAACATAAAGCGCATCGACAAGTTGTTTGGGTGAAATCGCGTTTCGGCGCGATAAGCCGTTCCCATCATAAAAAAACATGCCATGGGTATCCACACCCTTGTTTTCCCAATAGTTGAGTATTGCTTTGACGCCCTCTCCGGTTGTGGCGTTATTGTTCACTCTTCCTCCTATTTTTCGGAGCAGTTTTGAAGAACGCCAGTTTACGCTCATGAGATTGGTTATAGTGATTTCCGGAATGATCTCTTTCCCGAAAATATCGAGGGCGGCCCCGGTAACAAAGATTTTTAAAGTTGAAGCAGGGATCATCGGCCATTTGGAACGGTAATCTGCCAGGATCACCGGATCTTTGGCCGTAATATCCACAACCAGATACCCCAATGAACCGTTTTTCAGGGATGGATCGTTACGGAGTACTTCCAATGCTTCCAACAACGGTTTATCATCTGCTGGTTTCTCTTTATTCACAGGGATCTTGCTCCCCTGCGTAACATGGCTTTTTGCCCGGTCATTCTGACAAGAGATTCCCGACAATAAAATAAGAAGGATAAATAACAGATGTTTAAAATAAGGCATGGTCAACCTGTAATTGAACATACAAAGATCGGAAAAATGGGATTAAGAGAGGATTAAAAGTGACTTTATTTACAACTGAGGTAAACATTTCCTAATTTTGAGGATTAATTTTATTGTTCCGTTAATGAAGCAACTTAAACATCAAATAGAAAGTTTATCGAAGTCTTTTTTTCAGGAGGTTCAGGATATCCGAAGGCGCCTTCACAAGTATCCGGAACTTTCGAAGGAGGAATTTCAAACGGCTGCATTCATCTGTAAAAAGTTGGATGGGTATGGCATACCATATACCAGCGGAATTGCAGGGACCGGTGTTGCCGGATTGATAGAAGGGGTGGACCCTTCCTCCCGGTGCATTGCCCTCCGCGCCGATATGGATGCCCTGCCGGTTGATGAGAAAAACGAGACTGAATATAAATCGGCCCATCCCGGTAAAATGCATGCCTGCGGCCACGATGTCCATATAGCCTGCCTGCTGGGAGCAGCCAGGATCCTGATGCAGGTGAGGGATCAGTTCGCGGGTACCATAAAACTGATCTTTCAGCCGTCGGAAGAAACTTATCCCGGAGGGGCCATTCAAATGATCGAAGCCGGGATCCTTGAAAATCCGAAACCGGAACTGATCATTGCCCAACATGTGATCAATAACCTGGATGCCGGCGATGTCGGTATGAAAGCAGGCCCTTATATGGCTTCGACCGATGAATTTTTCATCACGGTGAAGGGGAAAGGAGGCCATGCAGCCACACCCAATCAGGTTACCGATCCCATTCTGATCGCGGCCCACATCATTGTTGCCCTTCAACAAATCGTTAGCCGGAACGCGGACCCGGTAATCCCATCGGTGGTATCCATTGGCAAGATCTCAGGGGAAGGGCGTACCAATATTATTCCATCGGAAGTAAAAATGGAAGGAACAGTCCGCACCTATAATGAGACATGGAGAAATGAGATTCATCAAAGGATAGAGAAAATTTCCAAGGCCTTGGCACAAGGGATGGGCGCCGATTGTGAGGTGAGAATTGCCCATGGGTACCCTTACCTTGATAATGACCCTGTCCTCACGGGGAAACTTTTTGGCTGGGCGGAGGATTATCTCGGTCCGGCCCATGTTCGCACGCTTGAACCGCGTATGACCGCTGAAGATTTTTCCTATTTTGCCGGACGCGTCCCTTCCTGCTTGTACCGACTTGGAATTTCCGATTATTCCAAAGGGATCAACGCGAACCTTCATACCGACACATTTGATGTGAACGAACGGTGTCTGGAAACCGGAATGGCAATGATGTCCTGGTTTGCTGTCAACCTCTTAGCCCCTGAAAAAAGATCAGATAGATGAGAATGCCACGCGGGTCCGGATTTACGTTTTTTTCTAAGGTCAGAAAAAAGAGGCTTTCTTTTTTCCTGTTTTTCATTGTTGTCAATTGTCAGTTATCAGTTGTCAATTGCTACTCCCAGGACCGGCGTCCCGACAGGCCTTTACTCCCATTTCAACAGAATGCCTCCCAGCAGGGGAATGACGAACAATTAGCCATCCAGTTTTACCAGGACCATGAATATGACAAAGCAGCCGAAATTTATGAACGGTTGTTTCAGCAGAAGCCGGGATCCTATTACTATCAGTATCTTCTTTTTTGCTGGGTGGAGATCAAAGAGTATAATAAAGCTGAAAAGCTCATCAAAAAGCAACAAAAAGCAGAACCAACCGCTCTCCGGTTCATGGTTGATATGGGTTATTTGAAATACCGGGAGGGAAACGAGGAAAAATCGAAGAAAATTTATGAGGATGCCATCAGTAAACTTACCCCGAACCAGCAACAGATCGCGGATCTGGCAAATGCATTCAGCGCCAGGGGGGAATATGAATATGCCATTAAAACTTACCTCCGCGGACGGGATCTGTTAAAAAATTCCTATCCTTTTAACGTGGAGATGGCCGGTATATATGAACGTATGGGCGATTTTACAAGTGTGATAGAGCAGTATCTCGATCTTCTGGAAATCAACAGATCCTATATGAATACGGTCCAGGATAGGCTGCAGATGCTGTTATCCAATGATATTAACAATGAAAAGAACGACCGCTTCCGAAAAGTTCTGTTAGCCAGGGCACAACAGTATCCTGATAAAATCTGGTATGCTGAATTGCTCTGGTGGTACTCTATTCAGCAAAAAGATTTTGACCTGGCATTTATTCAGGGCAAAGCGCTTGACAAAAGATTGCAGGAAAGTGGCGACAGGTTGGTCCAGTTAGCCGGGCTGGCCGCATCAAACGAAGAATATAAGCTGGCCATGGAATGTTATCAGTACCTGATCGCCAAGGGAACGGATTTTCCTTTTTATGATCTGAGCCGGAGGGAGTTGATCAATACCAGGTACCTCATGGCATTATCAGCCCCTTCTCCCTCCAAACAACTCCTGACCGGCCTGGAAAAAGAAATGAAAGAGGAGATCGGGAAATCACAGGAAGATCCTGAAAGTATTTCATTGACCAGAAACCTGGCCCATCTTGAGGCTTTTTATTTAAAGAAGACGGACGAAGCTGCTGCGTTGCTTGAAAATGCCATTGAAATTCCCGGGATCACTCCCCAGCAAAGAGCCGAGTGTAAAATTGAATTAGCCGACATACTCCTTTTTACCGATGACGTATGGGAAGCCACATTACTCTATCAGCAGGTTTATAAGGAATTTAAAAATGATATCATCGGGCAGGAGGCCAAATTCAAAAACACCATGCTCTCTTTTTATATTGGTGAATTCAAATGGGCTCTTGCCCAGGCGGATATCCTGAAGGCTTCCACTTCCAGGTTCATCGCCAACGATGCCATTGCTTTATCACTATTGATTAGCGAGGACTTAGACCCCGATAGCAATACCGTTGCATTGGGGTATTATGCGCGGGCTGACCTGCTGGATTACCGGAACGAAGAGGACCTTGCCCTTAAAACCCTTGATTCAATACCCCAATTATTCACAGAACATCCAATCCTTCAACAGGTTATATTTAAGAAAGCCATGATTATGCAAAAACAGGGCCAATTTATAAAAGCCGACTCGCTTTTCGGGCAGTTGGTCATGGTTTATCCTGACGGGATCTTGGCCGACGAAGCCCTGATGTACCGCGCTTCGCTGACTGAGAAAAAACTGAACAACAAAGAGCAGGCGATGGCTTTATACCAGGAGCTAATGGAAAAATACCCGGGGAGCATTTTTGTACCGGATGCGCGGAAACGGTTCAGGACGTTGAGAGGGGATCGGATGTAGGGTAAGGGATAAGAGATGGGGGATCCAGCGCCTGGCATTTATTTGAAGAAAGTTGAACCCATGATACGACCAAAGAAGCATTTAGGCCAGCATTTTTTACGGGATGAAAACATCGCGCAAAAAATCGTGGGTTACCTCAATCCGGAATATCCATTGGTATTGGAAATTGGTCCGGGAATGGGATCCTTATCAAAATATCTCCTTCAGGATCCCCGGTTTGACCCTTATTTCATGGAAGTGGACAGGGAAGCTGTAAGTTATTTGATATCGACTTTTCCCGAAATTTCAGGGAAGTTGATTGAGGCTGACTTCCTGAAATACGATTTATCCTGCTTTCCATCCCCCATCTCCCATCTCCCATCTCCCATCTCTTTCATCGGCAATTTTCCCTATAACATCTCCTCCCAGATCTTATTCAAAGCCCTGGAATATCGACACCGGGTCAGGGAGGTTATCGGAATGTTCCAGAAAGAAGTGGCCCTCCGCGTGGCATCCCCTCCGGGAAACAGAACTTATGGGATCCTCAGTGTATTATTGCAGGCTTTTTTTGAGATCGATTATCTCTTTACGGTCAATGAAAATGTATTTGACCCGCCGCCCAAAGTAAAATCGGCCGTCATTCGCTTACGCCGCAATGAGGTAATATCCCTGGGATGCGATGAGGCTTTGTTTTTCCGCGTTGTTAAAATGGCCTTTAACCAACGGAGAAAGACCCTGCGGAATGCGCTCCGTCCGCTTCTTGATAAATCCCTGTTATCGGACGACAGCGCGCTCAAGCAGATGCTGGACCTACGCGCCGAACGTCTGAATGTAAGCGATTTTGTGGCCCTCACCCTTGCTATTAAAGCAATAAGCCCCTGAATATAGTATCTTTACCGCGATTTATAATACCGGAATGAAACAAGGAATTGATCATATACGACCGGTGCGCGGCAAAATGAAAAACGTTGCCGCCAGGAAAAAAACCCCGGAAGAACAAGTCCTTCCTTACCGGCCGGAAAAAGCCAATCATATTTTTGGCCTGTTCTTTTTCCTGTTTTCATGGGCGCTTTACGGAAATACCATCACCAGGCATACTCCCGCCGATAGCTTTCTTATTCCCGGGAAACAGATCATGCAACCATTGGTAAATCTCATTTTTTCCATCGAACAGTATCTTTGGGGAATGAATACTATATTCTGTCATTTATTCAACGTGATGATTTACGCGTTCCTGTCGATGCTTGTATTTTTTACCCTGAAGCGGCTGCTGAAAGATTATAATATCCTTTTCCCCTTCCTGATTGCCTTGGTCTTTATGGTTCATCCTGTCCATACAGAGGTTGTCGCTAACCTGAATTACAGGGGTGAATTACTGGCTTCTTTCTGCGGGATTTCAAGCCTGTGGTTTTTGCTGAATTATCTCGAAAGAAAAAAAAATGGTTTTTTAGTCTTTGCATCATTGATCTTTATATGCGGCTATCTTTGTAATTCGTCCGTTCTGACTTTTCTGTTGCTTTATTTTCTTGTGTTTTACTTTTTCACGGGTTTACCGGCTAAAAAGTATCTGCCGCTGATGTTGATCATCCTGGTCGCGGCTTATACAATTCATTATTTCCTGCAATTTGTTTATTTTCCTCCAACCCGGATGACAGGTTATACCGACAACCCCCTCTTCGTTGAAAAGGGGTTACAGGTAAGGTTCAATAGCGGATGGTCAACCTTATTATTCTATCTGAGGATACTTTCTTACCCGGTTCCTTTACTTTATTATTACGGGTATAATGAAATCCCTGTCATCAACCCTTCCTTTTTCCGCGTGGTCCTGTCCATGTCATTATTTTTCATTTTTCTTACCATTGCCATATTGAAATTCAGGAAACGGGAATTTATCTCATTTTCAATTTTCTGGTTTTTCCTGGCCATTTTACCTTATTCAAATGTATTTTTCCCTGTCTCTGGAATAGTAGGTGAAAGGTATGTTTTTACTGCATCTTTGGGTTTTTGCATGGCATTGGTCGCGTTCATTTTCTTTTTTTTTCAGGCAAATCCCCGAAGCCTTACCCTTGAAATAGATGCGCGGTTAAAAATCCTGGCCGTCATTATCCTTTTTTTGATACCCTATGCCACGCTTACCGTCAAACGGAACCATGATTGGCGTAACCTGGATAATTTGTACTCACATGATATCCGTCATCTTGAAAAATCAGTCCAGGCAAATATTGACATCAGTACTTATTACTTAAACCGATCAGATACAGTTAAGGGGATCCGTTACCTCGAAAAAGCGGCCGCGTTATGGCCTGACCCTGTCCGTTATATGAAATTATCTGATCTGTTAAACCACAGGGGAGAAAAACAAAGAGCCGATTATTACAGACGGTTAGGAGAAAACAAGTAATTCCAGCGATTTTACCTGCCATCGGGATGATGGTTGATTTCTGGCCTGTTTAGCCACTTAGGCCTTAACAAACCGCGGATATCCCTGAAAAAATAAAAATCACTTTTCCTGAAAGTTAAAATTTTCAAAAGTGGCATTTTGACCTGGCGGGCATATATGATAATGAAAAATACCGAACCAACGGCATAGCTGACGTTGGTAGCCCATGCTGCGCCGATACCCCCGTATAAAGGGATCAGGAAGAGATTGAGGATAAAATTAATGACCAGGGCGGGAACGAAAGTAAAAATGGCGATCTGGGGTTTTCCCATTCCTGTCAGGCGGCTGTTGAGGATGCGAAATCCCACCAGGATCAGGATACCGGGAAGTACAACCTGGATCATTGGGACACTAGCGACAAATTCTTCACCAAAGATCCAGGGGACGAGGTAAGGGGAAACAAAGAAAATAAGGATACTCAGCGCAAATCCAATCAGCAGGGAAACCCTGAACATGGACGCCACGGTTTTATGTACAAAGACATCGTCCTTTGAATTGGCGCTGCGACTGAGCACAACATTCTCAACGGCATAGGGGATATACCATAATTGTTCGGCAATCTGCATGGCCAACGAATAAAAGCCAACTTCTTCAAGGGAGGAGAGTTTATTCAGCATCAGAATATCGAGCCGGTAATTAAGTTGCATGACAAAAATAGCTATCGCGTTGACCAGTCCGAGCTTGATCATGCTTTTGATAATCCGTTCATGGTATTTCCAGGTGATGGAAAAGTGATACCCAAACATGATGCTGCGATAAGAATACAGGAACATGATGAGATTTGCCACGAGAAGGGCTAAAAATGCGCCTAATACAGATAATTTTATAGCCCACACGAAGACGATGGTCAGCAACAAAGTTAGCAAGGTGGGGCCCGCGTTCAAAAGACTGGCTCTCCGGATATCCTCTTTGCCTAAAAATATACCCCCGGCGAAAATATTCGACAACAACAAGGGAATAGTCAGTAAGACAAAGACGATGATGAGGGGATCAAAAGGCTGGGTTTCAGAGAAAAAATAGACAAACCCGCAGATGATAATGCTCAGGGCGCTGGTCCATAAAAGTAAAATAAAAAGGGCAGAAACAATATTTTCCTCCGGGATGATCTTATTTCCTATATGAAAAATGGCGCTGCGCCTGATTCCCAGCTGGGTGAACCCGATAACGATGATGGGTACCACAATGATGGATGAATAAAGGCCAAATCCGTTAGCGCCAAGCAGCCTCGACAAAATGATGCCGATTATCAGGTTGCAGACGGTTACTGTTACGTTGCTTCCAAAAAAACTGAGAATATCCTGAAAATATGATCGTTTGGGCGTCAGTGTTTCCATTCAGGAAGATGATCAGGATGAATAATTCCTTTTTCAGTGATGATCCCGGTGATATATTTTGACGGGGTGACATCAAAGGAAGGGTTATAGGCAGGTGAACCCGGGGAGCAAACCAAAACGCGTTCCAGAATTCCTTTTTCGGAAAGGCCTTCCATATATAATACTTCATCCCCGCTTCTTTCCTCAATGGGAATTTCTTTTCCAGTGTTACATTTCAGGTCAAAGGTTGAAGTTGGCGCAGCTACATAAAAAGGAACATTAAATTCGCGGGCAATGATCGCTTTTTCGAGGGTGCCTATTTTATTGGCAACATCACCGTTGGCAGCGATGCGGTCAGCGCCTACGATCATCAGGTCCACTTTGCCCTGGGCCATCAGCCAGGCGGTGGCATTATCGGGAATGATCACATGCGGGATCCCGGCATGATAGAGTTCCCAGGCTGTCAGCCTGGCGCCCTGCGACCGGGGCCGGGTTTCGTCGGCATAAACGAAAACATTTTTTCCTTGTTCCTGTGCCTTGTAAATGGGGGATAAAGCCGTTCCGTAATCCACAAAAGCAAGCCATCCGGCATTGCAATGGGTCGCGATCTTAAATCCATCTTTGATCAGGGAATTTCCATACTCCCCGATTTTTTGTGAATCTAAAGCATCGTTGTCGGCCAGGCGCTGAGCTTCCCTCACCGCTTCCTGCCTGGACCCGAGGGCAGCCGTGAATACTTTTTCCGCGGCATAAAACAAATTTCTCGCTGTCGGGCGGGTCGATTCTATCTCCTTTCTGGCATGGGAAATAAATTCATGATAACCCTGATCCGGCGCCTGTATGGCGGCGAGGGCCATGGCAAACCCCGCCATCGCCCCGATGGCGCCCGCTCCCCGGATACTCATGTCGCGAATGGCTTCACAACATTCCTGATAGGTCCTGGCTTCTGTAATACGGAATGTAAAAGGCAGCAGGTTCTGTCCGATGAAAAAAACCGAGCCCTCTTCGGACCAGACTGTCCGGTAATGCTGTCCGTTTACTTTCACGATGGATCAGTGTACATAAAGCAGCGTATCTTTAATGGATTGAGGGGGCATTTTAATATTGAAACTCCCATAATATGAATACCCGTTCAGATATACATAACAGTTGGCATAATAAATCCTTGGATAGAGCCGGGAAAAAACCACATGGCCAGCGCCGTCGGTTATGGAACGGCGGACCCATATTTTGTTATTCAGGCTATCATTGCTCAGGGCAAGGTTCAAATATGCCCCGGTCATAAAAATCCCGTACTGGGTTTCAACAGTAACTTCCAGGGTGGCAGAGTCTGAGCTTTTATCCTCCCATGGCGGCAAATCTGCCTTTTCTGTGTCAAGTGTTTTTTTACAGGAAATGGAAAAAGTAAACACAATGACGAAAGAAAAAATCCAGGCTACAATTTTCCGGATCATGGTAAATCTGATTTAGAAATGATTATTTTCTTTTCACAGGATTTTAAAGCCCAGACTTATGTTCCAAACGTTGTTGTAAGAATTGAAGGAATAATTCTCAACCGTTTTTATAAGCTCGTTGAGCCCGAGCTGATACCTTACATCGAAGGTGATTTTCCAGATATCGAGACCGGCTCCCGCCTGGATGGCCCAGTTGACCGAATTCAGGTCGCCGGTGGTTAATGGGGCAGGATCGGCGCCGCCATCAGCAATGCTTTTATTGACCACGAAAGAAGCCATCGGGCCAGCCATGAGCCTGACGTTTATAAAGTCGCCTTTCAACAGTTTGAAACCAACAAGGACGGGAACATCAATTGAGCCAATCTTGATGGTTTGCTTCCAGTCCGAAATATTGCTTGTAAAAACCCCACCCTGGGTGGTGTAATATACTTCGGGTTGGAGGAACAGTCTTTTTCCGACACGCACAAAAGCCCCGATCTGAAATCCTGATTTGAAATTTGTCGTAACGGAATCAATGTTGGTTGAAAGTTTGGCGGCATCATAACCAACTTTAATTCCAAGGGTAAACTGGCCAAAAGTAAATTCAGCGGCAAGGAAAACCAATGTGAACAGCAGTATTTTTTTCATGGTGGGGAATTTAGGTTAAAAACAAAATTAGCAAATTGCAAGTAAAAGTAAAACTTTCAATCGTAAATTTAAAATCAGAAATTATATCCGATCCTGTCGAAACCGGTATAGGGGACCAACGCTTTGGGGATCAGGATCCCTTCCGGGGTCTGGAAATTTTCAAGGAGCGCGGCAACAATCCGGGGAAGGGCCAAAGCGCTGCCATTGAGGGTATGGGCCAGATGGGTTTTTCCGGTCCCATCTTTGTAACGAAGTTTTAAACGGTTCGACTGGAAAGTTTCAAAATTGGAAATAGAGCTGACTTCCAGCCAGCGTCCCTGGGCCGATGACCATACTTCCATGTCATACGTAAGGGCGGAAGTGAAACTCAGATCCCCGCCGCACAGTTTCAGCACCCGGAAGGGGAGTTCAAGTTTACGAATGAGCCCTGACACATATTCGCGCATCAACTCAAGGATTTCATAAGATTTATCAGGATGGGCGATCTGTACGATCTCTACCTTGTCGAATTGATGAAGCCTGTTCAACCCGCGGACATCTTTCCCGTAGGATCCGGCTTCGCGGCGAAAGCAGGCGCTATAAGCTACATTTTTCAACGGGAGATCCTGGGAACGGAGGATCATATCCCGGTAAATATTGGTCACCGGGACTTCAGCCGTCGGGATCAGGTACAGATCATCAAGCCCGGCATAATACATTTGTGCGTCTTTGTCCGGAAGTTGTCCGGTGGCATAAGCAGAGGCTGCATTGACTACATAGGGTGGCTGAACTTCATGATAACCCGCTTTCAGGGCCTCTTCCAAAAAGAAGTTGATCAACGCCCGCTGAAGCCGGGCGCCTTTTCCTTTGTATAAAGGAAAACCGGACCCGGCGATCTTATTTCCCGTATTGAAATCGATCAGGTCATATTTTATTGCCAGATCCCAATGCGGAACTGCCGTGGCAGCAACCGGTACGATGTCCCCTTCCTGTAAAACAACAAGGTTGTCTTCGGATGTTTTTCCCGGAGGGACTGAAGCGTGAGGGAGATTAGGGACCCTTACCAGGAGATCATCCAGCTCTTTCTTTACCGATTCGAAAGCAATTTCCAGTTCTTTCGACTGTTCCTTAAACCGGGTCGTTTTCTCTTTCAGCAAACCCGCTTCTTCTTTTTTACCCGATTTTAAAAGAATGCCAATTTCCCTGGCTGCCTGGTTGCCCTGTGCCTGAATGTCGTCAAGCTGTTTCTGGGTCTCGCGCCGCTTATCGTCCAGGTCAACAATATTTTGAATGATCTGTTCTCCCTGAAAATTTTTGATTGCCAGTCGGTCGATCACTTCCTGCCTGTGTTCGCGGATACAATTTAATTGTAACATATAACGGGTTGTTTTGGAGGCAAAGATAAATGATTTACGATAAAAAAAATCGGCATCAGGGTTAGCTGTGCCGATTTGTTGAAAGGTTTAAATAAAATAAAACCCTTTGTTATTTAGTTTACCGTTTCTTCAAAGGGTAAAACCGAAACATAGGAGCGGTCCTCTCTTTTTTTCTTAAACTCCACGATGCCATCGACCAGGGCAAAAAGAGTGTGATCTTTGCCGATCCCGACATTCAATCCCGGGTTGTGGACAGTACCGCGTTGCCGGACAATGATACTTCCTGATTTGGCAAGTTGTCCTCCATAAATTTTAACCCCTAAACGTTTGCTGTGTGATTCCCGGCCATTGCTTGAGCTACCTGCCCCTTTTTTGTGTGCCATATCTCTGAGTTATTTACAATTGACAAATGACAATTTACGATTTTATTTATAAACCCTTAATTCATTCAAAATTCCAAATTCCTAATTTTCAACGCTTTCTTCCTCTTTTTCTTTAGTTTTCTTTGTTTTTGGAGCGTCTTTCAGGATGATGTTTTCAATCAGGATTTTACTGAAGTCCTGCCGGTGACCGGATTCTTTTTGAAATCCTTTCCGGCGTTTTTTCTTAAATATCACTACTTTATCACCCCTGACATGATCGAGGATCTTACCACTGATTGTACTCCCTTCCACGATCGGTTTCCCAACGGTGATTTTTCCGTCGTTATCAAGCAATAAGACCTGGGTGAATTCGATCGGTGTTCCAGGTTCACCTTCAAGCCGATGGACAAAGATTTCATCATTTTTTTCAACCTTAAATTGCTGACCGGCTATTTCTACAATTGCGTACATGTTTAATGATATTATAAGAATTGGAGGTTCATAAAATTGGGAGTGCAAAGTTATAAAATTTTTCTAATTCCCAAGCCTTTACCGGAAAAAACTTTAATATTTTTATTTACCGCGCAAAAATATTATTTTTACCCCCCGGATCTTTAGGTATACATAGAAAATCCTTACTTTGAAAATGTTAAAGGAAAAGACCTAAAAAACTTTCCTTTAAATGAAAATTAATTTTGAGATTTTCATAAAAAGATTATACATTTACTCCGTCAAAATGGTGTTGATTTGTTAATAAAGACATGCAATTAAGCTGATATTTTTAACTAAATGCTTAATATGCAACTTATTACAATTATATATATAAATCCAAAATAGTATATTTATTCACTTAAAAAAAGGAGGGACCAAACAAAATTCATTATCACACACCCAAAACTAAAGATGACAATATGTTACATAAGGTTTCTCTATTGTTACAATTACATATATTCTTTGTTATCTTTGGTCTTTATATTTTTATTTTTTTTAATTCACCCAATTACTAACTAAATTCATTATTTATGAAACCAAACCTACGTTTAATTAAGATCTTTCTGATCTTAACTGCTTTTTTGGTGGGCAACTTTACCTTTGCCCAGCAAAAGGTGTTAACAGAAAAGGACAAATTGGCTAAGGAAGCTCAGGTGAAACAAGCGGATCTTTCGCAGGACCGGATTGATGGCGCTGTCGCAAAGTTCTTCAGGACTACACCTTTCCCGGGCAAAATCGACTTTTCTACAAAAGGTGACAGGGGCCAGTTGTATGAAAATGGTCCATTTGTTACTGATCCCGGTGCAGGTGTTGGAGGCGCTGATGTCAGCCTAGTAGCATCCACCGAAAACACTTTAGGTTCAAACATGAACTTTACCCTTGGATACCGGATTGCGGATGACTTTACCGTCACAGAAGACTGGACGGTTGATTCCATTCTCTTTTACGGGTATCAAACTAACTCAACACTTACATCTACTTTTACCGGGCTCTACATTCAAATTTGGAATGGCGATCCCAGTTCCCCGACCAGCTCAGTTATCTGGGGCGATTTAACTACCAACAGATTGACTGCTACTCATTGGACGAATTGTTACCGTGCCTCGGACTTTACTACCACAGCCCGTCCGATCATGTGTGTTCAGGCCAATGTAGCCGGACTTACCCTTCCTGCCGGTTCATACTGGATTGACTTTTCAACAACAGGTTCACTCTCATCAGGCCCATGGGCAAACCCCATCACGATCACGGGCCAGATTGAAACGGGTAATGCTATACAGTACACCGGCAGCGAATGGCAGGCTATCGTTGATGGCCTCAGCGGGGCTGCAAAAGGTATGCCTTTCACTTTCTATGGCGCTTCCGGTGGCGGCGCTATCTATGCTACCGACTTTGAATCATTCATAGCGGGTCAGCAAATTGCTTGTCAGGATCCGGAGCACTGGACAACCTGGAGCGAAGATCCCTGCAATGCAACAGAAGATGGTTATATCAGTACTGAATTTGCACATAGTGGTGTAAACTCGGCAAAAATTGTACTCAACAATGATCAGGTACTCCCGATGGGCAATAAAACTGCCGGGAAATACGAGTATAACCTTTATATGTATGTACCGACCGGCTACTGCGGATATTACAATATCCTTCAGGATTTTGCCGGCGCATCCAGCGTATGGGCCATGCAAGTATATTTCCATACCGATGGTACCGCAAGTCTTGACGCCACTGCAGCAGGCGCTGCGACATTTAACTTTAACCATGATCAATGGATACCAATCAGTAATATCATTGACCTGGATAATGACTTAGCGCAGTTATATGTTGATGGCGTTTTAATTTACGAATGGCAGTATAGCCTGGGCGCTTTTGGACAAAGTTCACTGCTCCAGCTATCAGCTTCTGACATCTTTGGCGGAAATGATGCTACCAATGATCCCAGTGGTATTCCATTATTTTATTTGGATGATGTGGAATATAAAGATATCACCGGACCTATCGTATTGAATCCCCCGACGAACCTTCAGGCCACAGTTACTGACATGAATGTTCACCTGACCTGGGATGCTCCCGCTCAGAAAGCCGTGTTAATGGGTTATAACGTTTATCGCAATGCCGACTTACTCACATCATCTCCGATAACTGACCTTCTGTACGACGATAACAATGTTCCCTCGGGTACCTATAGTTACAGGGTGACCGCCGTTTATGACGAAGGCGAATCCAACCCTGCAGGCCCCGTTCAGGTTACTCTGGGATATTGCACTGCAAGCTCTCCCTGTGATGAATATATCGGCAACGTAGCCATCGGAGAAATTAATAATACTACCGATTGTACCGATGGCGGCTATGCGGATTATTCTGCCCTTTCAACAACCGTCACACCGGGAACACCGGTGCCCATTACTGTTACAAACGGTAACCCATATACTTCCGACCAATGTGGTATCTGGGTTGACTGGAACGGAAATTATGATTTCCTCGATGATCCTGCTGTTACTGTTACCGGTACCCCCGGCGGCGGCCCGTACACAGCTTCTATCGAAGCTCCTGCCGGTACCCCCGACGGTTCATACAGGATGAGGATCCGTATTATGTACACTGGTACGCTGACTCCTTGCGGAGCAGTATCCTATGGTGAAACCGAAGACTACACGATCAATGTAGGCGGCGGTAGCCCGGCTATCTATGCTACCGACTTTGAAGCTTTCACAGCCGGTGGTCAGGTTGCCTGCCAGGATCCGGTGAACTGGACTACCTGGAGCAATGCCCCCTGCGGGACAGAAGATGCTTACGTTAGCACTGATTTCGCGCACAGCGGCGTAAATGCAGTAAAAGACGAATTGGCCAATGACCTCGTCCTTCAGATGGGCAACAAAACAACCGGAAAATATGAATTGAATTTCTGGATGTACATTCCTGCAGATCACGGTGGATACTACAACATGCTCCATAATTTCGCCGGCACAAGCAGCGAATGGGGATTTGAGTTCTATTTCGAAGATGCCGGCACTGCCCAGTTACACGCGGGAGGCCAGATCGTTTCTTATCCTTACAACCATGATCAATGGTTTGAAGTTTCGAACGTGATCGACCTCGACAACGATCTTGCCGAAGTGTTTATTGATGGCGTTTCGGTCCTTTCGTGGCAGTGGAGCCTGGACCCTACATCAGGAGAACCCGGGCTGAACCAACTTTCAGCTGCTGACTTCTTCTCAGGAACAGGCGCATCTGGTATTGTCAACCCACTTTATTATTTTGACGATATTTCTTACACGGAAGCAGCTCCTCCGACCAATCCGAAGATTGTTGTTACCCCCACATCCTTCACCCAGCAGTTACAGCCCGGTGAAACAGCCACACAGACGATGAACATCGCCAATACCGGTGGGGCCGACCTTACCTTCAGCATTGATATCTCTTATCCAGTTAAATCGGTTAAGGTTATCAATATCAAACCGCAATATGAAAGAGTGACCACGATGGCCCCCTCGAAAAAAGGGACTGAAATGGTTGAAAAATACAGCGCCAAAGTTATTCCCAGCGTTGCAGATCCTTCAAAAATTGCATCCAGCGCAAAAGTTGGAAACAATTATGCACCCAAATTCAGCCGTACCGTTTATTATAACCAAACCGGTGATCCTTCCGGAACTGCTTCTGCTTCACAAACCTTCCCCGACATGCCAACTTATTCCTGCGCAGCCGCTGACGATTTTGTAGTACCTGCAGGAGAAACCTGGAATGTTAGCCATGTATTTGTGAATGGTATATATTATAATGGTGGTTATGATGTTCCCGCAGTAGATGTCGTATTCTATACCGATGCTTCCGGCGCTCCCGGAACTGCAGTTGCTACTTATTCCGCCATTGCAGCCATTGCTGATGAAACCGGTAATGTGAACGTATTCCTGCCAACTCCTGCTACCCTTACAGCCGGTACTTACTGGATGTCGTTTGCAGCCAATATGGCTTATGGTACCTATTATCAATGGATGTGGAGCAGGGAAAATGCGCCCATCATCCTGAATGAGTTTGAATGGCAGAACCCTGGTGATGGTTTTGGCACTGGTTATACAACCTGGACACCAGCTTCAACTGTATGGCCCGATGCTGAAGATTATAACTTAGGCTTTGCACTGAGCGACAGCACACAAGCCCCTCCTCCTACCGGATGGCTTGCTGCTAATCCTTTAACCGGAACAGTACCTGCCGGTAACAACGTGAATGTTGAAGTTACATTCGATGCAACCGGCCTTGCCGTTGGAGATTACAATGGTCTTCTTTCTGTGAACAGCAACGACCCGACCCACCCGGTGAAGGAAGTTCCTGCTTTGTTAAAAGTCAAAGTTCCCGGCCAGATGCCTTTGGTTGAAGAGTGGAACTCAAGTGGCTTTACAGAAAATGAATGGACCTTTGATCCTGCCCAAAGCAACTGGTCAATCAATACTTCTATGGGTAACCCCGCGCCTTCCGCACAATTCGGTTGGAGCCCCGAGGTTACAAATTACAGTTTTGCATTGGTTTCCAAAATACTGGATGCCACTGCTGTAACGGATAATGTAACCCTGAAATTCGACCTCTCACTGAATAACTTCTCGACCGAAACCCTCGAAGGTATGGCCGTTGAAGTTTATGACGGTTCAACCTGGCAGATGGTTCAGGATTTCACAAATGTTAACGGTAGCTTCGACTTTACCAGTTATGCATTCAATATCACTTCATTTGCAGCCGGGAAAAGCTTCAATGTCCGTTTCCGCGCTTATGGTGAAGATTCCTTCAACATCAATTACTGGTATGTTGATAACATCAAGGTCTATCAGCAGATTGTCGGTAACCTTTCCGGTACCGTCACAAAGTTAGCTGATGGCACTCCGGTTGAAGGAGCTGTTGTTTCGATCGTAAATGACCTGAGCGGTGAATATACTGCTACCTCCGGCGCTAATGGCGTATATACCATTACCGGCGCTGAAGCAGGCGATTATCTTTACATGGTCGAAAAAGATGGGTTCAACGTGGCTGTTGGCACCGTTGCCATTGTTGGCAACCAGACCACCACGCTGGACTTCCAGTTGACGGCCCCGATCGTCACTGTTGATCCTACTTCTATTACTGTAACTGTTCTTATTGGCACAACCACAACCCGCGAAGTGACCATAACCAATACTGGTAATGGCCCTGTGGATTGGAGTGGAAGCATCCATAATACAGTCGCCCAGAAAGTCATCAGCGTTCCTGCAAACAACACAAAAGTTGTACGCAGCGATGCTCCTACTTCCATCGGACGCGCCCCAAGGGGCACTTCAATGCCTTCGAAACCCCTGAATGGTAAAGGTGACCTCGGATATGCTTTTGATATTTATCCGGGAATGACCTTCTTCTCTTTCAATACCGATGACCCTTCAACCCAGAGTGTCATCAGCACAATCGAAGGTTATAACCCCTTTGGCGGTACTTTCGATGCGACCAATACCGACTTTATGTATATCATCGACGCCGATAACAACGAATTGAAGAAGGTTGACATTGCGACCGGCGCTGTTACTACCATTGGCCCATGCGCTACTACTGGTGGAGAAGACTGGACTGGTATTACCGTTGACAAGACCACAAACATCATGTATGGTATTTCAACGAATATCAGTGAATCCCACATCTATACCATTAATATGGAAACAGGTGAAGCTACTCCTATTGGAGCAACGGGTATCCCCGGCGCTATTGATGTAGCTATCGACGGGACCGGCCAGATGTACAGCTTTGATCTTGTCAATGATGAATCATACAAAATTGACAAAGCTACTGGCGCTTCCACCTTATTAGGCTCTATTGGTTATAACGCCAATTATGCACAAGGCATGGGATGGGATCCCACTTCTGACATCGTTTACCTGGCCGCTTACAATGGCGACTCGGGCGAAGGTGAATTACGTATCCTCGACAGGGAAACCGGAAATACTACCCTGGTTGGCAGTATGGGCGGTGAAATTGACGGCCTCGGATTCCCGGGCGGCGGTGGTGGCAATTGGGCCAGCATCAATCCTCCTTCCGGAGCTATCCCCGCTGGCGGTTCACAGGTTGTAACTGTGACTTTCGATGGTAATTATGTTCCCCCGCAAAAAGACCTTACCGTGACCGGTAACCTCATCTTTGCAACCGATCCTAATGTGGGTTCACCCGAAGTGGCCTTATCAATGACCATTACCGGAGATTTCTTCGGCGTCCTCCAGGGTACAGTTACCCACGGTGGCGTTCCTGTTGAAGGTGTTACCGTAACGGCGACCCGCGAGGAAACCCCGGTTTATACTTATACTATGGTAACCGGCGCTGATGGCGTATATTCATTCCCGGAAACCTTGTACGGGACCTATGACTTCACCGCTGAAAAAGTTGGTTTCAACCCGTTCAGTGCTGTTGCCGGCGCTGTTGTTGTTGGCGCTCAAACCAAAACCTACGACATCGCGATGGTAGCCCCGATCATGGTTATCAACCCGTTGGAAATCAATGATACAGTTCAATCCGGAGAAATTATCACCCGGACCCTTACGGTCCAGAATACCGGTGATGGCACCCTGGATTGGGCTGCTGTAGCTGCTTCGACCGATAAACAAAAAGTTTCGGTCCCTGCAAGCAATAGCGTATTCACGCGCGGGACCGCTGCCCCTTCTATCGGCAGGGCCCCTGAAGGTACCCATGTTGCCGGTACCCCGGAAATCCAGCTGAAAGGCAGGTCACTTGGTTATGCATTCGATATCTATCCTGGAATGACCTTCTTCTCATTCAACACCGATGATCCTGGAACAACCACCACCATCAGTACGATTGAAGGTTATAACCCGTTTGGTGGGACATTCGATGCAGTGAATACTGACTTTATGTATATCATCGACGCCGATAACAACGAATTGAAGAAAGTTGACATTGCGACCGGTGCTGTTACATCCATTGGCCCATGCGCCACTACTGGTGGAGAAGACTGGACTGGTATTACCGTTGACAAGACCACAAACATTATGTATGGTATTTCAACGGATATCAGTGAATCCCACATCTATACCATTAATATGGAAACTGGTGTAGCTACGCCTATTGGTGCAACGGGTATCCCCGGCGCTATTGATGTAACTGTTGACGGAACCGGTCAAATGTATGCCATTGACCTCGTTAACGATGAAGCTTACAAAATCGACAAAGAAACCGGCGCATCTACCTTATTGGGCTCCCTTGGCTATGACGCCAACTATGCCCAGGGCATGGGCTGG
>JALNWE010000008.1 GCA_023231065.1 Bacteroidales bacterium
ACTGGTTCATAAACCGCGGAGGATTCCGGATCTTCTTCGGAGCTGTTTTTCTTACAACCGAAAAAGAAAGTTAAACCAACTGTGAGTAACAGAAACATTTTGATCACAGACATTCTTTTCATACGAGATTGTTTTTAGCATTATTAAAGAGAAAGTTATTGGTCATTATTGTTTTTTGATGGTCGTCCTGGTCATTCGATCAGCGCTTTCTTTCGGATTATACTGTCATCATTAAAATGAATGATCATCACATAAACCCCGGGATCACCGGCAATATTCATTTTTATTTGTTGAACCTTATCAGGAATTGTTTCTTCTTTGATCAGTTGGCCAAGGTAGTTAAAAACCTCAATGTTTTTAATATCTGTCTGGTCAGGAAAAACCAGCGTGATGTCTCCATGTGAAGGATTTGGAAACAATTCGCATCGTTTAGGCGCATAGATGGTTTCACTGTCCGAAACGGTTTTCCCGGCAATGCTTTTTAACGCTGTTTTTATTTGTTTATTTGATATTGATCCTGAAGAGATTTTTTCCGGCAATTTATTTCGATCGCAGGATTCAACTTTTGCCGTAAAAGTACTATATCTTGTCGTATTACCGCACACCTGATAATTTAAAGCAGGTTTAACATGAAAATAGGGTTGTAAAACTATTTTTTCAGTAGCCTTGAAATTAAAATCTAATCCCTGAATGTCGGTGGAACAACTTTCATTGTTATTTCCCAAAAGGATTTGTTTTGCATAAACTGTTGTCGGGTATTCAGCCAGATCCCCCATGGAGCATTTCTGGATGATCAGATCACAATTTCGTTTACGGAAGACTTTTATATAATCTATGATCAGGGCGCCCTCATCCGGTGTGCTATTATTGGGCCCCATAACGTTCCATCCCATTTTAAAACTGGCAATCAATCCCATCGGGATGGTCGGGAAGGTGGTATTGACCAGATAATAATTACCGGGTTGGATTTCACTGCATCCTGAAATGGGCACATTATCAGATGCATTATAAAAATGATAGTCTTCACGGATTAAAACCTCTTCGCCGCTATCTGCTTCCCGGACAAACCATTTTACCGTAAAAGGATCCCATTCGATGGAAAAAAGCCAGGAACCGTTCCAGAATTCCCAGCCTAAATGTTCAGATGCCTCCTCCCAGTCACAATGATGAATGGACAAATTCTGGTTTCTTGACATTTTATACCAGTCTATCCAGCCGAACCAATAAAAGATCCATTCATTCCAGAATTCGAAAATATCAATTTCTTCTGCATGGTCCTGAGTGGAGGAATAGAGCCAGAAGGCAGGCCAGTAACCCACCCCCCTGGGGATGGTGCATTTCATTTCAAACCGGCCATATTGGAACCGTTCATAGGTGCACATTTCAGCCCCTGTCCAATCATACCAGGTGAGGACCGGGTCCTGACCGCACCAGGGTACCGGGTAATTTCCGGGTTCTTTTAATACCCGCAACTGAGCGTTTCCATTCTCCAGGACTATATTTCCGGGAAGGTTATAGGTTGAATGATTCGATGGATCCCCCCAGGGTGTTCTTGGGATCCAGATATCGGTGTTTAGGGCTGAGTTCAGGAAATCATCTTCGAAGACAAGATCCCAGTGTTCTGATGGGCAATCATTGGCTGTAAGTAAAACCGAAGGCCAATCCTCCTGACATCCGGGCCAGCCGGTCGGGGTTTGGCCCCAAAGTGAATGGGCGGAAAAAAGCACAAATAAAACAAGTATGATCAATCCGGACAAAAGACGTTTCATTCTAATTTCCACATCAGAAACAGGTTTTTCCAAAAATAGTATTTATTCTTATCGAATCGGAAATATTCATGTCAGATAAAAATCGTCAACAAAAAACGGTCCACATTTTTCTCATACTACCTGTGGTTTATCTTATAGTATGGCCTATACCGGGATAAACCGGCGCGTAAATTGTAATCCATTGGCTTATTGAGTTTTTTATTTATCAATAAGGACCAAACAGTTCGTTAAAGTTTTTCTATTTGCATTTTTTAGGCGCCAGATAATCAGAGAAATACGCAATAAGTCATGAAACGCGGCAATTTCTTTTGTCAGGTTGTTAAAAATTAATTTTTAACTTTGCCTTTCTCATCTGTTAATTATTTCACATTATGAGCGCTGAAAGTCTGATTCTCTTTTTCATCGTGGGGGCATTTCTGGTGGGTTTCGCCATTGTTTTTGCCCACTTTGTAGCTCCGCACTCCACCAATCCTCAAAAATCCGAACCTTATGAATGCGGGATCCCCACCGAGGGGAATACCTGGCTTCAGTTCAATGTGGGATATTATCTTTTTGCCATCATTTTCCTGGTTTTCGATGTAGAAAGTGTTTTTATCTTTCCATGGGCTGTTGTGATGAAAGAACTGGGTATGGTTGCTTTTATTGAGATCATTATCTTCTTTTTAGTACTCGGATTAGGTCTCTTATATGCCTGGAAGAAAGGAGCTTTGAAATGGGAATAAAAAGCATGAAGGAAGCCGACTTCCGCGATAATGAAACCCTGGAACTTTATAAGCAATCGGGTGGAAATATTCTGGTAACCACCCTTGATGCTGTCATAGACTGGGGCCGGTCAAATTCACTCTGGCCGCTGACTTTTGCAACCAGTTGCTGTGCCATTGAGATGATGGCAGCAGCAGCCCCGCGTCATGATTTTTCCCGGTTCGGGATGGAAGTTTACCGTGCCAGTCCCCGTCAAGCCGATATGATCGTAGTTGCCGGTACCATCGTCAACAAAATGGCCCCTGTGCTCAAGCGGTTATATGATCAGATGTCGGATCCGAAATATGTTATTGCCATGGGTGCGTGTGCGGTTTCCGGGGGCCCATTCTTTTATAATTCCTACCATGTTGTTCGCGGTGTTGACCACATCATTCCGGTGGATGTTTATATTCCTGGCTGTCCGGTCCGGCCCGAGGCCTTACTTTATGGTGTCATGCAACTTCAACGCAAGATCAAACTGGAAAGCCTGACAAACCCGAGAAAAACCGAAAATTTAAAATAGAATTTATCTCCCATGGATAATGCAACATTGAAGGAACGTATTTCAGGGCTTGTTCCCGACGCCGAATATCAGGAAAGCAAACAATTCCTAACCTTCATCATCCCCCTGGATAAAATGCATGGCCTGGCCCTGAAACTGAAGCAGGAAGCCGACCTGGCTTTCGATTATCTCTTCTGCCTCACAGCGGTTGACCGGAACGATTTCTTCGAAGTGGTTTATCACCTTGAATCAACCACACTGAAACATCAATTGGAACTCAAGGTACGGACTGCCGATCGCGATCATGTAGCCGTGGATACCGTATGCGATGTTTGGGGAACGGCTGAATTTCACGAAAGGGAAGCTTATGACCTTATGGGAATTACCTTCAATAACCATCCTGACCTCCGCCGGATTTTTCTCGATGAGAGCTGGAAAGGGCATCCCTTGCGTAAAGATTATGTGGATGAAGTAAATATCATAGAACTGTAAGGTATGAAAGAAGACATCAACCCGCCTGTCAGAAATATTGAGGAGGAATACCATATTAATATTGGCCCCCAGCATCCTTCCACCCACGGGGTCCTCCGGCTGGTCGCCTCCCTCAAAGGAGAAACGGTAACAAGCCTGAAACCGCATTGCGGGTACATTCACCGGGGAATCGAGAAAATGTGTGAAAAAGACACTTATCCCCAGGTCATTCATCTCACGGACAGGATGGACTACCTCTCGGCCCACATCAACAACCATGTCGTGTGTTTGCTTGTTGAAAAAGCGCTTGAAGTGGATGTTCCGGAACGGGTACAATACATCCGTACCATCATGGACGAATTGACCCGTATTGCCTCCCACCAGCTGTGGTGGGGCTGTTTCGGAATGGACATGGGTGGGCAGACCTGTTTGCTTTACGGGATGCGCGACCGTGAAAAGATCCTTGATGCATTTGAGGAATCATGTGGTTCCCGTTTACTCCATAGTTATTATACACCGGGTGGTTTGATGAAGGATATCCATCCCAATTTCCAGAAAAAGGTTAAAGATTTCATTAAATATTTCCGGAAAAAGATCCATGATTATGATTGCATCCTCACCGGGAACGTCATCATGCAGGAAAGGACAAAAGGAGTTGGTATCCTTACCAAGGAAGAAGCGATCGACTATGGCGTTACCGGTCCCACAGGACGCGCGTCGGGATTTTCCTGCGATGTTCGCAAACGTTATCCTTATGGCGTTTATGATAGAGTAGGTTTCAAAGAGATCCTGGGGACCAAAGGCGATACCTTTGAACGCTATATGATGAGGATGTTAGAAATGCGTGAGTCGATGAATATCATCGAGCAGCTCATCGACAACATTCCTGCCGGAGACTATACCGCCAAGATGAAAGCGGTGCTTAAACTTCCTGCCGGCGAATATTATCAGCGGGTAGAGTCCGCCCGTGGTGAACTGGGAGTTTATGTAGTGAGCGATGGCAATAAATCCCCATATCGTATGAAATTCCGCTCGCCGAATTTCTCAAACCTCAGTGCGCTTGACCATATATGCCGTGGATTTAAGATCGCAGACCTCATAGCAATCAGCGGATCCCTCGATTTTGTTATTCCCGATATTGACAGATAATAAAAACTTATCTATGGACTTTAGTATTTACGACTTAACGTCATTCGACCAGGGGATCGATAAATGCCTATACGAGAACCTGACCCCTTTCTGGGCAACTGTCGTGGAAATGACGCTCATTGGGTTAATCTTCCTGATCTTTTATGCACTGGTTGCTTTGTTCCTGATATATGCCGAACGTAAAGTATGTGCTTTCATGCAGAACAGGGTTGGTCCAAACCGGGTTGGCCCTTATGGCATCTTTCAGCTCATTGCCGACTTTATCAAGCTGATGCTGAAAGAGATAATTCCCATCAAAAATGCCGATAAATTTTTATTCAACCTGGCCCCCTTCATTGTGGTCATTGCCTCTTTCATGGCCATGGCCGCCATTCCTTTTGCTAAAGGGCTGCATGCTATCGATTTCGATATCGGTATCTTGTATGTGGTTGCGGTATCATCGATGGGTGTGATCGGGGTTTTATTAGCCGGCTGGTCGAGCAACAACAAATATTCGCTCATCGGCGCCATGCGGTCTGGGGCCATGATCGTGAGCTATGAATTATCGGTGGGGCTTTCGCTGCTTACCGTTGTCATCCTGGCCGGAACAATGCAGTTCTCCGCCATTGTTGAAGGGCAGGCCAACGGATGGTTTATCTTCAAAGGACATCTTCCCGCCGTTATTGCTTTTATAATCTATTTGATCGCTGGTACCGCTGAAGCAAATCGCGGGCCGTTTGACCTGGCCGAAGCCGAATCGGAATTGACGGCCGGATACCACACGGAGTATTCCGGGATCAAGTTCGCCCTTTTCTATATGTGTGAATATATGAACATGTTTATTGTAGCCTCCATCGCTGCCACTGTATTTTTAGGTGGTTGGATGCCCCTTCATATCAGCGGCTGGGAAGGTTTTAACCATGTCATGGATTTCATCCCGCCCTTTTTATGGTATCTCGGAAAGACCTTCGCTTTAGTCTGGGTGATAATGTGGTTCAAATGGACTTTTCCAAGGTTGCGGATCGACCAGGTGTTGACCCTTGAATGGAAATACCTTTTACCCATCAACCTGGTCAATATTCTTATTATGGCATTTATTGTATTAATGGGTTGGCATTTTTAGAAAACTATGAAGAGCTTTTTCAAATATTTTACTGGTATTTTTTACGGTGTAAAGTCACTCCTGTCGGGGTTGAGCGTCACCGGGAAATACTTTTTCAGCCCCGGGGCGATCGTTACCCAGCAGTATCCCGAGAACCGCAAGAAACTGGAAATGTTCGACCGGTTCAAAGGTGAAGTGGTCATGCCACACGACGAAAAGAACCACCATCGTTGCACGGGTTGCGGAATCTGTGGAAACAGTTGTCCTAACGGATCCATCGAGATCATCCAGGATAAGATCGATACTCCCGATGGGAAAAAAGAACGGATTATCGGCAAACACATCTATCATTTGTCGATGTGCACTTTCTGCGGGCTCTGTATCAAATCATGTCCCTCCAATGCACTGGCATGGGGCCAGGAATTTGAACATGCTGTCTTCGACCGGTCCAAGCTGACCAAGATTTTAAATAAACCCGGATCATCCATTTCTAAAGATATTGCAGAATGACGACCAATCAATTGATGTTCATAATCTTTTCGGCAATCATTATCATTTTTTCTGTCATGACTGTGACCAGCCGCCGAATACTCCGGGCTGCCACTTACCTGCTTTTTGTATTGGTGGCCACCGCGGGTTTGTATTTCCTGTTGCAATTCAACTTTCTGGCTGCCATCCAGCTTACTATTTATGTGGGCGGTATCGTGGTGCTGATCATCTTCTCTATTTTACTTACCAGTCATATCGGTGACAGGCTGGAAGCCCCTGGATGGAAAAAAATTGTTCCGGCAATTCTTGTAGCCACATTTGGCGCCGTGATTACCCTTATTACTGTACTACAATTTGATTTTCCAACAAAGGCCATAACCGGCAGTGAACGCACAGACATCCGCGAGATCGCGAAAAGCCTGGTCAGTACTGAAAAATTCGGATATTCCCTCCCCTTTGAAGTGATCAGCATCCTGCTGCTCGCCGCTATGGTGGGGGCCATCATCCTGGCAAAGAAACGTGAAGATTAATTTATATTTAATAGCAAAGCATTATGTTTGAAGGCATTCCGTTACACTGGTTTCTCATTCTCGGCACCATCATGTTCTTTGTCGGTATTTATGGATTTCTGACCAGAAAAAACCTGATCACCATCCTTATGTCGATCGAGTTGATCCTCAATTCGGTCAACATCAACTTTGTCGCGTTTAACAAATTCCTTTACCCGGACCACCTGGAAGGAATGTTTTTCACGGTATTTATTATAGCTGTTGCCGCGGCAGAGACATCGATAGCCATTGCCATCATCATCAATATATATCGCCGTCTGGTGGATATTGATGTGGATAAGATGAATAAAATGAAATATTAAAAATTGTCAATTGACAATGAAGAAAAACGTAAGTAAAAATCGTAAATCGTTGACTTATGATCGATTTTAGTTATACTGCCTGGATCCTGCTTCTTCCAATATTTCTGTTTATAGTGATTGGCTTGTTAGGGAACCGGTTCAAACCGATTGTTTCAGGCATTGTCGGTACGTCGGGCCTGTTTATCATCTGGCTCTTGTCGTTGGTTACTGCATACAAATATTTCTTTGTTCTTGAGAAAGCTGCCGACGGATCCTTCCTGAAATTCATGGCCTTCAACATGCGCTGGCTGAACCTGACCGACAAGCTTCATATCGATATGGGCGTTTTACTTGATCCCATATCGGTCATGATGCTCATTGTGATCACCACGGTTTCTTTAATGGTACATCTGTACTCTATTGGGTACATGCATGGCGAAAAAGGGTTTAGCCGGTTTTTTGCGTTGTTGTCGCTTTTCAGTTTTTCGATGCTGGGGCTGGTAGTGGCTACCAATATTTTCCAGATGTATGTTTTCTGGGAGCTTGTTGGGGTCTCTTCATATCTGCTTATTGGTTTTTACTACACCAAAGATTCTGCTGTTGCGGCTTCGAAGAAGGCCTTTATTGTGACCCGGTTTGCTGACCTGGGATTTCTCATCGGTATCCTGATGCTCTCTTATGTTACGGGCACCTTTGATTTCATTACCCTGACGGGGCCTGATAGTCCCGCCCTGACTTCAGGACAGGGGGTGTGGTTTCTCGGTCTTTCCACCATGACCTGGTCAATGATCTTTGTTTTTATGGGTGGCGCGGGAAAATCTGCCATGTTCCCGTTACACATCTGGTTGCCTGATGCCATGGAAGGACCGACCCCGGTTTCTGCCTTGATTCATGCAGCCACAATGGTCGTTGCAGGTGTTTACCTGGTTGCCCGCCTTTTTCCGATCTATGTTTTCTCAGCTCCGGTCGCGCTCGATATTGTCATGTGGGTGGGAGCTTTCAGCTCCATTTTTGCGGCCATTATCGCTTGTACCCAATACGATATCAAACGGGTACTGGCTTATTCAACCATTTCGCAGATCGGGTTAATGATGTTTGGCCTGGGTGTTTCCGGTTACGGGGGCCATGAAGGGCTAGGGTACATGGCATCCATGTTCCATCTTTTTACCCATGCCTTTTTTAAAGCCCTGCTTTTCCTTGGCGCCGGGGCCATCATCCATGCCGTTCACAGCAATTATATGAACGATATGGGTGGGTTGCACAAGAATCTCCCCATTACCCATGCTACATTTCTGATCGCTTGTCTTGCCATTGCCGGAGTTCCGCCCTTAGCAGGGTTTTTCAGCAAGGATGAGATTCTTGCGGCCGGTTCTGAAAGGAGCCTTTTATTATATTGGGTCGAAATGATCGTGTCGGGTTTAACGGCATTTTATATGTTCCGTCTCTATTTTTCCATCTTCTGGGGAAAGAAACAGGAGTATCATCAGACCCCTCATGAAGCGCCGAAAACGATGACCATCCCGCTGATGATTTTAGCCTTAGGCGCCTTGTTGGCCGGGTTAATCCCCTTCTCGAATTTCGTTACCTCCGATCGCCTCCCGTTTGTATCACATTTAGATATGGGAATTGCTATTCCGGCGGTCCTGGTGGGGTTAACAGGAATCGTTGTGGCAGCATTTTTCTATCTGAAAGAAACGGATATTCCGGATAAGGTTTTTAAAGCCCTGGGCAGCTTTTCACAAGCAGCTTTTCACAAATTCTATATTGATGAACTTTATCTTTTCATCACCAAAAAAATCATCTTTAACTATATTTCACGCCCTGTTGCCTGGTTTGACCGTCACATTGTGGATGGGGCGATGAACGGGTTAGCTTACATCACCAACGAAACCTCGGACCGTATCAAGAAACTCCAATCCGGACAACTTCAGCAATATGCCCTTGTTTTTATTTCGGGCGCTTTACTCCTCGTTTTGTTATTCGTTTATTTATGGACCAGCTAATACTATAGAACAATGAGTATTCTGACACTATTTATCATCATACCGTTACTGACTATTGTTGGTATCCTGTTCTGTAAGACCGACATGCAGGTAAAATGGGTTTCTGTTGCCGGTATGGGGCTGCAATTTATTAACGCCATCGCACTGATCCTTCTTTTCTTAGCCGAACGACGGGCCGGGAATATAGCTGAGGTTCTTTTTGTTCAGGATAATTTGTGGTATGAAACGCTCAATATTCATTTTCATGTTGGCGTTGACGGCGTTTCGGTTGCCATGATCGGGCTCACTTCCCTGGTGGTGTTTGCGGGGATTTTTGCAAGCTGGGAAATAAAGGACCTGCACCGTGAATTTTTCACATTTCTTATCCTTCTGTCCAGCGGGGTGTTTGGTTTCTTCATCAGCCTCGATTTGTTCACCATGTTCCTGTTTTATGAACTGGCCGTGATCCCGATGTACCTGCTGATCGGAATTTGGGGAAGTGGCCCGCGGCATTATTCAGCGATGAAGCTCACGCTGATGTTGATGGGAGGTTCTGCACTGATCATGCTTGGGCTGATCGGCATTTACCTCAACTCCGCCCCCAATGGCGGACCCTTGACGTGGGATATCATAAAAATATCGAAAGAGACCCTCCCGATGGATATGCAGCGTTTTCTTTTCCCATTACTCTTTGTGGGATTTGGGGTGTTGGGAGCGATGTTCCCGTTCCACACATGGTCACCCGACGGTCATGCCTCGGCGCCAACCGCGGTTTCCATGCTCCATGCCGGCGTTCTGATGAAATTGGGCGGATATGGTTGTTACCGGGTTGCCGTGTTCCTTCTCCCGCAGGCCGCTCATCAGGTAGGTTGGATTTTCCTGATCCTGGCCACGATCGGGGTCATTTATGGCGCTTTTGGCGCCCTCTGGCAAAAAGATCTTAAATACATCAACGCTTATTCTTCGGTCAGTCATTGTGGCCTGGTGCTATTCGCCATTTTGATGTTCAACCAGACCGCGATGAACGGCGCTATCATGCAGATGATCTCCCATGGTATCATGACGGCCCTCTTCTTTGCCCTCATCGGGATGATATATGGAAGGACCCATACGCGCTATATCAATGAAATGGGAGGGTTGATGAAAGTCATGCCGTTCCTTTCGGTGGCTTATGTTATCGCCGGTCTTGCTTCCTTAGGGCTTCCCGGGTTCAGTGGGTTTGTTGCTGAAATGACCATTTTTGTGGGCGCGTTTCAAAATGCCGATATTTTCCACCGGGTGGTCACGATCATTGCCGCGTCTTCCATTGTGGTAACAGCTGTTTATATCTTACGCGTCGTGGGTATTTTACTGTTAGGGAAGATCCGTAATGATGAATATGAACAACTCACTGACGCCAAATGGTATGATAAGATCAGTGTGGTATCATTAATCCTGGGCATTACCATCATCGGGGTGGCCCCACTGTGGCTTTCGGATATGATTACCGGGGGCCTGGGCCCGATCGTGCAAAAGCTGTTGGCGGCGGCGCCCATGATGCCTTAACGATGTATAATTTAGGTTTACGATATAGGAATTATTGATATAATAAAATTTCTGAACGATGCTGATCATGAGACATGAATTACTGCTGATAGTTATCACGGTAATCCTATTGGTTGTCGAAATTTTTCTGCCCAATACCCGGAAGCGGAAGATCATTCTTCCGGCCATTCTGCTGATGGCAGCGGTAACGGTTATAGGTTTTTTCCCCGGCACACCGGGAATTTTGTTTGGCGGCATGTATCAGTCCACACAGCTCTCCATGTTACTGAAAAATATTCTGAATGTAGGCGTCCTGATTATTTTTATCCAGTCGGTTGACTGGCTGAAACAGGATCAGAACAAGGAGAAGATCAGTGAATTTTATCTGCTGATGCTTTCGACGCTCATCGGGATGAACTATATGATCTCATCGGGCAATTTTCTGATGTTTTATCTTGGTCTTGAGCTGGCTACTATTCCGATCGCTGCATTGGCCGCTTATGAAAGGTTTAAAGAGAAATCGGCAGAAGCCGGGGTAAAACTGATCTTTATTTCAGCTTTGTCGTCGGGTATTTTATTATACGGACTTTCCATGATATACGGGACTACCGGAACAATGTACTTTGCCGATGTGGCGCCCCTGATCACCGGAGCCCCGCTACAGGTACTTGCTTTTATCTTCTTTTTCGCCGGAATGGCCTTTAAAATTTCACTGGTCCCGTTCCACCTGTGGACTGCCGACGTGTATGAAGGGTCCCCTGTAAATGTTGCATCGTATCTCTCGGTGATTTCCAAGGGAGCAGCCGTTTTCATTTTTACCATCATTCTTTACACGGTATTTACAAAAATTGCCGTATTATGGAGTGAAGTCCTTTACGTGATCATCATTTTAACCATTACGGTAGGAAATCTCTTTGCGATGCGTCAGCAAAACCTGAAACGGTTTCTTGCATTCTCATCCATTGCCCAGGCAGGGTTCATCTTATTGGGTATCATTAGTCAAAGTCAGGTAGGCATGACCACCGTGATCTACTTTGTGCTGGTTTATATTTTTTCCAACCTGGGCGCTTTTGGTGTTGTCGGCATCATTTCGAACCGCACCGGAAAAGAAACCATCAATGACTATGACGGGTTATATCGGACCAATCCCAAACTCAGCCTCGTGATGATGTTGGCCCTCTTTTCATTAGCCGGAATTCCTCCCCTGGCAGGATTTTTTGGGAAATTCTTCCTGTTTACCGCCGGGGCCAAGCAAGGATATTATATCCTGGTGCTGATCGCCCTGATCAATACCATTATTTCCTTATATTACTACCTGCTGGTGATCAAAGCGATGTTCCTTAACAACAGCGACCAACCCATTGCCTATTTTAAAAGCGATAATTATACGCGGTTGGGGCTGATCCTTTGTGTGGCCGGTATCGTGGTGATCGGGTTTACCAGTTCGGTTTATGAGTTGATTTATAACCTGAGTTTCGGATTGTATTAATGGAGGAAGGATAATTATGGCAATGCTCAAAGGGAAACATGTAGTTACAGAAATAGAAGGAGTGCGGTGTACTGTTGTCGGGTCCGGGATTTCCGGTGAGCGTGCAGCGTTCCTGAAAGACCTGCTGGCCTATAACGGGTATGAAGTGAAAACAGAAGAGGAAAAAGCCAAAGATGGCTCCGGGACTGGCGCCTTCATTCTGGGGGTTACTGATCTTCTGATGAACCCGGTAATAAAGTTATTTCAGAAAAAGTTTTTCCGGAAAGACGGGAACGTAGTCAATGTGGCGTATTGGAATCAGTGGCCCGATCAATGGGATATCCCTTACTGTCAGATTCAGCATTAAAAAAATGCAAAAACTGGGCAAATATTTCTCTGTTTTCGTCATTCTCCTTTATTTTTTTCTTGGAATATTTATTCTTGTAAGCCCAAGATTTCAATATCTTCCAAAAGGGATAAAAATAATTTTTTCGGTCTTTCTGTTCCTGTATGGATGTTACCGCCTGGCCCGGATCTGGACTAAAAGCAGGGAAAATGACGGGGAATAGTCAAATTTCCCTTGACAATTTTCCGTTTTGATGTACATTTACCTTTTTAAAACAGCAAGGAGAATAATAATTTTAATAACTTTGTGTTTTACATAAGAATCCATTGATTTTTAGTCATTAAGCAATGAAAAATAGAACCATGGACCTGTACAGGTTTTTTTTACCGGCAAGTGTTTTTTTCCTGCTAATAATGAACTCCTGTGGTGATTCCGGACAAAAAAACACGGATACTCCAACTTCGGGCCGGATCAAAGTAGGGGTTGATGAATCATACCGTCTTCTGATCGATGCAGAGGTTTATACTTTCGAAGCGATCTATAAAAACGCCCATATTGATGCCCAGTATAAAACGGAAGCCGATGTTATCAATGATTTTATGAACGACTCTGTTCCTTTGATCATCGTAAATACAAAGCTGAATGAGAAACAAGTTGAATATTTAAGGTCTATTCAGTATGTCCCAAAAACTACTTTGATTGCACACGATGCCATAGCCCTGGTAGTGAATAATGAAAATCCGGATACGAACCTGTTATATCAAACCGTAAAAGATATTTTCCTTGGAAAGATAACATCCTGGAAACAGATCAATCCAAAGTCAAAATTAGGGCCCCTGCGGGTTGTTTTTGATCATCTTAAATCGTCCAATCCCCGGTATTTCAAAGAAAAATTCGCCCTGGATTCATTCCCCCCGACTTGTTCTGCCGTACAAAACAACGAGGAGGTTATTAAATATGTTGAAAATAACAAAAATGGCATAGGGATTGTAAGTGTCAACTGGATCAGCGATAAACAAGATACCGTGTCGAACAATTTCTTAAAACGAATTAAAGTCATAGGCATTGCCCTGGAGGGTGACAACAACCAGGATACTTATTTTTACCGGCCTTATCAGGGTTATATTGCCGAAGGGTCTTATCCTTTTACCCGTGAAATATATTGCATTAACCGTCAGCCATATTCCGGTCTGGCGTTTGGTTTTTCAGCGTTTGTTGCCGGGGAGAAAGGCCAGCTTATTCTATTACATTCAGGATTGGTCCCGGCAGCGATGCCTGTTCGGATAGTTGAAATAAAACATTAAACAGAGGAGAACTTTTTATGTCCAGATTTGCTAAACCAGTTCCCGGAGTCCTTGCCTCCCTTATCTTTTTCACTTTTTTGGTACAGACTTCCGCACAGGATTTGAAAACTGCCATTAAACTGACTAAGAGTGAACAATTCGCCGCCGCCAGTTCCATGTTTAAAACCCTGATACAGAAAACACCCAGCGATGGTGATCTATATTATTATTACGGGCGGAGTTTATTGGATAAATATTATTCTGACACGCTCAATCTTTCATTTGAAGAGAAAGCGGATTCGGCAAAAGCTATTTACGAATCCGGTATTAAACAGGATCCTGCAAATCCCCTGAACTATATTGGTATGGGTGGATTATCCCTTATAAAAAAACAAATCCCGGCAGCCCAGGAGTATTTTTCCAAGGCCCTGTCTTTAATGCCCTCAAAGGCTAATAAAACCATTAAAATGGAACCCTCCCGCCAGGGATTGGTCCTCATTCAGATGGCTGAGGCTTATGTGACGGCAAATGTCGCTGACACCGCCAATGTTTTTTCCATCTTGCGCAATGCTGAAAAGCTCGACAGTAAAAATCCTGAACTTTACATCGTCAAAGGGGATGTTTATTTTTATCTGTTGAACGACGGGTCAAAAGCTATTTCGAATTATAACATGGCCCAGGCGCTGGACCCTACATCCCCGGAAGCCAAATTACGGGTTGGCCTGTTATGGCTACGCGCCAGGCAATATACCAACGCGCTGAATTATTACGCGGAGGTTGTAAAAATGGATTCCACCTTTGCACCGGCTTACCGTGAGTTGGGATCGTTACTCTCGCGTGCCGGCAGACAGGAAGAAGCCAAAGTTAATTTTTATAAATTTCTGGAGCTTTCGCGCAATGTTTCAGCCCGCAAACAATTTGTGAATACCCTGATCGATCTTAACGATTATCCCGAAGCCATTGTCCAATTGAAAGAAATTTTAAAGGTGGATACGAATGACAATGATGTTAACCGGGCCCTGGCTTATTCTTATTTTGAAACCCAGCAATATGACAAAGCGCTTGCTTCCATCCGGAAATTTATCGCCCATGCCAATACCTCAAAGATACGTCCTCTCGATTACATTTATTATGGCAGGACTTTGGCAAAACTGAAAATGGATTCCCTTGCGCCGGAACAACTTTTAAAGGCCTATGGCATGGATACGACCAAAGCAGAGCTTATTTCTGAAGCCGCCTTATGCTGGACCAAGATTAAGAAATACGACAAGGCCAGGGAGTTATATGAGAAGAAAATCATTTTAAACAAGGCGACGGGTATGGATTATTATAACCTTGGCAAAGTTTATTACAGTATTCAGGATTATGTGAAAGCGGATACCAACCTGGCCATTTTCAACAACATGCAGCCCGAATATGTGCAGGGATGGGTATGGCGCGCCAGGGCCAAATCAAACCTTGATCCCGAAAGTCAGGCCGGCTTGGCAAAGCCAATCTATGAAACCATATTGGAAAAGACCCAGGCTGATACCGCCAAATATGTAAAAGAGAGAATAGAATCGATGTACTTTCTGGCCTTTTATAATTTTTTGCAATACAATCAGACAAAGAACAAAGAATTTGCCATCAAGGCGGTGGAATACGGGACACGGATCAATGCCATTGATCCCACTGATGATAAAGCTGAGAAATCCAAGCAAATCATAGATGTTTTGAAAGACAAGATCAAATAACAATTTTTATTTCTTTTTATATTTTTTTTACCTTTGCAGGCCTATTATTAAGAAATTCAATAATTCAAACATTTTTTAATCTAAAACTTTTTACGATGAGCAAGAAAAATAGCAAAGGCGGATCTTTGGGTGCCGCTTTACAGTCAACATTCACTGTGTTAGCGATTGTTTTGGCTTTCATAGTAGGTTTCCTGGTTTTTAAGTTTATCTTCGGAAACCCGGTGAACTTTGAAGGTGGCAACAATAAAGGGATGCCACTTAATGGTAGTTTATTAGGGACTATCTATAAAGGAGGTGTGATTGTTCCGTTCCTTATTGGGCTCAACCTGCTGGTTATTATCTTTTCTATTGAAAGGGGTATTACGCTGGTACGCGCCAAGGGAAAAGGCAGAATCAATGTGTTTGTAAAAAGTTTGCAGAATTTCCTCGATGGAAATAAAATTGAAGACGCTGTTGCTGCCTGCGACAAACAACGCGGTTCATTGGCCAATGTAATGAAAGCCGGCCTTCTCCGTTATCGCACATTACAGAATGATGTCAATCTGGTGAAAGATCAAAAGATCCTTTCACTCCAGAAAGAATTTGAAGAAGCTTCGGCCCTTGAGCTCCCGATGCTTTCGCGAAACCTGGTTATCCTTTCCACCATCGCTTCAATCTCCGTACTGACCGGTCTTATGGGAACGGTACTTGGTATGATCAAGGCCTTTGCCGCTCTTGCAACTGCTGGTTCGCCTGATGCGCTTGCCCTTGCAACCGGTATTTCCGAGGCCCTTGTCAATACTGCATTCGGTATCTTCGGATCCCTGATGGCCATCGTGGCTTACAATTTCTTTTCCACCCAGATTGATAACTTTACTTTCAAAATTGACGAAGCCGGATTCAGCCTTGTTCAGTCATTTGCAGCTGGCGCCAAGTAATTAAAAAAAGTAGAACCCTATGCCAAAAATTAAATCTCCCGCAAGATCTCCGCACATAGACATGACGCCTATGGTGGATTTATTTTCCTTGCTGCTTACTTTTTTCATGTTGACCGCTACATTTCGTCCCCAGGAAGCCACTCCGATTACAACCCCTTCATCGGTTTCGGAAAAGACCATCCCGGATAATGACCTCATGACAATTTTTGTCGCTAAAGACGGGAAAGTTTTCTTTAACATTGACAATGGTAAAGATACCACTACCCACTTCAGGAAGAAATTGCTTGAAAAAATTGGCGAACAGTATAAAATAACCTTTACCCCCCAGGAACTGGACAAATTCGGGACTATGGCTGCATTTGGTATGCCGGTTAAGGATATCAGGGCCTGGCTTAGCGAGAGTGATTCGAAATTACGCGAAAAACACATGGTGGGTATCCCGATGGATTCGACCGATAACCAGTTAGCGTGGTGGGTCCGTCTGGCCCGTCTGACGAATACCTCTGCTGAAGTCGCTATCAAAGGGGATGGAGAAACCAATTATACTGACGTGAAAAAAGTCATGGACCTGCTCCAGGAAAACAAGGTAAATAAGTTTAATCTCGTTACCAATCTGGCAAAAGAAGAAGTTTTGTTGAAAGATTTACCAAAGTAAGGTAACCTGCTATTAATCCCAAAAACATAAACCAATATGGGTGAAATTATTCAAGAGGAAAAAGGGAAAAAGGGTGGAAAGCGTAAAGTAAAGAAACAAAGCACCCGCATCGATATGACCCCCATGGTCGACCTGATGTGTTTGCTTATCACCTTCTTCATGCTTACCACAGCTTTTAGCAAGGCCAAGGTCATGGTAATCACCATGCCTGAAAAAGATCAAACAAATGAACCTAAGAATGCCCCGAGAATCTCCGCTGAACGGACGCTGAATATTCTCCTTACAGATGGCGATAAGGTCTATTTTTATCAAGGTCTTGCCGATCCTAAAAAACCGCCATTACCCCAACTGGTTAAATCTGATTTCAGCAAAGACGGTATTCGCAAAGTATTGTTACTGAGAAATAAAGATCTCTTTACTAAGATTGCAGAATACCGTGAAAAACGATTGACCGGAAAAATAGTGGTAGCGGATACAACAGCCGATAATGCAATCAAGAGTTTTAAAAAAGAGGACCGTAAGGGACCGATTGTATTGATCAAGGCTGACGATAAAACAAAGTACAAGGACATCGTTAATATCATCGACGAAATGGCCATCTGCAACATTGCAAGTTATGCCATTGTGGATCTTTCTCCCGTGGAGATTGAAATGTTAAAGAATGCTCCTAAATAATTCAAGATGATGTTTTTTAACACTTTAAAAACCTATTTGTATGGCAATTGAAAAACAGCATGTTGAGCCGCTGGATGAAATTGTTTTCAAGAGCAGGAACAAGGAGTATGGGTCCTACATGCTTCGTAAAAAATACAGGAGATATGTAACCATATCCTTGCTTATCGGACTCCTGATTTTGAGTTGCGTGGTTGGCTATCCTTTGATAGATGCTTATCGGACTAAAAGCAAATTAATCAGGGAGCGTGAAAAGGTAGTAGGCGTGACCATGGATAACCTGAAGCAGGAAGAAGCCCCACCCCCGCCACCCCCGCCACCTCCTCCTGAAGCCCTGGTGGAAAAAGTAAAATTCACGGCGCCGGTCGTTGTCGAAGACACAACCATCGAAACAGGCCTTGCCACCCAGGATGACCTCTCTGCTAAGGTTAATACCGATGTGCCCACCGAAGAGGTTGAAGTTGAAATAAAGGAGGAAGCCCCCAAAGTTATCGAAACCCCTGTACAGGCAGAGATTTTTACAGTTGTTGAAGAACAACCCGGTTATCCCGGCGGGGAAGAAGCGCGTATCTCATTTTTGCAGTCGAATATCAAATATCCTCAGGAAGCCAAGGAATTGGGTATCCAGGGAAAGGTTTTCGTGACCTTCGTTGTGGAGGTTGACGGGTCTATCTCCGATGTAAGGGTCCTTCGCGGAATTGGAGGCGGTTGCGATGATGAGGCTATCCGCGTCGTTAAATCAATGCCCAAATGGATCCCCGGGAAACAACGGGGAGTCCCTGTAAGGGTTCAGTTTAACCTTCCAATCAAGTTTACGCTACAGTAAAAGTTTTAGATTATTCTAAAAAAGGCGGGTTGTTTTTCAGCCCGCCTTTTTTAGTGTGTGTGTGCCCTGCATGAGCATCATGCAGCGCACACTTGTTGTAAACTGTTGAAAAAGATTAAAAATACAAATGTTTTTTCAAGGGCCAAAAACAAGTGTGTGACTTTCCAGCGGGTGAAAACCCCTTATATGTCGGGGTAAGACCTGAAAGTGTTTGCAAGCCGCAAGTGGGTTCCGGATTGTTCTTACGTATCGAAAAGACGAACATGGGCAATACCAACTGGTGGCATCGGAAAAGAGTTGGAAACGGTTCAAAACGGACCTGAAAGCGATTACCCGGGAAACGGCTCCATATTCATTCGATGAACGAATCCGAAAGCTGAAAGAGGTGCAGCGGGGATGGGTGAATTATTTCCGTATGGCTGGTAATCACTGCAAACTCAAAGGCCTTGACGGCTGGTTCCGTAACCGGTTGAGATATTGTATCTGGCACGATTGGAACCGAGCGAAGCGAGTTCATGAACACAAATAAAGTAGTGTGAGAGGCTCTCCCTGCCGGCGATGCCGGATGAAGACATGGCTATTTCCTGATGATAATAATTCTCTTCACCCAAGTGTCTTCGCTTGTACTCACTCTGAGAAAATACATTCCGGGCGCAAATCCGCTTACATCTATATTCGCATTGACCACGCCGGCCGGGCTGCTACCCTTCTCATCTGTAGTAAAATTCTTAAATGAACGGCTCAGAAGCACATTTGACCTGAGATCGAGGAGCTTGATCTCTCCTTGCTGTTTTAATCCACTACCACGGATCTCAACATGCAACACATCTGTGGCAGGAATGGGAAATATGTTTATCTGCTTGCGGATGTCATTTTCCTGTATGCCAACAGTGGCGTAATAGGAGGCATCCCAGCCATCTCCCCGTATCGCGTTGTTGGTGTTGAACATGACGAGCATTCGCCCGGAAGATGCAGTGACAGGTGCAGGCATGGTCGTATAATTGCCTGAATAAACACCCAGCAGATCTCCGCTCACATTATCATAAATGATCACCGAATCCTTATCGGGTTCAGTATTGAATTTGCTGAAGTTCAGTGTCACGCTGTTTGCATTTGGAGGGATGATCTCCCATTTGCAGTTGCCTGAGTTGCGGTATTTGAACCTGGAACTGCCGTCGGTGAAATTGCCGGAAGCTGCGGTCAGGAATGTTGTTTCCGTGCAGAAATCATAGAGTGTCGAGTTGTATTCGGCCAGGAAGCCCTGGTCGCCTGCACCGCTTCCTGAATTGAAGGTGACCAGCATAGCGGACCCGGACGAAGTAATATCGGCGGGCAGGGAGTGTCCTGAATACGTTGCCAGCAAAGGGGATAAAGTAGTTGAGCCATCGTAGATTTTCACCAGGTCCGATACATTGGTGGCAAACCTTACAAAGTTCAGGGTGACGTTCTTCACGCTGTCATCGGCATTGATAAGCCAGCTACAGTTTGAACCCGGGAGATAATTGGCAAATGGACCGCTACCATCCTCAATGCTGCCGCTGGTTGAATTTGAAACCGTATCGGCGCCGGGACAGTATGCCGGATAATGGGCAGGACTGGGCTGTATATTGAGTATAGCTATCTGATCATCGTTATAGGTAGTGGTTCCGGGGTTCAGGTTATTCAGGTAAAAGTATCCGTTGTAAGAGCCGTTCCATCCCCAGTTCATATGAAAAAAATCGGTACCCTGATAGCCGTCGCATATCCAGCCGTGACCGCCATACGGGCCTTGTCCACCGTATTGTATAGGCCTTGAAGCATCCAGATCGTCTTTAAGCAGGGCAATCCATTCGGAAGCAGTGTAGTCATAACGGTTCAGATACAGTACCGATGGGGAATATCCGAAATAGGTGACCAAGGCCTGGGAAACATTACAAAAAGAAGCACTGGAGGTATTCGTTCCATAACTCATGTCAATGGATATCCCAGTATGATAACTCAGGAGCGCCATGGCATCGGATTCGTCAAGCTGGCTTCGGTTCATACTGTTCCAGTCATACTTTGTTGCACCGAAGTCAGCGCATTGCGGACCGTAAACAGCGGCGGCATTATCGCAATGATAACCCTGTCCCATATCGGGATATCTCCAGTAATGCATGATCATGCTCATGGCTGTGGCAACGCAACCCACAGGAACATGTCCGTAAGGACCGGCAGAATCGGCCGGGCACATGGCATTATACGGGAAATACTGGTGCCAGGTATCACTGATGAGAGGCTGAACTTCGAGAGGTAAGTAATCCGTCCCTGATCCCGGGGTTTTCTTAATCAACAAACCCGACCAGGCTTCCGATATCCGGGAATCGGGTTGAAGCCCGGATGATCTCACATGTTTGATTTCATTCGCATAATGATTCATCCAGAAACTGAATTCGGGAGAGAGGTGGTCAGGCGAATACGAAGTTTCATAGGAATAAGCCAGAACAGGATACACGGCATCATCGGCAGAAACAATGACAAATTCGTTTCCGGAAAAATTAAAAATATAATAAAATGGGGAATTCGCATCACCTACCGTGAATTCAGAGACAACAGTTGTTTTTGCAAAATCCGCCATCTTATACATGCTGTAATTCCGGCTTAAAAACTTTCGGCCGGCAATCCTCGCCTGATCAATATCAACCCGGGAAGCGAAACCAGCTAAATTAAAAAACAGGGATATAAGCGACAAACAAAGTACAAGTCTTCTCATTATAAACATAGAATTTCACGGTAAATTACCGGGCGTATATTACGAATAAGTAGCTCCCTCAAAAATAGTATTTTTATTTCCGAGCAAAGTATATTTTTGCTGATTAAATTTTTGCATTGCTTCAAGTATAAGCGGGAGCTCTCTTTTCTTTTTTGGAGTAAATGAACAACATTAAAATTTATCAACACAACACAAACATAATGAAATATTTTTTATTTTTACAGTTGCGTAACTTTTTACAAAAAAAATGAACCTTTACCTTCCAAGGCCAATCATGCACCTCCTCTAAGCCTTGTATAGATCTTGTCTGAGGCTTCGTTCCTGATAAAGTTGGCCACCTGCCGGCAGGGCTCGCTTTATTGTAGATCCGGAAAATACCGTTAGGGTAATATTCATTAACCATGAAATTTTTCAACAAATTGAAATGGTTTATCAACATTTTCGACCTGTGCCCTCCAATGATCCTCCAATTAAAGACCAATTAAAGACCAATTAAAGACCAATGATCCTCTAACCGTTCTCCCATCTCCTCCAATGGTCCTCCCATCTTTCTCCCATCTTCTCCAATGGTTCTCCCTGTGTTTCCAATGGTTCTCCCTGTGTTTCCAATGGTTCTCCCTGTGTTTCCAATATGATTATACTACCAAATCAATTTGCTAACATCTTAGCTATAATAACTCCAATTATAAATATGAATAATGGTGTAAATATTATACATAAGAAGAAATTGAAAAATAACTTACCATTACGGTACTTGTATTTTGACATAAATATTTGATATTTATTCTTCCAAAGGACAAGATAATAATGTATCACAAACCAAGGTAGCATAAAAAAAACTAATGCACTTAAAGTATTCTCTAAGAACCCATTTTGAAAAAGATTTAAGTGAGGCCATGGAAGACCTAATATGCGACCAATAAATCCATATAGAAACATAGAAAAGCCCCCAAATGAAACTACCATAAATAGCATCAACATAAATTTCCAATAAAGATTCGACTCAGGAAATCGTTCTTGCATCCGCTTGATGCCATCAGTCCAAACTGAATAATACAATTTATTAAGCAACATTGTTTTTATAAATTAATAGTTTTCATAAATATATTGACCTGCTCTAAATGCTCCATAACCTGCGGCACCAATACCAATTACAGCCCAACCAATAGGATTGGAAGTACCTAATATCAGTGCAGCGGCACTTGCTGTACCCGCCCATCCAACAGTAGCATCGGCAGCATCCCAACCATTTACACTTTGCAACCCTCAATTGTAAGCCTGATTAACAACTTTATATGTTGAGTAACTTGCAGACAGGCCACCTAAAACACCACCAGTTGCACCAGTAATTTTAAGAGTCATCGCTCCAGTTTTACCAAGAACACTTGCCGTTCTCCATGCTTGTTGAGAATTTCTCAGATTAGTCCATCCCGTCCAAGATGTAGCAGATTTAAATTGACCTCTAACTATCGCATTGGTAGTTTCTGTTCCTCCCGTAATTAATGTAGTTGCAATTCCAGAATAATTATTTGCTGTTTCTAACCAACCGCCCCCTTGTCCTAAAGCAATTATAATCGTTAACCCCCAAACTTCAGAGGATGTCTTGTTATCAAATATTATTCCCCCATTTGGTGCCTTTTTTCTCCTTCAATATTTGTTTTATACATATTATTTCTTTCTTAATGGATAAAAATTATTAAAATCCGCTTTGGTTATTTTTAATTGAGGATCTTTATCTTGATCTCCATGAATTGTTATTGGGAATTGACTTAATTCAATTAACTTAATGTAATCAAAATCTAAAATGGCTTTTCTAAATCCACTCCAAAATTCTTGAAAATTCAAAGTTTGGTTCTGTATATTAGTCTCCGTTGCCGTATTCTTTGCGTTCGCAACCGTTTCAACTCATAAAGTAGTTGAATTGCTGTTATGAGATAAACAGGCCTATAGGCAAATCATAAGAAAGACTGAAATATTTTTTATTTTATAAAATATAATTGGATTCCGTTTTGAAAAGAGAGGATTTTAGAAAAATCAGATCATAACTATTGCATCAGGAGGGACAAAACAGAGTTTTTTCGATCGCGTGCTATCTCATGGATTGTTCCGTCCGAAAGAATTAACTCTCTACTTCCCTTTTGTATTTTTCGAATTTTTGATCTATTGACCAAGATAGATTGATGAATCCGGATAAAATTACTGAAGAGCAGTTTCTGTTCAAAATGCATGAGATTTTTTGTGGCAAGAATAGTTTCGGTTCCTCCCTTTTCATTTGTAAAGAAAAGATGAGTGTAATTACCATCAGATTTACAATATAAAATATTTTGACAAGGGATAAAGGTATAAGAACCCGCCTCTGAAATACAAAGGCTTTGATTATTAGATGAGATCCCTGCCATCGACTTGCATGAAAGTATGTCTCTGCTTTTAATTCGTTCAATTGCTTTGTTTACCGACACCTGTAACTCGTCCTCATAGAAAGGTTTTGAAAGGTAATCGACAGCATTTACTTTAAACGCCCGCAAAGCATATTGATCTGATGCAGAAATTATGATAATCTGAAAATCAATTTTTGGAAGCTGTTCTAGCAAATCAAAAGCATTGCTGTCACCTAATTTAATATCGAGAAACAGAAGTTCAAAAGATCGTTCAGAAAGTTTCTGAACGAATTCTAACCCGGAATGAATGGTATCTATTACCTTTACCTTGGGACAAAAATCACGGAGTAAATTTTTCAGATATACGATTTGGATCAATTCATCTTCGGCAATTACAGCATTTATCATGAACAATTTTTAATTCTGGTTTTCAGTATAGTATTGATGTGATGATACATCATAAACATTTCAAAATTACGAATTATTTATAATTATAAGTTAAAATATGGTTACTTTTTTGATGCATTTGCACCATATCAAAATCTAAAATGACAGACAAAATGAATGAACGAGCTTGGAAAAAGGATACAGAAACTCAGGAAACAAAATAATCTCTCAAAACGAGCTTGCCGATAAGATTAATATTTATAAAGCGCAAATGAGCCGCTACGAGGTTAAAGGAGTACAACCTCCGGCAGATATTCTTAATAAAATTGCTGATGTTCTTGGCACTTCTGTTGATTTCCTAATTAACGGCAATACTACTGAAAAGGCGCAAACTACCCTTAAAGATGCTGACCTGATAAGACAATTCAAAGAAATTGAGGGGCTTCCAGATAATGAAAAAAGCACTATCCTTAAAGTGGTTAGTGCTTATATCAGAGATTTTAAAGCAAGACAAACGTATTTGGTATTATAAACACAAAAGCCGGATAGCTCCGGCTTTTGTGTTTTAGAAATAGTATTTTCTATAAATGGATAATCCTATTGTTATAAACATGTTTAGAACCATGTATACAACAATGTAAAGACCTTTTCGGTTTCTTGACATTATGTCTTCAAATCCCCATTTTTTTCTAACAATGTCATAGTTTGTTACACTAAAGTATCTATAAAAATTAAATGCTAATAATGCTATTGCTAATAATGATGCGTATGAATGCATAAAATTCTTACCCTCATTGGCTTCAAAGATTGCATTTACATCATTTGAAAAAAAAGCAATTATTAATAAAATAGATACAATGTGAAATCCTTGCATTAATGTTACAAGAAGTGCTCCTAATGCTTCTCCATTCTTAGCATTGAACATTTTAATGTAAAAATCTGCTACCCGATAAAATATATAATCAAATACTTTCATATTACTTACTGACCAATTTTATTTAATTGTAATTCTAAATGTTCTCCAATGGTCTTACCTGTATATGATTCAACAGCAACGTTAGAGATAAAGTAGACACCTGATACAGCCCAGCCAACACCTGGAATAAATGTTGTCATACCCATAGCAAAATCAAAAGTATTGGCGAATCTAAAATCAGAAACCATGTTTATACCAGATACTGCTGCTCCAGCATACGCAAAACTTCTAGAAGCTATTTTGGCTCCTTCTGCTAATTGCCCAGTTAGGTTGTAACTTCTTTTTAATAGATAATTATTACCGATAGAGGCAGTACTTCTAATTTTTCCGTTTTTCTGAACCCAATATAATTCATTATGTAAAGCCTCACCTTTTGCACTATAATAAAGGTCGCCGGCATTAAAAGCAAAATTGGCATTATCCATAAACGAATGACCATCCCCTTGTCCGTTGTTAATTATAATCGTTAACCCCCAAACTTCAGAGGATGTCTTGTTATCAAATATTATTCCCCCATTTGGTAAAGTACTTATGTTTCCAGGTGCACCCAATGACGCAACATAAATTTTTCTTCCAAAGGCATCTATGGGAGTTACTATAAATCCAGCATCTATATATTCAGCCGCTTTACCTTGTTCCGGGTCTTTTTTGTTAATTTCACTATTTGATAATATGGAAGGCAATGTAACATTATTGAAATATAGTTGATTATATGTTTTAGCTCCATATGTATTGATAAAAGCCGAAGCTGAACTACAGAAGAATATAGCATCATTGGCAGGACGCCATCTGTCGTTTGACCCTCCCGGGCCACCTCCCGGGTTCCAAGTATTCCAGGGTGGCGGGTCATATGGATCGAATTGGGGTTTAAACCCGCTCGGATCAGTAAATTTAAGCGGATTGTTCAGGCAGTAGCTGTACCGGTTATGGCTTTGGGAATTCCCCAAATCCTGGAGGACCGGGTCGGGTGAAAGAAACCGTGCAAGCACGGGGTCGAACACCCTGCCATTCATATTGATGAGGCCGAATTTATCGAGATGCTCATGCCCGGTATAACCACGGTCGAAAAGGAAGGTGGTGGGTACATTGGTATAGGTCCAGTTGGTGGGGTGGCGACGCCGGCCCCAAGGATCGAAACTCAATGTTTCGAGTTTAGCGCCGGTGCCGCTCGTGATCAGATTATAATTGCCAAGGTAATCGGTATGAATGTAAAATGGCGTTGTGGTGTTGTTTTTTATTTCAATGATTGCGAATATGCCACTGCTGGCCGAAAGATAATGCAGTTGGCGGGCTTGGCCTGTTGTATTATCGATTTCAATTTCGAAGTCATCAAAAAAATATTTTGTCTTCAGTACAATTATTGAATGATCGTATACATTAAATAATATAGATTTAATACGTTGATCATCAGGACCATACTCAATACTCAATTTGTTCAACATCATACCGTCCCGGTCAATTTGTGAAATTTGCTGTACTTTGTTGAATCCGGTATAGGAAATCGTTTGGGCTGTAGCTGAAGCTAAATAACCTGCAGTAGGCAGGGTTATACCTGTTACCGCATGAGGTCCTGCACTGGTATAGGTATACTGGCTTTCGGTTGGCTGGGTAACATCCGATTTGGTAAGTATGTTGCCGTTATCTGCGTACTGTAATGAATATTTGGGCGATCCATTTTGCACCTGCCAGGAAGTAAGCCTCGACTTTAATATTGGGTCATATTCATAAGTCTCATATAACGAATATCCGCTGCTAATTAGTTCCGTTTTACTATTCAGATTGCCAGTAAATATATCAAAACTATAATTGAGATCTTGTAAGACATTTTGAGTTGCAACATTTTTAGTTGTAATATGGCCCGGGAACCCATATGAATCAAAGTCCTTATGGGTGGCAAGTCCATTCCCAAGGGTATAATCAGTAAGTTGTCCACGTGCATTGGCAGTATTTGCAGTCCATAATGGTATTAAAGTGCTGTTTTCAATTACTTTTTTCATGTAGCCGTATGCATCGTATTCATATTTTATTTTGTACAGCGAAGGGTAAGTATAATACTCCAGCATCCCTGAAAGGGTACTGTAATTATATCCAAAGGTATAACTAATTCCTTCAAAAATTTCGGTTTTTGATGTTGTTCGCCCAAGCAAATCATAGCTGTATTCTATTTTTGTTTCATTGCTCCCGTTAATCGTTTTGATCAAATTCTTTATTTGTCCGAAGCCCGCCTCCGAGCTCCCATTATAATTATATGTGGTAAGTGTGTTGTCGGGAGTGAGGCTACTCGTTTTTATGCGCCCCAATACATCGTAGGTATTCGTGAACATCGATCCACGGGCATCAGTTTGGGTAACAAGCTCTCCAAAAGCATTGTAGGTACTTAATGTAATTCCGGCGTCAGGATCAATTACTTTGGTACGGTTCCCTGCATCGTCATATTCAAAATATGTTGGCGCTCCCTGCGCGTAGATGGAACGAATGCGTGATGCCGCATCGTAATTATAGTTTATAGATCCGCTTGCAGGGTCTTTGACTATGTCGACGCTCCCGGTGACATTTACCGTGGTTTCTTTCCAAATTCCTGAAGGAGCATTTGAAATCCTGGTAGTAAGCCCTTTGAACTCAGTACTATTAATTGCGCCGGTAGGAAGGGTTTGGCTAACAAGCCTTCCAAGGTCATCATATCCGGAGGTTGTCCATTGCGATGGAGGGCCATTGGCAGCATAAGGCTCTGATACTTGTGCAACCCTTCCCATAATATCGAAGTTATTATCGATATTTATATACTCTCCATTCAGCCCTTGTGTTACTATGCGTAAAGGTCTGCAATATTTATCATAAAATGTATATGATTTATTCCATTTGTTTGTACCACTACTCAGATTTTTATACGAAAGAACATAATACAGTGCAGTTGGGGGCGGGACCAACTCGGTGAGAAGGGCGCTCCAGTTTACAACTATTTCATTAGATGTACCATCAGGCTGGTTGGTTTTTATAAGTCTTCCCTGGATGTCATAGCTATAGGTTGTGGTACCTACACTGTTCAGGTTTTTACTTGTCAGCAATCTGCCGGGGACAGGATCGTAAGTAAAAGTAGTTACCTGATCGTTGCCGGAACCGTCTTCATCTTTTATGGTTTTTGATGTTAAAAAGCGGCTCATATATCCAGGATCTGTTCCATAAGCATATTCTGTTATTCTTTCAGGAGGTGCGCCATTAGCCGTTGCCTTAATTGTTTCTCTGATTAAATTTCCGTATAGTGGGTCATAGGCATACCAGTTTTGTGTTTTAAGATCTTCATTATTATTAGGAAGAGTTTCTTTGTATTTGAGCAAAGGAAATGAAGATTCCCCTGGAACATAATATTCATACGAAATTTTAGTCGTATATGTAGGATCAATAATTTCTTCTTCCGGTTTGTGGTAAGTTGTTATTTCGGTAACATCCGGCCGGCCCACAAGCCAGAGGGTTTCGTTAGCTGGTTTATATGAGGTAACGGTTGTTTTTTCCCAGGAGCATCTGTTTACCGGGTTCGGGCCTACCTCAAATTCGTCCATTAATATTTTATGATTTAGCACATTACCATAATTATCGATGTCGCCAATACTTTGGTTTTCAATTTGTATCCCTTTGTAACTGTGAGCAGCGTCGTTATCCCAACTTTTTGTAAAACTCTTCAGAACAACCGGCAAAAAAATAAGCGCATCGGGGGTTGCCACCTTAAAATCAACTGTATTTTTAGTTTCAGACAATAATTTGTCCTGATTTCCATTTTTCATTGACCAGGTTGACAATGTAGCCGGATATGGATAAAAGTATTTGTTATTTTTTATCTGCACTTCATTACTTGAAATATTCAACAGGTTATTTTGCCGTGAAACTACCCTTGTTTCTTTAAATCCAAGGAATCCTTTTCCTTGCAGATGGATTAAAGGTGTATTAAAAGTATATTGGTCCCAGTCCCATTTTGCATTATTATCGCCTATAATATAAGATTCAAGTACCACATTATCTTTGAATCTGGGTTTCGAAACCGGGAAATTGGAGTATAATGGGCCGGTAGTGCCCAAATTGGTATATTTTATTTGAGTTTTCACACCAAAACCATCTGTAATTGTATCTATTACATTATTTCCACAACCCATATCTGCAAATGTTTGTATGGACATCCTGTCGTGGGGATCGTGAGGTGAATCCGTGTTTTCTGATTTAGCCGATGTTAAAATAAAACCCATGGTCCCATTGGCATTAATGCTGGCTTCACTAAAATTAGTACGGGTAAAATCTGTATTACAACTCACAGATGTCTGCTGGAATTCTGATGAAACTCCATCCGGATTTGTAAAGTAGCATTTTAAAATCAAAGCGCCTGGATTAAAACTTAAATAAACGAAATCAGCTCTTCCATCATTATTAATATCCGAAACAACCGATGGTGCCCCCGGATATGAAATAGCATTGTCTATTTTTGGCTCCGTGAAATTGTTACCAAAAGAAAAACATGAAAATCGATTTAGTGAACCATTTACTTCTGTTAGGTAGCTCATATCTGTTTTGCCATCACCATTAAAATCGTCATAATATACTTTAAGATTTTGGGAAGTTGGCCATTCAGTAATAGAAAATTCATTAATCTTTGTAAATCCTGAGGCAGCAGAGAATGACCATATACTAAATGAATTATTAGCACTACCCTTGCAAAGAATTTCGACATTCCCATCACCATTAATGTCTGCAACAGTTCTGATTGATTGATTTATTGTAATAGGTAACGAATGAGAACTTGAATCATAACCAAAAGTGCCGTCTGGCAAGCGTTTACCCACTAAAACCATTAATGATGTTGCCTGTTTTATAAATATATCGTTAATAGCGTCCCCGGTAATATCACCAGTATAAATGTAACCAATATTAGAATTAGTATATACCTGATTCATCGTATTACCAGTATAATCATAGATTTTTATACCAGCATTATCGACAACCAATAGCTCATCATCTCCATTGCTATCCCAATCTATTGCATAAAAATTTTGAAATGTTCCTGTAACTTCCAGCTCAACGTTAACTGTATTGGGACCGTATAAAGCAATTACTTTATTAGACTCACCAGTAAACTCGTTTTTTCTGTTAAAATAAGTAGCAATCTCGTCTATATGATTACCATCTAAATCAAGACCGATTGATTTGAATGAAGAATTACTTATTATCCTTTCAGATTCGAAAATTCCATAATTCTGATATGCAGGATAGTAAAAATCCCAGCCAAAATTCGTAGGTTTAACGGGACATGCAATTCCATTTTCATAATTAAAAAGTGTTATGTATTTAACGAAAAATTCCTTGCTCACTCCTTTTTGTTCGTAATAACTGATCCTGTATTCCTTTAGAAGTTTTGTGCCATCAAAGTTTGAAATTAGAATTTTTTGTAAAAGCCATGAATTTTTATTCAAATATTTTTGTCCATTTTTTTCAAGATAGGATGTATGCTGCAATTTCTCATTAATCAATCCTACAGAGTAGTCAAAGGTGATTTTTGTACTGCCAAGGGTTTTGGTTATATCTCCTGTATAGCTTATACTTATAGGGTGCAATTCTCCCTTATCCTGATCTCGAAAATAAGCATAATCTATACTATTCCCCATTCGGTCAGTTGTTTTATTTAAATGCCATGCCAAGGGAATATTATCAGAATTATTACCAGAATAAACCTGTCTGCTATCAAGAGTATTGCCATACTCCATGATCATGCCATTTTTGGCATAAACTTTGAAATACTTACCATTATCACCTCCATCAATCTCTTCAATTTTGGAAAATACATCTAATTCTGTTCTGTATTCCTTATCCCTGATCTTAATTAAATGTTGACCATCAAGCATCAATTCGTCATTATCAAAATCAATATTATCATTACCCCCGTTGTAATACAACGTGGGATTACTTCGGGTAATGGCTGAAAATCCGGTCAAACTCCATCCCTGTCCTAAAATATTACCAATTTTTTGCTGGCTATTATAACAAAGTGCAAGATCAGGCTTCATTCCTACCCTTCCTGCCGGCAAATCAAGAGGGATCATGTAAGTAGCCCCTCCGGACGGTGAAACACCAAAACTTCCGGGTAAAATACCTACTGAAAAGGCTGTATTTGCTTTTCCATTATCTGATGATTCAGCATTCTGAATTTGTGCGTTACATGCGGTTGAAAAAAGGACTGACAGGACTAAAATGAGTAAAGTTTTCATGTTTAAAATTTGACAGGTTAAGACTGTATCAGACTATTCGACAAAAGATGAAAGACTATTGTTGCTTTATTATTTTCCAGCTTTCTATCCTATCATTCATTTGTATTTTCAGGTAATATATTCCAAGAGGATAATTAGTCATATCAAAGACTTGATCGAATTCACAGAGGTTAATTGTTTTTAATGCTTCACCCTTGGCAGTATACAAGTATGCATCAATACTTGTACTTCTACTCAGATCATTACATTGTATATGTATGATATCTGAAGTGGGATTTGGAAAAACTGAAATCCTCAGGTTTTCAAGATTCTGGTTTAATGGGTTCCTTGAATGGCCAGGTAGTATCGAGTCTGTAAATACTGATTTAGATTCTGAGAGAGGGATAACAATAATTCTCGAAATCCTGTTACCGGTCTCATCATAAGCAAACTGAACGTTTTGGGAGTAGGAAGCAGTTGTAATCATTAACAAACAATATACTATGCAACTTTTTAAATTTACTTTTTTCATACTGTTAATGAATTTAATATTCCTACTCGTTTGGCTTTTCGGTGTCGCCCCGTTTTTTAAATGGCGTCTGGTCTCCATTGTTTAATGCGACATACAATACAGTAAAATCAAATAATATATCAAAATTAGGTTAATCGTGGAATGATAAACCATAATTCTCCCTGAACTCTCATTGGGTTGTATATTGCACAAATACCGTTGAATTCTCATTGGATTCCGTTTTGGGAGAAGAGGATATCAGAAAAGTACTGATCGTTGCCGGAATTGTCCCCGATGAGAATCCGAAACTGATCTGTGAAAACGGAAATGAAATAGAACCTCAATCCGACGACAGATTTGGATCAAGGCAATGAAATTTATTTTCTGTTCGTTAGAAAAATCTGTATTGCCCAAAACAAAATTGGGAGAAAACGCTTTCCCTTCTTTCATCAGTGTACTGATGGGGCGCCTTCTTCGTTTCCTGGTTCCCAAGGTGTATGGGTTACTGACCGGAGGAAGGGGGATGTGAATAAAAAAATTGAATGAAAGAACTATTAATTTAGAATCCATCCAAAAGAAACTTTAATTAACTTTGTGCTGTGAATAAATTCACAGTATGGTTTGACTTATTCAATAATATCAAAGTAATTCCTTCATTTTCAACTTATATCCACACCCGATGATCACCCTTGGAACCCAGGAAAAAAACACCTTGTTAGCCGATGTCAACAAGCGCAGCGGCGCCAACGTGCTGGAATGTTATCAATGCGGGAAATGTGTCTCAACTTGTCCCGTGTCCCAGTATATGGATTTTCCGCCCCGCGTAATCATGCAGATGGTCAAGCTGGGCCTCAGGGATGAGGTTTATATGGCCAATTCCACTTGGTTTTGCCTCACCTGTTCAGCCTGTTCAGGAAGGTGCCCCCGTCAAATTGAGATCCCGGCTGTGATGGAAGCGATCCGGCATTTGGCCATCGAATCGAATTATGTGAACAATACCAGAAAGGTAAAATCGATCCGGACATTCCACAACATTTTCCTTGATATGATCAAACGTTACGGCCGTAGTTATGAGCTTAGGTTGATGGCCGAACATAACATCCGTACCCGCGATCTTTTCAAAGACATGAGCCTGGCCCCGGTGGCGTTGCTCAGAGGGAAGATACCGCTGTTGGTGAAACCGGTAAAGAGCGCCAAAGCCATCCGGCGCATGTTCAAATTGGCTGACAAATTGGAAAAGAAGCATCAATAATCCGATCCCGACATGAAGAAAATAACCTATTTTCCGGGTTGTTCCGCGCACGGTACAAGCGAAGAATTCGAAAAAACCGTGAGAATGGTCATGGAACACCTGGGTGTCCAACTGGAAGACATTCCAGACTGGAACTGTTGTGGCGCCACTTCTGCCCACACGCTGAATGAAAGTCTTTCTTACGCGCTCCCGCTCAGGAACCTCGTGTTAGCCGAAAAACTCAACAACGCCACGATGGCCATCCCCTGCGCCTCATGTTATCAGCGTATGAAAGTGACCAAAGTCCACATGGACGGGAATCCGGAATTATGCAAAGAAATCAGTTCAACACTTGTTGAAGAAGGAGCTTATCAAGGCAGGATTGCCGTGAAATCCATGCTTCAATACTGTTATGAAGATATCGGATTAGAGGCCATTAAAGCTAAAGTAACGAAATCTTTAGCCGGGATGAAGCTGGCTTGCTATTATGGATGCCTCCTGACACGTCCCCAGGCGATTACCCAATTCGATTCACCAGAATATCCTATGTCAATGGACTATATCGTGGAGGCGCTGGGGGCCAAAGCTACTGAATTTGACTATAAGACCGAATGCTGCGGCGCCTCCTTTTCTATTTCCAATTCGGATGTTGTACTCAACCTTACCGGAAAGATCCTGGAGATGGCCAAAGAGAGCGGCGCTCAGGCCATCGTGGTGGCTTGTCCGCTGTGCCAGTCAAACCTTGATATGCGGCAACCGGGTGCAGAAAAACGCGCGGGAAAGAAATTTGACCTTCCAATTTTTTATTTCACGCAACTGATGGCCCTCGCTTTCGGTATGCCTGAAAAAGAGTTGATGTTCAATAAAAATATCGTTCCTGTTGAAAAGGCCTTGGCCAACATCGGAAAAATTGAACCCACTCCCGAAAAAATTAAAAAACCTAAAAAAGCTGTTGAAGCAGAAAGCGAGGTTGAATAATGGCCCGAGTAGGAGTATTTGTTTGTTTTTGCGGCGCCAATATCGCCGACTTTGTTGATGTTCCCCAGGTGGTGGAAGAAACCAAAAAAATCCGTGAGGTAAAATTCGCCATCCATTATAAATACATGTGTTCCGATCCAGGGCAGCAGCAGATTCGCGATGCCATAGTTCAGCACCGGCTCACATCTGTCGTCGTAGCCGCGTGTTCCCCACGGATGCATGAAAAGACATTCCGGAAAGCCCTTTCGGATGCCGGGATGAACCCGTACCTGCTGGAAGTGGCCAACATACGGGAACATTCATCCTGGGTCCACCAGAAAGATAAAAAAGCTGCTACCGAAAAAGCTGCTGACCTGATACGGATGGCTGTTGCCAAATCGATAGCCAACGAACAATTGCATGAAATTTCAGTTCCGGTAACCAAACGCGCCCTGGTGATAGGAGGCGGTATCGCCGGTATCCAGGCTGCGCTGGACATTGCCGATGCGCGGATCCCGGTGGTACTGGTTGAAAAGAGCCCTTCCATCGGCGGCAAGATGGCCCAACTGGATGAAACATTTCCCACCCTGGATTGTTCCCAGTGTATTTTGACCCCCAAAATGGTGGATGTGGCTTCCCATCCTTATATCGAGCTGATCCCTTATTCCGAGGTCATTGAGCTCGACGGATTCGTGGGTAATTATAAAGCTAAGATCAGGAAGAAAGCCTCGTACGTGAATTTCAAAACCTGTACCGGCTGTGGCGCCTGCTGGCAAAAATGTCCGGTGAAGGTTCCCAATGAATATAATATGGGATTAGACAACCGGAAAGCAATTTATACTCCTTTCCCGCAAGCAGTGCCTAACAAACCCGTGATCGATGCGGGGCATTGCAATATGCTCACCAAAGGGAAGTGTGGAATTTGTGCCAAGGTTTGTGAAAAAGGTTCCATTGATTACAAGATGCAGGATGAGATCATTGAGCGGGAAATCGGCGCCGTGGTTGTCGCTACCGGTTATGACCTGTGGGATCCCAAGCCATACGAAGAATACGGGGTAGGACGTCATAAGGATATCATCACTTCCCTTGAGTTCGAACGGATGGTTTCGGCCAATGGCCCTACCAATGGTGTTCCTGTTCGGCCATCAGATGGAAAAGTACCTAAAAACGTTGTTTTTATCAAATGTATCGGATCACGCGATGAAGCCAAAGGGATAGAATACTGTTCCAAGATCTGCTGCATGTACACTACCAAGCATACCATCCTGCTGCACCACAAGGTACATGATTCACATTCCTATGTCTTTTATATGGACATCAGGGCAGCAGGAAAAGGTTACGAAGAGTTTGTCAAGAAGGCGCAAGTCGATACAGCTGCAACCTATCTTCGCGGACGGGTTTCGAAAATTTATAAAAAAGGCGATAAGCTGATCGTCCGTGGCGAGGATGCCCAGATCGGGGAAGTTGTGGAGGTGGTTGCCGACCTTGTGGTATTGGCCACTGCCGTGATTGCCCCCAAAGATAATCCGGATCTCGCCCGTTTATTGGGTGTATCTTACGATAAATACGGTTACATGTCGGAAGCCCATCCGAAACTCCGGCCGGTCGAAACGGCAAAAGCCGGTATTTTCTTAGCCGGCTGTACGCAGGCCCCGAAAGATATTCCCGATACGGTTGCCCAGGCGTCGGCTTGTGCGGCCAAAGTATGCGGACTTTTTTCGGGGGATACCATGAAGAAAGACCCGATGATCTCCACGGTAAACAACGAATATTGTTCTGGTTGCCAGAACTGCGTAAAGGTTTGTCCTTACGGGGCCATTGTCACGGAAGAAGTTCCGATGGGCCATGGCTCCAAGGAGATGCGTGTTGTTGCCAGGATCAACGAAGGCGTTTGCCAGGGATGTGGTTCCTGTGTGGCTGTCTGCCGCAGCATGGCGATCACCCTGGCTGGTTTTACCGATTCTCAAATCATTAACGAGATAGTTTCAATCTGATGGAAGCAGTAGCAAACAAACAACTTGTAAGCATTGAGAAACCCGAAATCGCGGCCCCTCCCGATTGGGAACCGGTGATCATCGGAATTCTCTGCAACTGGTGTTCTTATGCCGGTTCCGATCTTACCGGGACCTCGCGGATCCAGTATCCACCCAATATCCGTATCATCCGTGTGCCTTGTTCTTCACGCGTGGATCCCTGGTTCCTCATCAAATCGTTGCAAACAACGGCTGATGGGGTACTTGTTTCGGGGTGCCATCCGGGCGACTGCCACTATATCAGCGGTAATTACTATGCCCGCCGGAGGTTTCTGGTGACGAAAAAGTTACTCAATTTTGTCGGTTTTCATGAAGACCGGATCCAATTTTCCTGGGTTTCGGCTGCCGAAGGCCCCAAATTTGCACAAGTTGTTGCCAAAGTAACCGGGGATATCAAGAAACTGGGCCCGCTTCATTTGTATAAAAAAGAAAACTTCGAGAAATAATGGACTATACGAATCAAATCCGGGAGATTGCAACCAGGCTTTTTACCGAAGATAAGATCGATGTTTTTGTCGGTTACCGGATGACAGGTTTTGATGATAACCAGGTACCGGCGCTGATCCGGGATCCCAAGGAGGTATCACAACTGGTTTTTACCGACAAATCGGTTTTCAACCTGACCAATTATCTCAAGAATGAGCATACGCGCAACAAGCGTGTGGGATTGGTAGTGAAGGGTTGCGATAGCCGTTCACTGAACCTGCTACTCACCGAAAGCCAGGTAAAACGCGATAAGTTATATGTTATCGGAATTGCCTGTGAAGGAGTTATTGATGAGGCAGGAAATAAAATGCAAAACTGCATGGAATGTGTTGTTCCCGATGCCGTGGTATATGATGAAATGGTAGGGACGCCAAAGGGGAAACAGGGGTATCAGGTGAATGCTGATATTCATGAACTCGCCTCGAAAGAGTTGGTTGAGCGACGCGCTTACTTCGAAGAGATATTTGAGAATTGCATCCGCTGCAACGCTTGTCGTCATTCCTGTCCGATGTGTTACTGTGCAAAATGCTGTATCGATCAGGAAACGTCAACACTCTATAACGGAGCCAACACTAAATCCAGCGCCTTCCATGCCCTGATGACCTGGTCGCTGCATTTAGCAGGCCGTTGCGTTGATTGTCGTAATTGCGAAAAAGCCTGTCCAAGCCATTTGCCCCTTCACCTGTTGCACAAATGGAATGAGCGGGTGATTTTTGAGAACTTCCAGGAACACCTGGCAGGCGTGCAGGAAGGTGATCGCGGCGCTTTTTACAAATACAGCATGCAGGATCCCAATGATTTTATCATGTAACCCCTCTTTCTGATATGAACGTTGAAACATTTGTTACCGATAAAGCTGGCCTGGTAAAATTTTACGAAGCCATCATTGCCAATAACGAAACTTATGCCCCGGTCGAGAAGTTCGGGAAGTTTGATTTCAAAAGGGTTTTAACTCTTGCTGAATGTGACCCTGATTCGCCCATCACAAAGACCATGAGCGCCAAGCCCTTGTTTTTCCCGCGTTCGGCTAAAATCCTGAAATATTCGGCAGATGCTTCCGGCACCGATGTTAAAGAAACCGATGAAGATCCGTTGACCGGAAAACGGGTAATCCTTGGAATGAAACATTGCGATGCCCGCGGCCTGCAGGTTTTGGACAAAGTATATAACTGGGATTATATCGATTCGGATTATCAGAAACGGCGTCAAAACAGCGTAATCATTTCTTCCCGTTGTGACAAAGCAGAAACTCACTGCTTTTGTACTTCCCTCGATTACGATGTGGAAAATCTCGATGCCATGGATGTGCTGATCGTGCATGGGCTGGACGGAAAGATCTTCATTAAAGCAAGAACTGAGAAAGGGGAGACTTTCCTTAAAGCAAACCCCATTGATCCGGCATCCGGCATCCAACATTCAGCATCCGAAGAAGGGATGAAAAAGCAATACGATGCTTTTGCAGCATCCTTCCGTTTGAAAATGGATTATAAAAATGTTAACGGAAAACTTTCAAAGATCTTTGATACCCCTGAATTTGAAAATGTTTCGGCCAGTTGTATCGGTTGCAATACCTGTGCTTTTATTTGTCCAACCTGTCATTGTTTCAAGATATCCGACGAAAAAATCAAAGATACAGGGATCCGTTATAAAAGCTATGATTCCTGTAATAATGGCTATTTTACTTTGATGGCCGGCGGTCATAATCCCCGTCCGGTCAAATACCGCCGGTGGCGTCAGCGGGCCATGCACAAGTTTGTTTACTACAAAGAACGCTTTGGCGAAAACCTATGCGTGGGCTGTGGAAGATGCGCTATTTCCTGTCCGGTGAACATCAGCATTTTTGAAGTGGTGAACCAGGTTGCGACAACGGTATAGTTTGATGATGTGATGATGTGATGATGTGATGATGTGATGATGTGATGATGTGATGATGTGATGATGTGATGATGTGATGATATTCAAAACCATAAAGATAGTTCAGAGTTTAAACTAAGTAAAATATTTCAATAATAATTCTTCCATGGAACAGTTGTTAGTCCCGATGATCTGCAGGATCGATAAAATGATCCAGGAAACCCCCGATGTCCGTACGTATCGTTTGAAGTTCAAGGAAGAAGGGTTGATGGAAAAATTCAGGTGGATGCCTGGTCAGTTTGTGGAATTTTCGTTGCTTGGTTCCGGGGAGTGTACTTTTTGCATCTCTTCTTCGTCAACCCGGAAAGGGTATTTTGATTGTTCGATCAAAAAGGCAGGATTAGTAACTGCGGACATCCACCGTCTGCTTGATGAAGGGGATTATGTTGGGATCCGGGGGCCCTTTGGCAATTGGTTCCCGTTGGACGAAATCAAAGGGAAGAACCTGCTTTTTGTGGGTGGTGGTATCGGTCTTGCGCCCCTCCGCGCACTCATCCAGTATTGCATCGACAACCGCAACGATTATAAGGATTTCACCATTCTTTATGGCGCCCGCACTTCTGCCGATCTATGTTACAAGGACGAAATCAAGGAATGGCAGGAAAACCCGTTGCTGAAAGTCATATTGACCATTGACAAACCCGAAGAAGCCTGGCCCACCAACGTGGGAGTGGTCCCCAAGATCCTTGAAGAAGTTGTAAAGCCTGTGATCGAAAACACAAAGGTGATCACCTGTGGTCCCCCGATCATGATCAAATATACCATCCAGTCGTTAAAAAAACTTGGTTTTGCCGACCCTGACATCATCACCACCCTCGAGATGAGGATGCAGTGTGGTTTAGGGAAGTGTGGCCGGTGCAACATCGGATCGACCTATGTATGCAAAGACGGACCAGTGTTTACCAACGAGCAATTAAGGGGTTTGCCGGACGAGTTCTAGGAACATTTATTTATTCCTGAACGTCGTTTTTGTTTTATTTACCGCTCAAATCCATCCGCGTAATCCCTGCAATAAAATGCGATTGGATAAATCCATTCCGGGTACTGATAATCTACATACCTTTGCAGAAATATTATTTCTACACTTGTTAAAATTCAGACAATGAAAAAATTCTTTATCCTTTTTCTTGGTTTATTGTTGGTCTTTATATTTCAAACGGAGGCTTTTGCACAGAATAAAACGGTTGTGCTTGGAGAAAAGGCGCTTTTGCACCATGAAACGCCCGATGATCCATATCTCCCGCCTCCTGCCCTTAAAATGGCCTCGCCCGGGTATCACTATAAGAGTTCGGAATTCTTTACGGTACAGGTCAATGTTGATTCAGAAGGGAATAATATTATCGGTGATGCAGCCAATGAACCTTCCATTGCCATTGATCCGACGAATCCCAACAACATGGTCATAGGCTGGCGGCAGTTTGATAACGTAAACAGCAATTTCAGACAGGCTGGTTATGGATATACGACCGACGGTGGACTTTCGTGGACATTCCCGGGGAAGATCAATCCTGGTGTTTTCCGTTCTGATCCGGTACTCGATTTCGATACCGCGGGTAATTTTTATTATAATAGCCTGAATTCAGACAATAGTGTTTATACCTGTAAAGTCTTTAAAAGTATCAATGGGGGCGCTGACTGGGATGCCGGGGTGAATGCCAAAGGAGGGGATAAACAATGGATGGCTATTGACCGGAGTGGCGGTGTTGGTACGGGAAATATATATTCATCATGGACTTCCTATTACAGTTCGTGTTCACCGGGTTTTTTTACCCGTTCTGTTAACGATGGCGCCAGTTTTCAAAGTTGTACTACCATTCCTGACGAACCTTACTGGGGAACCATGACTGTTGGGCCTGACGGGGAATTATATGTAGCCGGGACAAGTTCCGGGTATAATGGAATAATTGTGGCTAAGTCCACCACCGCACAAGATCCATCCGGCGCCGTCACCTGGGATTTATCCACACCGGTTGATCTGGATGGTAATATCAGCGGATGGACGCCCATCAACCCGGTCGGGATCCTTGGCCAGGCAAATATTGCAGTCGATCGTTCAAACGGCCCGGGCAGGGGAAATGTATATGTGATGGCTTCGGTCGAACGTATTTCAAACAATGATCCGGCCGATGTCATGTTTGCCAAAAGTACCGATGGCGGTGAGACATGGAGCGCTCCTGTACGGATCAACAACGATAACAATACCACCAAGTATCAATGGTTTGGGACCATGTCGGTAGCCCCAAACGGCAGGATCGATATTATCTGGGTCGATAACAGGAATGCCCCGACAGGCTCTTATAATTCGGCGCTTTATTACTGTTATTCCGATGACCAGGGTGAGACATGGTCTATCAATAAAAAGCTCTCCAACTCATTCAATCCTCACCTGGGCTTTCCTCAACAGGAAAAAATCGGGGACTATTACGATATGGAATCGGACGATGCCGGCGCCCATCTTGCCTGGGCCAATACCTTCAACGGGGAACAGGATGTTTATTATACCCACATCATTCCGCAGATCGTGGGGGTGGAAGAAAATTCGGAAAACCCGGAAATGTTTTCTATTACAAGTTATCCCAACCCGCTCCGCGATAAAGGGACTATCCAATACCAGGTTCCCGGAGACCAGAGGGTGAAAGTCGTCCTTTGTAACATGGTTGGTGAAGAGATCCTTACCCTTGTAGATAAAGAGCAACAGCCGGGCACCTATACCGTGAATTTTTCAGGGGAATCCCTCCCGGCCGGGTATTACCTGTGCCGTTTGATGGCCGGATCACAGATCAGGACAGCCAAGATGGTGAAGGTCATGTAAAATCCATCACTTTTTCACAGAGGATGGAGGAAACGATCATGGCCAATCGCTTATGGGCAACAGGCATTGAAGAATAGCAAACAATGGGCAAAACCCATTCGAGGAGGGCTAAGTAGTAAGGGATCGGATCAGGATTTTCCCTGGCGCTGTCGTAAGCATATTTCCTCATTTTCAATGTCAGCGCGGCATTTTTCATCACTTTGCCGCTGTGCTTCCCGGTATAATTGATTTCAGGAATATCTTTCAAAGTCCCGGCCTGATAAAAGCCGTGAATGAAACGGAGATAATCGGCCAGGTCGCTGTCATTCTCAAGTGGCGCATTGTCAACCAGGAAAATAGCTTCGAGACGGGCAAAATCGGAGATGATCGATCTGGGTTGTGTTTCAGAGAAGTCGATGAGATAAACATTCATGTTTTCATCCAGCAGTATATTCTGCATATTCAGGTCGCCATGACAAATCCCGGTGAAATATTCCATACCCCGTTCACGGCGCCGGGAAAACTCATGTTTCAGAAACCAATATGGATTCAGGATTGGTTGCTTCTTTTCAGGGATGTTCAGGTATTTTTCATCGGATGAAACAGAAAATAAATCATGGACTGTTTGATAGATATAAGGGAAAAATGTAAAGGTCGGGTCGTGGTCCTTAAACGGGAAGATGGTTTTCTTTACAGGCTGTCCATACCAAGGTTTCAGGATTTGCAGAAATATCTTGTCGAAAAGCGGTTCAAGGAAAGAAATATCAGAATGTAAATAATAATGAGTCAGCCATTTCAACTGGCTCGATTCGCCACCTATACCGACGAAATTGTACCTAAGCGCTCCCGTCTCGCCATAAAATTCTGCGCCCAATACAACCGCGCTGTTGTTAAAAATATATGGAAGTGCATATTTTTTGCATCGTTCCGATTCCCTGGTGATCAGGTTCCGGTTGGCGATTTTAAGAACAGTAGGCCTCATTTTCCGGCCTTCATGGTCAAATGAGGCGACCTGAAAGGTTTGCGCCGAAAACCCACCGTGCAAGGGGTCGATCACCAACTTTGATGAATCGGTATAAAGGAGCCTGGTTAAAAATGCTTTATGGGATTCGAAAATAAATCCGGGTTTTATATCGATCGTCAGTCTTTTGGTCCTGGCATCGACGAAATTACCGGCCTGAAACAGCCATATAAATGGATTTTCGAGGATGGTTTCCTGATTGACAGGCTCAACGGCCAGGATGTTCTCAAAAGTCAAATGCCGCGAAATATCATGGATTGAATTCGTCCGGGTGGAAAGATCCAATTCGGCTAACAAAAAAGTAATCCCGGTGAAATCTTTTTTTCCTGTATTTTCTGTTAATAATTGTCGAAAATGGATCATCCCGTTATCCCTGACAAGCTCCTGCAAATACTCATTATTTGTCACAGCCAGGGTCAGGGAAGGCCTGTTTTTATCCGGGTTGGCAATGACCAGGAGAATAACCGAACTTTTCGAAAGGGTATCTTCTTCAAAATACCTGATAACATTGTTCAGTTGGCTGAACGTCACCTGGCCGGGTGAGGATGATTTCAGTGAACCGGTCGGGTGGCATCCAAATGACAAGGCTTCACAAACCGGAAACCCGGTCTTTACCGGATCGGAAGTAATCCTGAAATCAGGATCCGCGGATTGATTTAGCGGTAAAAAGCCGGAACAATTATCGAGAGAAACAAAAAAATCGGAACAACCATTTCCGGGTGCTGCGGCATTGGAAAGCGATCCAAACCCAAGGGCATCACCAAGTTCATGATAACCTACTATTTCATTCGTCAGGCATAGTTGTCCTGTTATTTTATCTTCACCGGTTGAGTGATAGATCCAATGATGATGATCGACGGAAATCTCACTAAGGACCGGTTTGTTTTTTCTACCGGAGTGGATGGCCGCCAAGGCAGCCCCCACATTGGTAACGAGGTGTAAACCATGATGAAGCCCGGCAATTTCCAGCACGTGAAACACATCCGGAACGACCCCGGCAATATAGAAGATGTTCCGGCCTGCCTGTAATTTCTTGTTGGTTTTTAAAAGGATCCGTATTCCTGCACTTGACATATAAGGACAGTCCGACAGATCAAGAATGATATCCTGACCATTTTCGGGTAAGGCAATCAGGGCGAGATCAAGGTCATTGCTGCTATTGGCATCCAGTTTACCAATGGGTTTAACACAACGGATTTTCTCATCTGTGATAATGTTCATAGTCGATATAATTATTTAATCTCACCGGGTCAAACCATTTAATGATAGGCAAATAAAATAACCGGAGGGATCAGCAACAAACAACCAAGGATCAAAAAGATAATCGATAAAGGAAGCATAAAACGGAGCCATTTATCATACGGAATATTTCCGATGGCAAGAATGCCCATGGTCACACCGCTGGTTGGAAAAATATTGGTAAACAACCCATCGCCCAACTGGTATGCCAGCACTGCTGTCTGACGGGAAATGCCGATGAGGTCGCTCAAGGGCGCCATCAGGGGCATCGTAAGGGCAGCCTGTCCTGATCCGGAAGGGACAAAGAAGTTCATAAAACCCTGGAAAAAGAACATCATCTGGACCGAGACGATTTGTGGAAATTGTCCCATGGTTCCGGCGATTCCATTCAGAATGGTATCAATAATTTTTCCATCGGTTGCCACGATCAGCATTCCGCGGGTGAGCCCGATAACCAACGCGGCGGTCATCATATCGCGGGCGCCATCCAGAAATGCCCCCACAGTGGTATTGGAGGGCAGGCGGAAAAAAAGCGCTGTCACGATCCCCATGGCAAGGAATAACCCGGCAATTTCGTTGATGTACCAATCCCAGACATTGACCCCGATAATGAGCATGACAAGAGTTGCAAAGAAAATAAAAAGGACGAGTTTTCTTTTCAGGGTGAAAGCAAGATCCTCATTACTATGATAGGCGGTAAGGTCCCTTTTACGGTCCAATTCATAGACGATGCTCCGTTCAGGATTCCGTTCTATTTTCCGAACATACATCATGACAAAGGTGATGGCAGCAGTCATCATAATAAGCCATACGATGATCCTGTATTCCCATCCGCTGAAAACCGGGATTTCCGCGATTCCCTGTGCGATCCCGATAGTGAAAGGGTTGCTGAATGCGCCGGCGAATCCCGATGCAGCCCCGATGAACGGCATAGCGATCCCGGTAAGGGAATCATAACCCATGGCAATGGCCAGGGGGATCGTGATCAATACGAAAACCATTACCTCCTCACACATACCAAAAGAAGCGCCCCCCAATGAAAACAGGAACATGATGATGGGAATGATAAATTTCTTGATGGCCGGATTTTTCCGGGTAGCTTCCAGGATGCTTGCCAATCCCGCATTGATAGCCCCGGTTTTATTGACAATTCCGAATGCGCCACCAATCAGCAGAACAAAAGCAATGATCTGGGCCGCTGATATCATCCCTTTGATGGGGGCTGTAAATAAGTCTATTAAACCCTGCGGCTTTGAGGCCACGTGATGATATGTCCCCGGAACCACCACCTGGCGGCCATTATACTCATTACGGTCAAACTCACCCGCCGGGATAATCCATGTCAGGATCAGGAAAAGGATCAGGATAACAGATACAATAATCAGCGTGTGCGGGATCTTTTTCTTTTCCATTGGAAATTTTGTTAAAGGGAGTAAAAAGAGAATGTACAAATATATTTTTATTTTTTTATTTCGTTATTTTTTGTTTGGATATTTTCGTTTTTATCAGGTTTCTATAATGACCGCGAGGAAACAGGAAAAATTTATTCCAATTTGGTATAGAATGTAATATATTTGTATAAACCAAAGTCAAATTCAAAAACATACACATTATGAAAAAAATTTTACTTCTTCTGGCTGTTATGCTATTATTCATTGCAGATAGCTATTCCCAGGCATCTTTTAATACCGGGGCCATGGAAATTGCCGTAAATCAATATGGCAGGATCCGGCTTTTTACTCCTGATGGGACAAGGCACCTGCAACGCGCTTCGATTTTAGTCGGGACGTCGGCAACCTCTGTATTTGATTACACCAATGATGCCGGGGAATTAGAGCCAACGGTATTGGTCAGTAATCCCCTCATAAGCGATTATGAAATCTATGGCGCCTATGACAACTCTTATTCGTCGTTACCCCCTGCCATCATTGAAAAATTGAATGCTTACGGGTGGAATAACGGCGCTTATGCCATCATTAAATTGAATGTTAAAAACATTGAAACCTCCAACATCAATGCTTCTATAGGTTTAGACATCATTCCAGAACTAAACCAGGAGTATGGATACGATTCTGTCACGTACAACAGCGAAGCAGGTGTTATCTGGTTTCACAGGGGGAACCAGGAAACCATGGGAATGAAGCTCCTCTCTGCATCGTTATCATCCCTTTACTCTTTTGAATGGTTTACGGATTATTCTACGGATGCCAATTATTGGAATTGGTTAAATCATGGATCATTGCAGTCTGAATATATTTCAACTACGGCTGACGGGCCTGTTACCATTACTTCACAGAGTCCCGTTGTCTTAGGTCCAGGGGTGTCCTGTGATGTGTTTTACGCGATGGCGCTCGGGGCCGATGAGGAAACTATGCTGGCCAACATTGCCGCGGCGGAACAAAAGTATTATATCATCACCGGAGTTGAGGATAAAGAACTTTCGGCCAATGAACTAAATCTCGGTCAAAATTCCCCCAATCCTTTTAATCAATCGACAACTATCCGTTATCAGCTTCCGGATAATGGGTTTGTAAGTTTAAAGGTATATAATTCCATCGGGAACGAAGTAGCCACACTGGTCAATACAAAACAGACAAAAGGATCCTACACCGTTCATTTCGATGCCAGTGGTTTATCTGGCGGAATGTATTATTACAAGCTTAGTTGTAACGACATGGTCAAGTCAAATAAAATGTTGCTGGTTAAATAATTTCTCCGGCCCATGGCATTGATCTTGCATTCCAGTAAGGTTTAATAGCTTTCTCTATCATCTCACACGGGAAGGGAAAAATGCATCAAAAAGGAGGCTGCTCGTTAGGCAGCCTCCTTTTCTTAGAAATATGGTTTATAGTTTGATCCAAACCACTGTCATGGCATGGGGGCTGACATTGGTGATCCAATCTTCAGGGTTTGATCCATCCAGGTTAGCCCGGATGATCTTCCCATCGGGATTTGAGTTGGAATTTTTAACTCCCCAGAAGAGTTTGTTATGCGTTTCATCAAGGGTTATTCCCCAGGTAGCTTTGAGACCATAATCGCCGATCTTTGTGAAACCAGTTCCATCCAAATTACACATAAAAACCCCATTTTCAGGGGCAACAGTCCCGTCTGAACCATACAGTACAAGATAAGCTTTCCCGCTCCGGAAATCTATTTCCATGGCAGTTCCGTCCACATCGGAGGTCCCTGTAGCATCGAAGGTTATCTTGGTAAAATTCGTTCCATCAAAATTCACGGACCAAAACCCACCCAGGTAATCTGTTTTATCATTTACCAGATAAATTTTATTGGTGGAGGGATCGTATTGCATATCAATCGGAAATTCGGGCTCGTTGTCGCCACCATGCATAGCGATGAATTCTTCAGGATTGGAACCGTCGAGGTTAGCCCTGTAAATACCACCGGTGCGTCCCCAGTATATTTTATCCCCCAAAACAAAGATGGCTTCGGCATCGCCCACGAGTTCCTGTCCGGGAACAGTGGCATCCAGGATTTTCTCGGGATTTGTTCCATCGGCATTATATCGGTAGATAGCCTGATTGGAAAAATCCGTTATATACACTTTCTTATGAGCAGTATCGACAGCAATTCCATAAGGCCTTGACAAATCGGTAGCTACAAAATCCTGCTGTAACGGTGGCGCATCGTCCAGAATGACCATGTGCCCATTTCCGGGATTTCCCCTTGTTGTAAAGTACAGAACCTGTGAAAGACCTGCCAATGGATCCTTAACATTGACGACCATGGTCTTTACTGCCTGGTTATAATAGACGGAATTGACAGGTGCACAGGTAAGCTTTACCGTGTATAAGCCAGGGGTTGTATAATTAGCGACCGGGTTGGTTTCAGTGGAAGTTTGACCGTTTCCAAAATCCCAGGAATAGCTCAATGCGTTTAATGAGGCATTGGTAAAAGTGACTTCACACGGGGCATATCCCTGGTTGGATATCGCGTAACTGAAATCGGCCACGGTACTTGCAGCAGGGGTGCCCATATCCTTTTCTTTGCATCCTGTTGCTGCGGTCATTATAAGCAGGATACAGATGAGATAAAAATAGTTTCTTTTCATATATTGCTACTTTAACAGGTTTGAAAATGATCAATAACCGGGATTTTGGGTCATCAGTTTGTTGGTCTGCAACTCGCTGAGCGGTATCGGGAAGAGGGTATATTTTTCATCAATTCCCAGGATAGTGGTCGCTCTTTTTGTTCTTATAAGGTCGGACCACCTTTGGCTTTCAAAAGCGAATTCATGCCGGCGTTCGCTTTCAATGGCCAGTTTAAGTTCAGGATAGTCGGTTGCTGTTGTGGGGTCAAGCCCAGCCCTGGCGCGCAATATATTAATATCATTCCTGATATCTTCAATATTCCCGTTTGTATAGGCGCGGGCTTCAGCGCGGATCATATACATCTCGGCCAGGCGGAGCACATAAACCCGGTCAGTCCCTGATACGATATCCTTGTATTTGATCCCGTAAGGCAGGTTATTTTCATCAAAAGTTATGGAGGTATTGAACCGGGTGGTATCGTTCGTTTGAAAAAGCTGAACAAATTCGTTGGTCGGGGAAACTTCATATCGGCCGGTCAGGCTGACAGGGAAGAAATACTGGGCCAGACGGTTATAGTTCTGAGCATCGAAGATTACTTCGAAAATGGATTCCGTGGTATTCCCGTTGAACAGGTCAGCAAAGGCAGGCGCCATGATGTACCCCCCTTCGTTGATCACCTTGTCGGCTTTCGTTATGGCCAGGGCGGCGATGGCGGGGTCGCTGGTGTACTGGAATTGTGACAGATAGACCCTTGCCAGTAAAGCCGTCGCGCTGAAAGAGCTGGCGCGGCCCAGGGAGCGGGTTGAAGGCAGCAATTCTTCAGCCTCCAGCAAATCAGAGATAATCTGGGTATAGACTTCAGGAACCGTGTTCCGGGCCTGGTCAATCGTACTCAGATCAAGCGTTGGTTGTGTTTTGATGGGAATTCCGCCAAAGAGGGCCAGCAGGTTGAAATGCGACAAGGCCCGAAGGAAAAGCCCGTCCCCTGTATAGAGGTTCCTTTCATCGGTTGTCATATCAATACCGTCAATCCTTGCCAGCACATTGTTGACCCGGTTGATGCAATCGTAATTGGAAGACCAGATACCATCGATGATCCCATTATCGGCTGCGATCTCATTGTCGGCAATCTGGAGATAATCGCGGGTTGTCCCGGTCCACGCCAGGTTATCGGCAGCAAGATCTTCAACGATGACGAAGTTGCGTGCGTAATTACCAACATCATGCAGGGAATAATAAGCCCCCGTGATGGCTTTGTCCACTCCTGACTTATCACTGATAGCCTGATCGGCCGATATCGATTCGGTGGGCTCGATATTCAGCATTTTGGTGCAGGAGATCGTCGCAAATGCGAAAACAATCAGTATGAATAATATTTTTTTCATTTTTTTCAGAATTAAAGGTTAAAAAACTAAGCTCAAACCAACCAGTATGGTACGCGATTGAGGGTAGGTGAAGAAGTCGGTCCCCTGGATGATGTTGCTGGAGCCCCCATAATAGTTTACTTCGGGGTCCATCCCGGTATAATTGGTGAAGGTGTAAAGGTTCTGCACGGTGGCATAAACTTTAGCCGACTTCATACCGACCTTTTTTGCCCATTCTTTCCTGAGGTTATAGCTTAATGTAACGTTCTTGACCCTGAGGAAAGAGCCATCTTCGATGAAACGGGATGATTTATAGGAATCTCCGACCTTCGGGAATTGAGTAATATCCCCTGGTTTTTGCCACCGGCCGATCATCCGTTTCGTCTGGTTGTCTTCTCCGGTACCGGATTCAAGATAGATCAGCGTACCATTGAAGATATCGTTTCCATAGGTGGCTTGAAGGAAAATGGAGAGTTCGAAATTCTTGTAACTAAAAACATTGGTAAACCCGGCCGTGAAATCGGGGTTTGGATCACCGGTTTTCATACGGTCGGCAGAGGTGATAATGCCATCGCCATCCAGATCTTCATAAACAAGGTTTCCGGTGGTTGGGTCAACGCCAAGGCAATTATAACCATAAAAAATGCCAATGGGTTGCCCCACTTCAACGCGGTTCCCGCCCCGGCCCATATCGTCAATGGGCTGATCTTCATACAGGCTGAGCACTTTGTTGCGGTTCATGGCAAAATTGAGGGAAGAGGTCCATACGAATGCTTTATCGATATTGACAGTATTCAATACGGCCTCGAGTCCTTTGTTCTCGAGCTGCCCGATGTTGGAAGAGATGCTTGTAAAACCGGATGAAGAGGGGATAGGCCTTTCAAGGAGGAGGTCTTTGGTATGGTTGTAATAGAGATCAAAATTCAGGTTGATCCTGTTCTTTAGTATGGATATATCAATGCCAAAGCCTGTTTGTGCTGTCGTTTCCCATTTCAGATCGGGATTGGGTAACTGCGTTGGTGCAATACCGGAGTTGCCTCCGTAATTGTATCCTGCACCATAAAGCCCCAGGGAAGCGAAATCGCCGATCCCGTCATTCCCGGTAAGCCCATAACTGACCCTGACCTTGAGTTCATTGATCCATTTGATCTTCTTAATAAATGGTTCTTCCGACATACGCCATGCAAAAGAACCTGCCGGGAAATAACCGTAATGGTTATTAGCTCCGAATTTTGAAGAACCATCGGCCCGCGCTGTCAATGTGAAGATATATTTGAATTTATAATTGTATTTGAATTGTCCGAAGTAAGAATTCATGATCCGGTCGAGGGCTGTCGCAGAGGCAGCACGGATGGTCCCGGCCGACACCAGATACTGAAGTTCATCATTCGGGAAATTAATACCCTCTATGTAAGTGGTACGGTTGGCATATTTCTCGAAGCTATGGCCGATCAGGATATCGATATTGTGTTTTTCTTTGATTTCCTTGATATACTGAAGTACATTGTTGGTAGTGAGGTTACTGGCATAATTCGTTCCTTCGATCCCCAGCCCGTTGTACTTTTTTCCCTGGCGGGTGGTGGTTGGATCGTAGCTGTGTTCCCTGAGATTATAGATATCAATCCCGAATTTTGAAGTAAAAGTAAATCCGTCCAGGAACTTATATTCAAGGTAAGCGTTACCCCCGGTGCGGTTGGTGTATGCCATGTTTACCGAATTATTGGCAATGGCAACCGGGTTGGCGTAAAACATGGTCTCGTCGTAATTTCCGTTGGCGTCATAAACCGGGTAAATGGCAGGGATTGACATAGCATTCGGCAATGGGCCGTTCAAGGTGGCATCGCCTTCGACCCGTGCGTTTTTCGAATAGGCGATGCTAACGCCTCCTCCGATGGTCAGGTTGGGAAGGATTTTATAGTCCGAATTGATACGTCCGCTGTAACGCTGATAAGATGTCCCCTTCACGACGCCTCCCTGGTCGTAATAGTTACCGGAGATGAAGAGCCGGTATTTGTCGTTACCGCTGCTCACAGCAATTTCTGTGTTTGCCGTTGGGGCCGTGACCAGGATTTCACTCATCCAGTCGGTATTGATCCCCTTCACGCTGGTTCCCTTATATGCATTCCATTCATCCGCGTCCATCATGGGGATGATCCTTTCTTTCGGCAGGGTTTGCCATCCATAGCTGAGGTTTAGCGACACGTCTGTTTTTCCCCGGCTTCCTTTTTTGGTGGTGATCAGGATAACCCCGTTGGATGCGCGGGCGCCATACATGGATGTGGCAGAAGCATCTTTCAGGATGGTCATCGATTCGATATCATTAGGGTTGATATCGCTCATGGCATTGATTTCCTGTCCACTCATGCCTACCTGCGAATACTGGCCTGTAATAGCCGGGATCCCATCGATGACCATCAGGGGTTGGTTACTGGCGTTGATAGAACTACCTCCCCTGAGTTTAATCATGTTCTGACCACCCGGGGTTCCCGACTGGGTGTTGACTGTAAGACCAGCCGTCTGCCCAAGCAAAACTCCATCGATGGTACGGATCGGGATGTTTTTAATTTCATCTTCATTAACCAGCTCAATGGCCCCGGATATCAGTTTTTTACTGGTGGTACTGTATCCGACAACAACCAGTTCACCTAACGCAATGTCCTGGTCGCTCATTTTAACATTGATCACTTTGTGACCCTTTACCGGAATTTCCTGGGTCTGCATTCCGACATAGGAAAAAACCAATACTCCATTGGTTGGCGCCATGAGAGCGTATTTTCCATTGATATCAGAAGTAGTTCCCTGTGTGGTTCCCTTGATCAATACTGTGACTCCCGGAACCGGTGAATTGTCTTCAGCCGAAATAATCGTTCCGCTGACAGAGATGTCCTGGGCGATCAGGTTTTGGAAAAGCACACTAAACAATAATAGCAAATAGTACTTTTTTTTCATAAGGTTTAGCTTTGGTTAGTATGTATTATTCATTGGCGTTATTGAAACATGAACGGGGATTATGTCCATCAGAAGGTTGGTCACGGTGTAACGATCGCCCTGATCTTTATTTTCATGATAAAACACTTCATAGTCCCCGGATTTGCGGAGCATTACCTGAAATCCCGCGCCGGGACTGGTAAAAGTGATATTCTGAACGGTATCGGTGGCTTTGTTATCAGCCAGGTCAGCGGTGATAAGTTCGCGGAAAGTATCCTGGCCCCCGCTTAAAATCCCGGTTTGGCCGGAATAATTTTTATCATGATGTTCTTTTCCTTTAACAGATTGTTTTCCTTCGGCAGGAGTAACAATTCCGGTAGCAACATCATAACTGTCGCCTTCTTCAAGATAACTTAATGAAAGGTTCCTGATCATGGGCATATTCTGGATCCGGGAAACCGATGCGTTGGAAACATTCAGGATGATAACTCCCGAAACGCCTGCGATGCTGATCCTGTTTTGTTTACCATGATAGATAAGCGCGGTGTTTTCATCAATACCAAAGCCCAGGTTCCCTTTACTTTTTTCATTCATCAGGGTTACGGCCAGCCGTCCGATCCTTGCTCTTACCAGAAAGTGCTGATCAACAATTCCGGCAGGGAAAAAACCAATACCTTTTGTGATCAGGACACCCTGGTCTTCGGGAAAATCATCCCCTGCATAATCCCTGATAACCCCATGGCCCAAAGCGGCCAGGCTGGTCCCGCCCCCGATCATTACTTCACTCATGATAGCCGCACCGGCGCTGGTGCCACCGATTACGCCCCCTGAACGATATACATCCCACACCGCTTGCAGGACTGGAGTCTGGCCGCCGTCGGGAAGGGTGAGCGTTTTCATGGTCCTCGCCTGGTCCCCGCCTGTAAACCAAACCGCGGAGCAACCCCTGACGATATCTGCAAGGTTAGGGTCATTCCCGTTATTTTTCCATTCCGATTCATTGATGTCGAGGGTGCTGTCATCATCCATCACAGCGATAGGGACCAGATGGATGTTTGCCGGTTTGACGCCATAGGAAATCAGGATGTTCCTGAAATACACGAACGACTGCATGGGGGCCCCACCGGCTGACGGGATCACGGCAAAGGTGGCTTTTTCCTTTCCCCCGGCAAAGGTGATGAGTTGTTCAAAAACACTTCTGTTGTTGGCTTCAAGGCCTCCTCCTACAATCACAAGGTTCCCCTGGGCCAGGGCCTGGCAAAGGGATCCGACAGACAACAGGAACGCGGATAAAAATGATAACAATCGGGAATTAAGCATTTAAAGGAGAGCATTACCAGACAACGAAAATAAAAAATTATATATTAGGAAAAATGCCTCAATTACAATTTTTTCTCAACTTTGCTGATCAAACATGAAAAGATGTTCACACTTTTTAAAAACGCGCAGGTTTACACCCCGGATTATTCCGGAAAAAACGATGTTCTTACTGGGGGAAAAACCATTCTTGCAATCGGGGACCATATTGAGCCTCCTTTTGGAATAAAAGTAAATGTCATTGATTGCAAAGGGCTTTCACTTGTTCCCGGGCTCATCGACAGCCATGTTCATATTACCGGTGGCGGAGGGGAAGGCGGGCCTGCCAGCAGGATGCCCGAACTCCAGCTAAGCATGATGGTAGAGGGAGGCGTAACCACCGTGATAGGTTGCCTCGGTACCGACGGGATCACGCGGAGTGTTGAAAGCGTGCTGATGAAGGTAAAAACCTTGCGCGCCCTGGGTGTCTCTGCCTGGATGTACACGGGAGCATACCAGGTCCCCACGCCTACGATCACGGGTGATATCGCGAAAGACATCACCCTGTTTGAAGAAATCATAGGGGTTGGAGAGGTGGCGATTTCCGACCACCGTTCATCAGTCCCTTCTGTTGCCGAACTCACGCGGATCACAGCGCATGCCCGTGTGGCCGGAATGATCGGCGGAAAAGCAGGAATTATTAATATGCACATGGGAGACGCCAAAGATCCTTTCAGGCCGCTTCATGATGTGGTTGCCAACAGTGAGATGGGCTACAGACAGTTTATCCCGACCCATTGCAACAGAAATCATTATATTTTTGAAGATGCCAAAGAATATGGCAAAATGGGATTTGTCGATATCACAACCAGCTCTTATCCTTATGATCCGGATGAAGAGATAAAACCATCCATTGCACTGAAGCAACTTCTCGAAGCAGGCGTCCCGGCAGATCATATCACCTTTACTTCCGACGGATGTGGTTCACTTCCCTGTTTTGACCGTGAAGGGAGACTGATTAAAATTGACATGGGGCTTCCCTCTTCCATCTTACGGGAGATCAAGGAATCCGTATTGATTGAAAAAATCCCCTTAGGTACCGCGTTGAAAGTAGCGACATCAAACCCTGCAGGGATCCTTAAGCTACCGGGTAAAGGACAAATCAGGGAAGGATATGATGCCGATGTGCTGGTCCTCGATGAAAATTTCAACATCATTCACCTGATGGCCATGGGAAAGATCATGACTTTATGAGAAAATTCTTCACCGCCATCCTTTTGCTGTGGTTATCATGGATAACCCTTCCGGCGCAAACCATATCCCCTGCAGTAGCGTCTCCTTCACAAAACAATTTTACCGCGATAATCTCTTTCCTGTCTTCCGACTGGATGGAAGGACGCGAAGCGGCCTCCAGGGGAGGTTTCATGGCGGCAGATTATATTGCATCCATGATGCAGGTGAATGGCCTGGCTCCTTACGGTGATGGATCCATTCAACCGCGATCTTCGTTATCTGGCGCGCAGAGCTATTTTCAGAATTTCGAACTGGTCCGGACACAGGTTCAGAAAGCCTCCCTGGCAGTGGTCCGGCCTTTCACGGAAGGAGAATCTACCCTTCAGTTCAACTTGGGAACTGACTTTGAAATCACCCCTGTCCTTTTTGGCGGGGAAGCCGAAGCAACAGTCGTGTTTGCAGGCTATGGCATTGAAGCTCCCGGTAAGGGATATAATGATTACCAGGGAACCGATGTCAATGACCGGATTGTCATAGTGATAAGCGGATATCCCGGTCATGCCGACACGACTTCTCCTGCCGGTAAAAAGCTTCGAAAGACTTTCGGGGAAACCTATTCCTCGCTTGAAAAGAAACTCCGTGTTGCAGAAAAGCATGGCGCAATAGCGGTGATCGTAGTGAATGTTGCCATGAATACCCCCAAACCGACAGGACCTGACTACGAGGATCCCGAATACTTTTTACCCGGCGACACCAGTACAGTGAACATTCCTTGTTTCAGGCTGAGTCATGATGCTACCCGGTTGCTTTTCAAAGGGACTGAAATTGATCTGACAGGCTTTGAAAAAAACGTTGCCCGTGATCTGGTACCTGCCTCCCGTGTGGTCCACGGGAAAAAACTCAGGTTTTCGGTGGCTGTTAAATCAGAAAACGTAATGGTGCGAAATGTCCTGGGAGTGATCCCGGGAAGCGATACTACCAGAAATCTTATTGTAGGCGCTCATTATGACCACCTGGGTATGAGAAAAGCGTTGATTTATAACGGGGCAGATGACAATGCTTCGGGTGTTGCCGGAATGCTTGCCTTATCAAAAGCATGGGCTGCCTACCCTGAAAAACCTTCCTGCAATATCATCTTTGCAGCCTGGACTGCAGAGGAAAAAGGGATTTTGGGAAGTACCTATTTTGCAATTCATTCCCCGATCGTTCCGGAACGGTTATCGCTGGTAATCAATATGGATATGATCTCGCGGAGCGCCCCTGAAGATTCTACAGGGAAGCAGATCAGCATCGGGACATTACCTGTCAATGAAGATCTGAGGAAAATGGCAAAAACGATCAATTCGCACCAGAAGTGTCCCTTTTTACTTGATCTCTGGGATGTGACGGGTCATTCAGGAAGTGATTATGGTTCTTTTGCAGCCCGAAAGATCCCGGTCATGACCTTCTTCTCTGGATTTCATGATGATTATCATTCTCCACGGGATATAGCGGCTAAGACAAATCCTGTAAAAATGGAAGCGATCCTGAAAATCGTCAATGAATGTATCCGGGAAGCATCAGTGAACCCTCCGGTAAAATAAATTCAGATTTCTTAGATGTCTTTTCAGGTTTTATGATGATTACCAGATCTTTTGAGCAACGCTTCGCACCGTTACGTTGTCGAGCATCCGCATATTCACTTCAACACCAATTCCCGGCCTGGTAGGAACATCCATGGTGCCATCCGGGTTGACCACAAATTCCGGGTCCACGATATCCACCTTATAATACCTTTTGCTGGCAGAGATATCTCCAGGGAGGGTGAAATTGGGAAGGGAAGCCAGGGCAATATTACCGGCCCGGCCGATCCCTGATTCCAGCATTCCGCCATGCCAGACCGGAATATTCATGCTGGCGCAGTAATCGTGGATCAGTTTTGATTCGGTATAGCCCCCGACGCGCCCGGGTTTGATGTTGATGATCCGGCAGCTGTCGAGTTCGATAGCAGCCCGCGTATCATCAAGGGAATGGATACTTTCATCCAGGCAAATCGGGGTCTTCAATTCCCGTTGCATTTTTGAATGATCGTAAATATCTTCATATCCTAATGGCTGTTCAATCAGCGACAGTCCGTAATGGTCCATCTTTTTGAAAAGATCAATATCTTTCAGGGTGTATGCTGAATTGGCATCCACCTGCAACATCAGATCGGGGAATTTCTTCCGGAGCGCTTCAATAAACTGCATATCAAGGCCCGGGGCGATCTTTATCTTGATCCGTTTATATCCCTCGGCTAAATATCCTTCGACTTTTTTAATCAGTGCAGGTACCGACTCCTGGATGCCAATGCTCACCCCAACATCTATCTTTTTACGGGTTCCGCCTAACATTTGTGACAGTGAAATGCCCTTACTTTTAGCGAAGGCATCCCACAAAGCGGCTTCGAGACCGGCTTTTGCCATCATGTGCCCACGGACTTTTGCATAGCCGGCAATGGCTTCATCCACACTTTGGAGATCTTTTCCAAGGACAGAGGGCATTAAAAAATCCGTCAGGATGTGCCATGCAGTTGGTACCGTTTCATACGAATAAAACGGGGTTCCTTCGGCCACACTTTCGCCCCATCCGGTAACCCCTTCTGCATCGACTTTGACAATGATGTGCTCTTCATCATATTCGGTTCCCATGGATGTCACAAAAGGGCTAACCAGGACCAGTTTAACATGGCGGAGTTCAATTCTTTCTATACGCATATCGTATTTATATTTAATTAGTTAGATAATAAATTGTGAATTATTTTTTCACAACAAATAAAACAGGATAAGGTTGACCATTCTGTAAAAAGTTGGCATACTTTTTATAGGTGGCCAATCCCAGCATAGACTTTGGTTCCAGGGCCAGAACCACCAGGTTCCCTTTCAGTTGTGCAGTTGGAATGAATAAAAATTCTGAAGGAGGGGCAGGAAGCTCTTTTAATTCATTTACTGTGATATCCGGATCTACTATTTTATCTCCCTCAAAATCAATGGAATCGATAGAAGAGATCCGGTATTGTCCGATGTGGCCCCCTTTTTCGATTTTCAGCGGGATCTGTTCAAGTGCATGCCGGCCGGCCCATTCCACCAACAAGGTACAATCTTTAGGGATCAGGTATCCAACCGGTTTCGGAACATCATACAAGGTTTTTACCACCGGACGATAATCCCTGACTGTAACAAGTGTGTCTTTTCCGGAGTAATATGAAAACAACGGAATATCGAGTGACTGGCCGTTTGCAACATGTATTGACTGAATGGAAATATTCTGACCGGGGAGAGGGGAAGTCAGTATTTTTCTGCTTTCCTCAACCACGTTCTTGATTTTATTTTTATTCAGACAGGTATATTCCAGCAGTCCACGCATCCCGGTCATTTGTCCTTCGGCCCGGCGCTGAAGGTTCTCAATCGAATCGTCTTTGCCGTTCATCCCTTCCTGAATAAAGGAAAAGGTGTTCTGGATCCCGAAACTCTGACGGCCGTCATTGATATCGAACGTGCTGTGCCTGATATAGGCAAGTTCCGGCGGCCCGCCAGGACAATAGATAAATGATGAAAAATCCATCTCTTTCAGGTAACTTAAAATGAAAGGAAGATAGTCTTTGTCAGACAATTTACGGATGCTGTCCGACACATTGATATTGGTCGTGGCGCCCACGGTTATATCAAAATTTTTCCGGTAACCATATTTTTCCCACTCTTCGCTGTATGGTGAATATTCGTGAACATCCAGGGTTACCTCAAAGAGATACTTGTCGAAAAATTGATGGAGGGCGATGGTTTCAGGCTCAGTCAGGATTACGTGGTTGCGGTTCAGGTCAACCCCATTGGCGTTGCGTCTTTTATTCATTTCTGACCCATCCGGGTTTACCTGGGGGACAAGCGCCAGATCCATTTTTTCAAAAAGGTAACGGTTCTCGGGTTTCAGCAATTCACCGGCAAGCATCAACGCCCCTTCCTTTCCCGATTGTTCATTCCCATGTTGCTGGGCAAAGATGAACACTTTTATTTTGGATGGATCCTTCCCGAATTCCGAGGTGGAAAACTTCAGGGCATATAGATTTTTTCCTTCCGCGGAATGGCCGATGACTTCCACTTTTACCAGATCGGACTGCTTCCCAATTTCCTGTATATAGGTAGAAAGTTCCCCGTAAGAAGTTAACTTATTAAAGTTGTTTTTTATGGGAGGAGGAAGCGGTGTCTGGGCGGAAACCAATAAAGAGATGATTTGGAAAACAGTTAAAAAAAACAATACAGGTTTCATCATAAAGAGTGAGATTTCTGTAATGAGGGGGACAGAATAGAAACCCGGGCCCTGGTTTAAAAAGATTTCCGCTGATCAGCGCCGGCTTTCAGACCATAAGTTCCGGAAGTTTTGTTGAATACAATTTCATTGGTCCCGGTCTCCCGGATATAATCAAGGGTTTTCTGGTATTGGGGAGCGCCTTTACGCAACCATTCGGGCAAATCGGAATCATTGCTGATCTGGGTCAATGCTTTCATCTCTTCCACCAGGTCTTCCAGCTTTTCTTCCGGGGCTTTGATTCCCAGGATCTCTTTGGCGCGCATCGAGACAAGGATGGAAAGGGTGAGCGATTGCAGTGATTTGGTCACGGCCTGCCCGATCAGGTCCATCTTGGCTAACTGATCGATACGCGAAGAATGTTCCCGGATTTCCTCTTCGGTCAGGATGAAATTCAATAATCCTCCATACCAGGCAACACTGATGATCACCATATCCCGGAAATCGGGCAAATCTTTCCCGAAGATCACTTCCCTGATCCTTGTTTTCACTTCCTTGACTTCATTATCGCGGATCAGGATGGGATATTTTGCAGAAGCAAATCCTAAAAAAACATGTTCTTTTCCCTTTTTCAACAAGCCTTTGTGTACCAGTTCCGCGACCAGGATTTCGCGAAAACGACCAGCCTTTTCAGCTAATTTCAGCAGCCACCACGCGATCTTTTGCTGCCTGGGCGATTGCCTGATCATCTCGAGTGCGGGATCTAACAAAGGATGCCCGGTCGGGTCAGGTTTGTCGGGAATAACAAAATCGATATCGGTATCGATCCTGTTTTGCAATGCAAGTTCCATCAAGATAGAAGCAGCCAGCAGGATGTCGAATTTCCTGGATTTCAGAAAAGGTTTTCTGCCCGTTTTTTCGTTAACAGTGATCAGAAAAAGTTCTTCAGGAATGGTCAGAAGGTTTTCCATGGGGAAAATAATTATATGGTTCAAAAATAATATAAATATTCAATGATGCGGGTTACTTTTTTGATTTTGGCTTGATTTCTCTACCTTTGGAGATCAACAACTCACAAAGGCCTAAAATTATCCCATGGAGAAAATCCTGATTTCGACCGGCAACGGAATGTTCGGGAAAGCATTAGCGACAGAACTTCTGAAAAAGAAAATCGCTATCCGATTGATGGTACGCGATAAATCGAAATGCGCGATTAAGGATCCATTAGCCGAAATAGTTACAGGTGATATGGATAAACCGGAAACCCTTACGCCAGTGATGGACGGCATTTCCGGATTATACCTTTCCTCCCCGATGGATCCCCGGCTTGCTCAACGGGAAATTGCCATGATCAACATTGCGCGGGATGCCGGGGTAAAACATCTGGTGAAGGTTTTCGGCGCCGTCAGGCATGAAGGAGATGTGCTGGACCAGTCCCACCGGGCTGTCCTGGAGATCATGAAAGCTTCTGGTATTCCCTGGACCATGGTCTCGCCTAATTCGGTGATGGAAACCTCTTTGGTTTCATACCAGCCTTCCATCCAATATATGCATGCCATTTATGGAATGTCGGGTAAAGGGAAAGTCGGTTTAGTCGCCCTTCGCGATATCGCTGAAATATCTGCCTTATCGCTGATTACTCACGGTCATGACGAAAAAAACTATGAAATTACAGGTCCTGCTTCGCTGGATATGGCCCAGGTAGCAGCTGTTTTTTCTGAAGTATTAGGGAAAAAGATTGATTATATTGATAAAGCAGAAGAAGCTTTCGCAAAAATGCTATTAAAATTTGACAAAACACAAACGCCCGAAAATCTTGACCTCAACGTGCTTTGTCACCTCCGGGCATGGAAAAACGGTAAGGCTGACCTGGTCACCGATACCTTTGAACAACTGACTGGTCATAAACCTACTTCCTTGGCTGAGTTTGTCAGGGATAACAAAACCTTTTTCTCGAAAGGGATGGTCCCTTATCCTTTTGCATATATGATGCGGTGGTTTTCGTAAAACCGCCCGTATTGCGCTTAAAATTTCCGAGCCCATGTCCACCCCACTTCGCCTGATTGCCGGATTTTTCATTACGCTAACCATCGCCGTGCTTTTTACCCTGACCGATCATTTCACGCTGGTTGATTTTCCCGATGGACTTTTAATTCCGCTTCGCTGGCTTCCAATTGTCTTTTATTTCCTGTATGCCTGTAAGAAGAAAAAACTAACGACCTGGATATTTGTCAGTATGTTAGCTGGGGTTGAGTTTGGATATGATGTCCCGCTGGTGGCCAAAGAACTGAATATTGTCAGCCAGATATTCATCCGTTTGGTCAAGACCATCATTGCGCCGCTGCTTTTCGGGACCCTCGTCACCGGGATTGCTGGTCATGCCAACCTCAAGCAGGTCGGCCGGATGGGATGGAAATCGTTGGTCTATTTCGAAGTTGTCTCCACGATAGCGCTTTTCATCGGGCTGGCAGCCATTAACATCAGTGGCGCAGGGTTGGGCGTTAAAGTTCCGGAAACCATGGCGCAGGGTAATCTTCCGGTCGTTCAGCCCCAGAACTGGCGGGATATCATTTTACATGTTTTTCCCGAGAATATAGCCAAATCCATTGCCGAAGGACAGGTACTGCAAGTCGTGGTATTCAGCATCCTTTTTGGCATTGCCCTGGCCCTGGTCAAGGAACAATACCGTTCTCCCATGATTCGCTTTGCCGATTCACTGACAGCCGTGATGTTCAAATTTACCAATATGATCATGCTGTTTGCCCCATTTGCCGTCTTTTCGGCGATTTCATACAGTGTCGGGCACATGGGGCTGGGGGTCCTGGTCAACCTTTTTCAACTGTTAGGAACGCTGTATGTCGCCCTGCTTGTATTTCTACTGGTGGTCCTTCTCCCGATCATGCTGATCCTGCGGATTCCAATCATACCCTTTATCAAAGCAATAGCTGAGCCAGTCACCATCGCTTTTGCCACCACCAGCAGTGAATCGGCATTACCCCTGGCAATCGAAAATATGGAACGGTTTGGCGTACCCCGCAAAATTGTCTCTTTTGTCATCCCAACCGGGTATAGTTTTAACCTGGACGGTACAACGTTATACCTTGCCATGGCTTCCATATTTGTTGCTCACATGGCCGGGATCCGGCTTTCATTTGAAACACAGATCCTCATGATGGTGACTTTAATGCTAACCAGCAAAGGAGTTGCTGGCGTCCCCCGCGCTTCCCTGGTCATCCTGCTGGGTACGGCAGCCGGTTTTGGCCTTCCCACCTGGCCTATATTCATTATTCTTGGGATTGATGAGCTGATGGATATGGCGCGAACGGCAACCAATGTGATCGGGAATTGCCTCGCGACAGTCGTCATTGCCAAGTGGGAAAAGGAATTCAAATTCAATGAAAAACAAGTATGACACAGCTTCCGCATCGTGGGATCAATGTATTTATAAACAAGAGGAGCCGTATGGATTCCTGGATCTTACCCTACGATTGACCTGGAACGGGAATCCCGGTATCCTTTTATCCAGCCAGGGAAGGCGTCTTTCAGAATGATCACCACACATAACATGATTACCCCGGTGAGCAACAGGTTGATCAGGCCCTGGACAAAAAACTTTGGGGCAGAGAGTTGTGGAATATAGATTCCGGTGATGTTCATTACTCCTGCCCACAGGGTGGTAATCCCGACAAAAATCATCGGGACAATGGTAATCCAGGCATACTTTGCTTTTCCATTGTTGATGATGAAAGATGTCCCGATGGCCAGGGCAACAGTAGCTAATAATTGGTTTGCCGTACCAAACATGGGCCAGATGGTGGAAACGCTCCCTGTATAGATGAAATAAGCCCAGAAGAAAACAACCAGCCCGCTACAGATAAGATTTCCGGGCAGCCAGTTGGTCTGGTTGAATGGTTTGTAAAATTTACCAAAGAGTTCCTGCAAAATAAAGCGGGCCACCCGCGTTCCGGCATCAATGGTGGTCAGGATGAACAAGGCTTCGAACATGATGGCAAAGTGGTACCAGTATGACATCAGCTTATCCAGGCCCGGAATGGAGGAAAAGATCTGCGCCATCCCGACTGCCAGGGATACTGCCCCACCTGTACGCCCGGCAATGTTTTCACCCACTTCCGCGGCCAGTCTGGGCAATTCCGATTGAGTAAATCCCATGGCATGTAATTGGGGGAGTATCTGCTGGAATTTTTCGGCAGAGACATTGATCTGGAAATAATCCAGCGGATGCAGGCTGGCTGCCGCGATCAGCGCCATAATGCTGACCAGCCCCTCTGCTAACATGGAACCAACCGCGATAGGTTTGATATGCGATTCGCTCATGATCATCTTTGGGGTAGTCCCGGAACTGATCAGCGCGTGGAAACCCGAAACAGCGCCACAGGCAATGGTGATAAACAGATAAGGGAATAAGGTCCCGGGAATAATAGGGCCGCCACCATGGATGAAAGTGGTAAATGCAGGCATTTTCAGGTTGGGGGCCACAATGACGATCCCGACAGTCAGAAGGGCTATAACCCCCAACTTCATGATGGAACTAAGATAATCGCGAGGGGAAAGCAACAACCATACCGGTAATACAGAGGCAATGAACCCATAGCCGGCTAACAGGATGGTCAGGGTTTTATGGTCAAATGCAAACCAGGAAGCAAAAGGGGAATTGGGGATATACCGGCCAAAAATCACTGCCGCACTGAGAAGAAGCACACCCATGATGGTGGCTTCTGTGACCTTCCCTTTCCGTAGCTTGAACATCCAGACCCCCATAAAAAGGGCAATGGGGATCGTGGAGGCAATGGTGAACAAACCCCAGGACGACTCGCTCAAGGCATTCACAACCACCAGTCCCAAACCTGAAATGGCAATGATAATAATCAGGAACATGGCAATGGAAGTGGTAACCCCGCTGCTGACCTTTCCGATCTCTGTCCGGGCAATTTCGGCTAACGATTTTCCATCGTGCCTTACCGAAGCAGTAAGGATCACCATGTCGTGTACTGATCCGGCCATCACGGCGCCGACAATCATCCAGACAAATCCCGGGAAATATCCGAACTGACAGGCTAACACCGGGCCAACCAGTGGCCCGGCGCCGGCAATGGCCGCGAAATGATGACCAAACAATACCCATTTGCTCATGGGATAATAGTTCTGGCCATCATATAACCGCCCGGATGGCATAACCCTGGTCGCATCCAGGGTCAGGACCCGCGAAGCAATAAATCCGAAATAATAGCGGTAAGCAAGGGCAAAGATAGCAAGGGCAGCAATAACGAGTGGCATGGCATTCATGCTTCAAAGTTACAAGCAATTTTATTATAGTGAAAAGAAAAATTGATAAATTTGATAGAGCGAAAATCCTTCCACTTTTCATTATTTCTTATGTGGTTTTTGAAGAGGTTTGCACCGGTTCAGATAATGATCATTTTGGTTTTTTTTAACCTTTTATCAGCCCAGGAATTGCCCGTACGTCTCTATACGCCCCAAAACAGCAGCTTAATTCAAACCCAGGTACAGAGCGTACGTCAGGCCCCTGATGGGAGAATTTGGATATGCACGTTTGGCGGGTTAAGTTGTTTTGATGGGCTCGGGTTCACCAATTATAATTCAGCATCCGGCCTGTCATCAGATGTGGTGTACGATGTTGGCTTTACTTTTAATAATGATACAGTTTTTGTACTTACCAGGGATGGGATAGACATCATAGTCCATAATCGTGTTTCATCATATTATTATAATGAAAACCAGAAATTTTACTATGGGAAAATATATTATAGTAAACAACATTTATTGATTTATAGTATTGCTGACAGAGCCAATAAAGGATATGTCTTTGATGTAAAGAACGATCAAAGGTTTCTTGAAATACCTATTGAATTTGACGTTGGAAACATTTCATACCATGGAGTAAACGATAAAGCTGCGTTTTTCCCCAAAAAAAGACAGGTAAGGGGTTTTTCTTTATATCAACAATTATTTGCAGACAGGAAAGCAAAACTAATTTTCACGACGGACCAGACATTTCAAAAAATGTTGGTCGAAGACAGTGTAATTCATTTGATAACCTATTTTTCTAAAGGCTTTTACGATCCCTCTTATTTTCTGATTTCATTATTTGTGGTCCCCAACAGGTTTGCCATGGTTAACCAGTATGTGGAAGACAAGGACGGTAATGTCTGGTTAGCGACAGAAAACGGCCTTGCAAAAGTCATTACCAGCGGTTTCAGGGAAATCACTTTTCCGCGGGACAATGCTTTAAATGTATGGGGCGCAGCCCCGGTCAATGATACGACGGTATTGATGGCAACATTTAATGATGGGTTATTCTTTTATTCGAAGGCTAATTATGTCAAAAGGTGGAGATAGATTTCTTTTTAAATTTGAAAAACGCCCGGAACCGGGTCCTTCTTTGTTCTGTTCTTAATTTCAATCCAAACGTATGAAAGCATCAACGGTCATAACCTTTATCATCTGCCTCGCCATTCCATTGGTAGTTGGCAGTATATCCGGCATCGCCGCGATGGCTGGCGTCAAAACCTGGTACGCGGAACTGGTCAAACCTTCATTTAACCCGCCAAACTATCTTTTCGGACCCGTCTGGACGGCGCTGTACCTGCTGATGGGCATATCCCTGTTCCTGATATGGCAATCGCCCGCCGGGATCATGAGGATCCAGGCTTTATGGATCTTTGCCATCCAGCTCATATTGAATTTTGCCTGGAGCTTTATCTTTTTCTATTTCCGGCAGGCAGGGTGGGCGTTTTTTGAAATCATCCTGATCTGGATTTGCATTGTGGCCATGCTGGTCATTTTCTACCGGGTCAGTAAACCCGCGGCTTTCCTTCAAATACCCTATCTGCTCTGGGTGACTTTTGCCAGCGCGCTGAACGGAAGCGTCTGGCTTTTGAACTGATAGGATGAAAATGGCTGAAATTTTACCTGTACAAATATGAATCCGATCCTCCGATCAATACTGACCATGGCAGTTTGTGCCCTGTCAAACTATCCGGCGATAGCACAACCAACAAGGCCATCCTACCCGATAACGCCAGTCCCTTTCACTTCGGTGCATGTGGATGATCAGTTCTGGGCGCCCCGGATCAGGAAAAACCATGATGTTACCATTCCCATCGCCATCCGGAAAAGCAGGGAAACGGGACGCATCAAAAATTTCATGATTGCCGGCAAAGTAGAGAAAGGCTCATTTTGTTCGCTATATCCCTTCGATGATTCAGATGTTTATAAAATTATCGAGGGGGCCAGTTATTCATTACAAACCTTTCCCGACCCGAACCTGTCGCTAACCCTCGATACACTGATAAACTATATCGGCCTTGCCCAGGAACCTGATGGATATCTGTACACCAACCGGACGATCGATTCCACCCACCTGCATGAATGGGTAGGGAAAAAGAGATGGGAGAAAGACCCGGGGCTCAGCCATGAGCTATACAATCTTGGCCATCTGTACGAAGCTGCCGTTGCCCATTACCAGGCAACCGGAAAGCGTGCCTTGCTGGACATTGCCATCAAAAGCGCCAACCTGGTCTATCATGATTTCATCGGCAGCCAGCTGCCTTATTATCCGGGGCACCAGGTCATTGAAATGGGACTGGTGAAACTGTACGGGGTTACAGGCGAAAAAAAATACCTTGAACTTGCCCAATATATGCTTGATATCCGCCATGGCGGGGATGAATACAACCAGGCGCATAAACCTGTTACGGAACAGGATAAAATTGTGGGACATGCCGTGCGCGCCACCTATATGTATTCAGGAATGGCAGATGTGGCGGCGTTGACCGGCAACCAGGCCTATATTGCTGCCCTGACGAAAATATGGAACGATCTCCTGCAGACCAAGTTTTATATCACGGGTGGTATCGGTTCAGGAGGCGACAACGAAGGATTTGGGGAATCCTATTATCTGCCCAATATGTCAGCTTATTGCGAAACCTGTGCCTCCATCGGCAATATATTCTGGAACTACCGTATGTTCCTGCAGCAGGGTGATTCGAGGTATATGGATGTACTCGAACGGAGCCTGTACAATGCTTTGCTCTCGGGCGTTTCGCTCAGCGGCGACCGTTTTTTTTATCCCAACCCTCTTGAATCGCGCGGCCAGCATGAGCGTTCGGCCTGGTTTGGTTGTGCCTGCTGCCCGGCCAACGTCTGCCGTTTTATTCCTTCGGTCCCCGGATACATTTATGCCTGTGGCACATCGGCAATCTATGTGAATTTATACATTCAGGATAAAGCGGATATTGATTTCAACGGGACCAAAGTCCAGGTTATACAATCAACGGATTATCCCTGGAACGGAAAAGTTACGGTGACAGTCAATCCTTCCCGGACCATGGATTTCTCACTTGCCCTGCGCATCCCGGGATGGGCCAGGGGAGAGGTCGTCCCGGGTGGCCTGTACCATTTCTTACCCGGCGGAAATTCCCCGTTTACCCTCACTGTTAATGACGCCCCGGCCGATTATATCCTGAAAAACGGATATGCTTTCATTGCAAACAAATGGAAACCTGGCGATAAAGTTGAGCTGGACTTACCCATGCCCGTTAAAGAAATTGAAGCAAATCCGATGGTTGCAGCCGACCGCGATAAAGTTGCCCTCCAGCGGGGCCCTTTGGTCTATTGTCTCGAATGGCCGGATAACAAGGATGGTCATGTCCTGGACCTGGTCCTTGATACGGCAAACATACCCCTCCCATCATTCAATCCGCAATTACTGAATGGCGTTGAAATATTAAAGGGTAAAGGCTGGGTGGCAGTCAGAACTGAAAAAGGGAATCAAACCGCCGGGGAACAGGATTTCACCACTATTCCTTATTATGCATGGGCTAACCGGGGAACCGGTGAAATGGAAGTATGGATGGCGTCGAAACCATCTGCCGCACATCCGGCGCTTGCCCCTACCATCGCCAGCCGGAGCAGGATTAGCGGCTCCGCCCAGGGCCGCTCACTGAAATCCGTGAATGACCTGGATCTTCCCTTCAGTTCCAACGACCACGATGTCCTCTATTTTCACTGGTGGCCCAAAAAGGATACCACCGAATGGATCCGGTATGATTTCACAGGTAAAACCCGTGTTTCGGCCTGTTCGGTTTACTGGTTCGATGATGGCCCCTGGGGTGGTTGCCGTATCCCGGAATCATGGAGGATTTTATACAAAAAAGGCGATCGATGGATCCCTGTTAAAACCCGGGGCGCATACCCGGTCATCAAGGATAAAATAAATACCATTATGTTCAAAGCGGTGAACACGGATGCTTTAAGACTGGAAGTAAGGCTACAAAAGGAGTTTTCATCAGGGATCTATGAATGGATGATGGAATAAGGACCGATAAACATGAAAAACATTTTATTCACAGGTTTTGCACTGGCGGTCTTTAGCATGGCCCTCAACGCCCAATCTTATGTGCCGGAGATCCGGAATGCAAAAATAAATGTCAGCCCGCAAGTTGCAATAAAGGCCTACTCATTCGGTATCGGGGATGTCAAACTGCTTCCTGGAAGTCCTTTCAAACATGCCATGATGAAAGATTCGGCATACCTGATGATGATCGAGCCCGACCGCCTGCTGCACCGGTTTCTTCAGAATGCCGGCCTGCCGGTCAAAGGCGAAGTATATGGAGGATGGGAAAGCGAAGGGCTTTCAGGCCACACCCTGGGACATTATCTGTCGGCTTGTGCCTTGTTTTATGCCGGTACAGGTAATGTTGAGTTTAAACGCAGGGTTGATTATATTGTGGCTGAGCTGGCCCGTTGCCAGCAAGCCCGCGAAACCGGGTATGTTGGAGCTATTCCGGGTGAGGATACGCTCTGGGGCAGGGTGGCCCGCGGAGATATAAAATCAAGTGGTTTTGACCTGAACGGGGCCTGGTCGCCATGGTACACGGTTCACAAGGTAATGGCCGGGCTGGTGGATGCCTGGCTCTATTGCGATAATGAACAGGCGCTGAAGGTGGTGACGGGGATGGCCGACTGGACAGGGAACACGGTTAAGGGCCTTTCGGAAGAACAACGCCTGAAAATGCTGAATTGCGAATATGGCGGAATGCAGGATGTTCTGGTAAATATCTATTCCATTACCGGAAATAAAAAATACCTGGATCTTTCCTTCAAATTCGATGATGAATTTGTGATGGGACAGTTATCTAAAGGAATCGACCCCCTGGTTGGCAAACATTCCAATACCAATATACCAAAGGCCATCGGCGCCGCCCGCAGGTATGAGCTGACCAGCAGCCCTTCGGATCATGAAATTGCCACCTTCTTATGGGAGATCCTGGCCCTGCACCAGGCTTATGTGATCGGTGGGAACAGCAATTATGAATACCTGGGCGAACCTGATAAACTCAACGACCGGTTGAGCGACAATACCTGCGAAACCTGCAACTCGTACAATATGCTGAAACTCACGAGGCACCTGTTCGCGTGGGGGCCCGACAGCAAATTATTTGATTTTTACGAACGTACCCTGTATAATCATATTCTTTCTTCCCAGAATCCCGCGAATGGCATGATGTGTTATTTTACCCCTTTGAGAATGGGGACGCACAAGGAATTCAGCGATCCCTTCAACACCTTCACCTGTTGCGTGGGAAGCGGGATGGAGAATCACGGCAAGTATGCCGAAGCGATATACAGCGAGACGGAATCCGGCAATTTGTTTATTAACTTGTTTATACCTTCAGAACTGAACTGGAAATCCCGCAGGGCCACCGTCAGGCTCGAAACAGGGTTCCCTTATGATGAATGGGTGTCGGTGCGAATGGGTTTACAGGAGGATCAGTCTTTCATCCTCTTGATCCGTCAACCCCAATGGATAACAGGTAAGATGCAGGTCACGGTCAATGGGGAACCGGTAACCACCTTTGCCAATACCAACGGCTACCTGGAAATCAAGCGGATGTGGAGGAATAACGACCTGATCCGGATTTTGCTTCCGATGGATCTTTATATTGAATCCATGCCTGACAATCCCGGGCGTATTGCATTTCTTTATGGTCCGGTCGCGCTGGCTGCCGACTTAGGGGATTCCCTGCCCGATCCGGTTGCCGGGATCCCCGTGTTGCTTACCAGTAACAGGAATATCAAGGATTGGGTGAAACCTACCGATGCCAGATCGCTTACCTTTGAAACAATAAAAACAGGACAACCGGGAGAGATCACGCTCAAACCATTTTATACTCTGTATAACAAATATTACAGTGTTTATTTTGATTTTTTTACCCGGCAGGAATGGTCGATGCGGCAGTCGGAATATGAAGCTGAGAAAAAACGGCAGCAAGTCATTGAAACCCGGACAATTGATAATTTCAGGATTGGTGAAATGCAGCCCGAACGCGACCACAACCTGGTGGCGACTGAAAAATCTTATGTCGACCAGGCGCTGGGGCGTAATGGCCGCGAAGCCCGTCCCGGAAACCATTTTACCTTTACCATGAAGGCAGACCCGTCTGGTGATAACAGCTTATTGCTTTCTTATCTTGGCGATGATAAAAACCGGAAGTTCGATGTCCTTGTTGATGATGTCAGGATTGCTTATGTGGAATGGGATGGAGGTGAGACCGGTAAATTCTACGACAGGGAATATGCCATACCCGCTGCTCTCACTAAAGATAAAATGTCAGTTACCATCAAAATTGACGCCTGTTATGATAAAACAGCCGGCCGGATATTCGGGGCCAGAACGTTAAGAGGGCCCAGGGCGAAATAATATTAATATCAATTTATTAAGCAGGGAGGGCTTTAAAGAAACTTCCTGATCTCTGCGGCATGTTCTTTCTCCTCGTCAATGATCTGCCGTACCAGTTTCCGGGAGTCGGAACGGGCGCTTTTCAAAAGTTCGGTATAAAAAGCAACGCTGTCGTTTTCGAATTTAAAAGCTATTTCAAGGCCTTCTTTTGGGGTTTTTATTGTTTTGGCGAGATTTTTACCTGAATCGGGTTTCCCGAAAATATGCGATTCAGCCAGGTGGCTGATATAATCGGAAGCGTCTTCAGCCGCGAAATCAAAGCTTTCAGCATCGAATTTTTCAGCTAATTTCTGAAAGATGGAAATGTGCAGGATCTCTTTTTCAGCCAGATCGAGGAACAACCCTTTAATGTTGTTGTTTTCTTTTATCATACCGGCTGCTGCCGTGTAAAACTCGTTACCGTTCTCTTCGATCTTCACGGCAATGTCTATAATTTCTTGTCCTGAATAGTACATATAAATAAAATTGGTGGAGCAAATATAATAGTTTTTTGTCCTTTATTTGAATTCCCCATGGGTCCCTGATTTTATTCACAAAGGGCAGAACACAATAATTGTAATTTTGCAGCCCCTGGCAACGACAATAAAGCCGTTATTTTTATCGGGAGCCAATCCCCAAAAGAAAAGGATGGCACGGGAGACAAGGGGAGTATGAAAACCAAAAATGAATCAGAAAGTATGGACAAAAAAAACCTCGAAAAATACAGTTCGGCTTTCACCCTGAGCGATATGGAAATATTTATTTTTCCGGAGCTGCTCTATGCGCTGGCGTTAGCCAATATTATGTCGCCCGAAATCTGGAAATGGCGCGACGATCCATGGTTTACCGGGATAAAGAAAATGGGCCCGCTGAAAAAGATCCACCGGGTGAAGCAATACATCATGGACCATTACAATTTCAACCTGGACCTGGAAACCTGGGGGCTTACCGACAAGCAGACCGAGATCAACAGGTTCAGTGAATTTGTGGATATCAATATGCTTTCGCGATCCAATGCCCTTTTCGGTTATGAAGGGGACAAGTATTATTTTGATATCGACATCCGCCGTCATTTCGGACTGGATAAATTTAATTCCGATATCATCCCTTACTGGAAAACAGAAACAGTAGAGGCGATGAACGCGTTCCGGTATAAAGCCAACCATGAAGCCGGAGCCGGGGAGTGTGTATCGCTGGCCTGCCTCTATGCCGCTGCCCTCTTTATTGTGGCTGAAGTCCCGCTGGAGAAGATATTCCTGATGGGGACCCCGTTACACTCCCAGAATTTCATCATGGTCGATGAAGGGGTCCTCACCAACAACCGGCGCATCGTGACCAAATCGATGTGGTATAACGGCACCGAGCTTTCAGCCCTGGCCCGCCGGGCCATCGAACACGAAGAGGTTACTTATGTGGCCCATAGTTCCGGCTGGATCCATACCATGTATCCGGAAGCCACCATCGATCCGCAAGCCTATCAAGTCTTTCGCGAAAAATTAGGAAAATATCTGGAAACCCAGGTTGACTATGAGATCTTCATGAATTTTTTGCGCGATTACAGCCAGTATCAGAAGCTCTTTCAGATCTTTTTCCGTTGTCAGGGCGCCGATAAATACATCCGGTTGGAAAAGGCTTTTGGATATGAACATGGAAGCAAAAACCGTCTGAGCGATAAGACCAGCCGGAAACTGTTCTGCGAAATGGATGAGGAAGATCTGCGGTGTTGTCCATTTGATCCCCGGTTCCTGATTGATCCTGACGATGCCTTGTTTATATCCAAGCCTTATTCCGGGTTTATTGACCAGTTGAAAAAGCTTTATCCCGACCTTGAAAATCATCCTGAATTTATCACTGACCTCAAGCGGTTTGTACATACCGTCCCAAGGATGCCTTCTTCCGATAAAACTTATGTCAACCATGGACAAATTTCCATCTCCACCAGTCAATCCCGCGAAGAAATCATTGACTACCTTTCCGTCATCCGGTCTCCGGTCTCCGGTCTCCTGCCTCCGGCGTCGGTCATTGCCGACCTGGCCTTTTATGCCGGCCGTTTCATGGATTCGTGCGACTGGCAACCTTTTTTTAAAGCAGCTTATGAACGCAACCCCGTATCAATCGGGTATTTCAGGGATATGGACGCACAAACTGTATTTGATCGCCTGCAGTCATGGCCTGATGAATCGATCTATGATGGCAACCGCCTTGCCTTACCTGATGAAGTTGTCAATTATCAGCGGGGTGACGGGATCGAAAAGGCCATCACCCTTATCAACGTGATGAAAGCCCGCGGGAAATCAATAAAAACAGAATTTGAAATCCGCGGTACAGAGGTCAGGGTAACCAGCGCCGGAAAACAGTTTTTGTTCAGGACAGGGAAGGCTTGTGCTACTTTTCTACGATCAGGGCTTTTGTTGTTTTGAATGAATTGTTAATCCCATTAAATTCAAGCTTCGCAAAATAAGTTCCATGGGAGAAACCGGAAACATTCAAACCCATCCTGGTCAATCCCTCACTGACAGGCACAACATCATCTTTATAAACCTGGCGACCGGCGTTGTCGTAAATGCTGATCCTTGCATTTCCGGTTTCGGGCGCCCTGAAAATCAAACTCACATATTGATATGCCGGATTTGGAAAAATCAATAGTTCCTGCTCCGGTTGTGTCCCTGAATAACACACAGAGGGTATATGGACGGTAATTCCCCTTATAGGATCGGCATGGCTATCACTAACCTCGGTTAGTTCCGATACATTGCCAAACCGGATTGTCTGTCCTTCTGAAAATGTAATGTTTGTTCTTATCCTGATAAATAGAACAGGCTCATTGCGATAAACATGGATGGGGTCTGTTTCTGCCCAAACGATATTCAACCGGTTTTCTTTAACCGCGTAAATGGGATCTCCCTGAATACAATTCACTTCCAGGATATCAACCAGTTCCTGGGGAAATTCAAGCGCAAGCGACAATGCCCCCAGATCAAATTCCCCATCCAGTGTGATGGGAATAAAAAGCTCACTTCCATTTTTTGCCCCGATCGTTTTACTGGCGGAAATTTCCACCCCTGATAAGGATTTAGGAGCTGTGCCTGGTATATGTGAGCCATTTACATCGCCAACGCACAATCCATATAAATCAACGGTCATATCGCCATCGTTCATTATGACTATATTGCCGCCGGTTTGTTTCTCAAAAGTCCAATCCCCACGCGCAAAGGTGGTATCCAGCCCCACAAAACGCTTTTTAACTTTCAGCACATCAACAGCGCTGACC
>JALNWE010000009.1 GCA_023231065.1 Bacteroidales bacterium
AAATTGAGCTGAAGCAAGATACCACTGCATCCGGTATTAAATACAGTAACAGCAATTATGAATATACCGAATGGCATGGTGAGCTATCGTTAAAAAAAGACGGAAAGGAAATTTTCACTCACAAGATGACCACCTCCGGGCATTGATTTTTAACGAAAGTTATACTTTGGGCTTTTTAGGATAACGCATTAACACATATTCCATTCGTGATGCATATCTTAATCTTGTCTCAGGTTCCTTACTTAAATCAGAAATATATATTGTCGTTTTGCCATCATCAAGAACCACGGGATATTTACCAACTAATGACCCCATCAAAAGTTTTGAATCGGAAATTTTCAACCTTTGCCGTTCCTGCATCATCCTATATTCCAAGGTGGTTTTTTTCATTTTTCTGTGTTTATTGGGAATGTAAATCTTCTGTTTTTCTGTAAGATACGGATAATTTTAAGACTTGGAAGAATTAGTTTGTGGCCAAAGCCGCCATCATGATTGATTTTATCAACCTCGCACCGGTAACGCCGGATGAAGCTACATTTGAAAGTTTTACCCCAGGCATGATCTCAATTGTCGATCTGGCCCCTGTACTTCCTTCCGTTGTGGATTTTAATGATCAAATCAATACAACATCCCTCGATATTAGAAGTTTGGCGCCAACCACGCCAACCGAGGCCGATTTTGAATGGTCCGATATATTCCCTTTCACATCTATGAGGTTTCCCTAAAAGCCTGATTTCATCGCAAAAGCCGGAATCCCGACGCCTTTCAAAAGCTGTACGTGTTTAACATGGCGGGCACGGAACAATGACGCTATCGGGACAATTTAGTCACGGAAGAACAATGAATTTGTCTTTTTGTTACTTTTGTATGATAATTGAACATATCATCAAGAAATAAATTATGGCACCAAAAGAAAAGAAATCATTAAACCATTACATGCGCTCATTGCATCGCGACATAGGTTTTTTTGTTATTGGGTTAACACTTATTTATGGTATTAGTGGAATTGTTCTTATTTACCGGGATACAGACTTTTTGAAACAAGAAAAAGTGATTGAAAAGAAATTGAATCCAAATATGGACGCATCTGATCTTCCTCAAATGTTGCACATGAGAGATTTTAAGGTTATCAAATCCGAAGGGGATATATTATATTTCCAAAATGGAAACTATAACAGTAAAACAGGCATTGCTACCTATACCTCGAAAGAACTTCCTTCATTTTTTGAATGTCTTATTTCCTTACATTTCTCCTCAAGTAGAGATTTAGTGCATTGGTTTTCATTAACCTATGGAATACTATTATTGTTTTTAGCAATATCATCATTCTGGATGTTTAAGCCAAAGACAAAATTGTTTCGCAGGGGGATATGTTTTGCGGGGGCAGGCATTGTATTTTCAATAATTATATTGCTTTTGTAGTATTACAATCAAAAATGTTATATTTTTAAAGTCAATTTCAGACAGGAATAATAAGATTAGGGATCATCCCGGTTATTTAAAAACTTAAATCCAGCTTTATGACAATGAAATTTAGTTTTACCCGGTTTACAACATTGATGATTATCTGTTGTATGGCTTTGCTGTTGCCATCACCCCTTGAAGCACAGCGGAAGGGCGAGAGGCCGACCGGTGGTAAAGAACGTTCAACTGTTTCAAAACCCGCTTCGAAACAAGGAAGATCACAAAACAAGGATGGTCAAAAACAATCGACTGGAAACAAAACCAATGCAAGCGATAAAAACGCGAACGTTGACAACAGTAAAAAAAACACGAACGTTGACAACAGTAAAAAAAACGTGAATGTCGATAATAGCAAGACGAATGTGAATGTTAACAACAGTAAGACGAATGTAAATATTGATAACAGCAAAAATGTCAATGTCAATGTTAACCGGAGTACGGTGGTCGTAGCCAATCCACGGCCCTATACGCGGCCGCCGTATGCTTATGGAGGCCACAGTTACTATTGCTATCATCCTTATGCCTATCATCCCTATAAACCATTTTACTGGGGGCCGGTATGGCATCCCTGGGGCTTTTTTGTCACTACCCTGGCTGCCACCGCGATCATTGTCACTGTTGCAAATCAGCAATATCATTATGATCAGGGAGTTTACTATGTGGCCGGCAGCGGAGGCTATACCGTTGTGCCAGCTCCCGTCGGGGCAACAATTGTCGCCTTACCTCCAGGTTCCCAGACTGTGGTCATCAACGAAACCACTAACAACTATTATTACGGCGGAACTTATTATCAAAAGACCGATAAGGGATATACGGTTGTTCCCCCAACCGCCGGTGCGGTAGTAGAAAACCTCCCCGAAGGCGGGAAAGAGGTGAAAATCGGTGAGGTTACCTATGTTAAAGTGGGGGAAACCTATTATCAACCCATCGTGCAGAATGGAAAGAATATGTACGAGGTGGTTAACGTAAAGGATGATAAGTAAAATATGGGATCTTTTACTGCCGGCTCATTTCAATTATGAAACCATCAAAATTATGATTTGGTTTTTTTAAATGAATTGTGTAAAAGAGTATTGCCCATCCGCATTTCATATCGTTCCCTTACATCGGCTTCTTTGCTTTGATCTGAGATAAAGATGGTCGTTTTACCCCCATCAAGGGAAATAGGATATTTGCCTATAACTGACCCTGATAATAGTTTTGATTCAGGGATTTTTAAACGTTGCTGTTCCAGCATCATCCTGTATTCCAAAGTGTCTTTTTTCATAAGTAGCTCCCCTTCAAATTGTAAAATCCACAGTATTTGACCAAGATACGGATAATTTTCATATTTTCGGAATTAATTTTAATATTAAACCGACTCCGAAAAGTCAATTGTTTCATTTTACCACAAAGACGCGAATATATCATATTCAATTATTTAAAATTTGTGCCTTAGTGACTTGGCGGTGAAAAGAGGTTTCCGGAGCAGGCTCACTATTGATTACAGCAAGAGCCGGTTTTGAATAGTCCCGATCAATCTGGAAGTATTTAAATCTTGACTATTTTACTGATCACTACTTTATTATCGAATGTAAATCTCAGATAATAAACCCCGGGTTTCAGGGAGAGGTCGGTTGCATTCAGTTCCCCTGTATGCAATCCTTCATCATGAATTTTTGTTTTGATAAGGCGCCGGCTGTATCTGCCGGAAATATCATAAAGATCTACCGAAACAGTTGCCCTCTCCCTCAGAAAATAGTTGTAGCTCAGTTTCTCATTGAAGGGATTCGGATAAACAATGACAGATACAAGGGAGTTATCGGGCTCGGTTTGCGGATCATTTAAAGCGGTGGGAACATTGGGGGAATAAGTTTGTGTCAGATTTACCGCAGCCGTATTGGTAATCACGGGTTCCTGCCCTGATGTTGACGTTTTTCGTGTGTTGATGATAAGGACCGGGTAACGGTATCCCGGGGCATAAAATGCGTAACGAACTATGTTTGATTCGGTTGAGCTACATACATTCGTTTCAATCCCATTTTTTTCGCTTTTCACGCGTAGCACATCCCGCAGGGTACGGTCGGGCAATATCAGGGTCCCGAAAGCATCAGCGGAAACGGTAAAATCACCACTCAGTGAAATGTTGAAATTTTCCCGGAATATGGCATTTCCCGCCCAATGATCCGTAAACTGTGTACCGTAGGATAAAGGATATTTCATTTTTACAACCGGATCGGAATAAACAAGCGAAATATCTTTTGTGATATACCCTTTTTCTTCCAGCATCGATTCGCTGGAATTGTAATAATATTCATATCCCGACTCACTGAGGATCAGATTGAAATCCCCAATGTCATTCAGGATTTTCGAAGGGGAAGCGCCGATCTGTCCTGAAGTGGTGGCATTGGTGAACAGGATAGAGGTAAAATCCCATATCTGGTCAGGACCGGCATTTCCGGGTGATATATAATTGATTTCCCTGGTTTCATTCAAGTCTCCCGCTAAAAAAGCATGATCTTCGCGGGAAATGGTAATTTGGGCGAAAAGGGTAGTCAGGGTAAAAACAAAAAGCGTCAAAAGGAAATATTTTTTCATGGCTTAATTTTCAACAAAAATAAGCATTTTACTATAAATTTATTTTACTCTCTTTAAAGATTCCTATTACATTTGTTGCAGAAATCAGATACCAGGATGAGGAAACCGTTGCTTTTACTTTTTATTACGTTCTATATTCAACTCTTTGTCATTGAAGATATCTATTCCCAAGCCTGGGATTTTGTCAAGGAAAAGGACGGAATAAAAATTTATACCCGGAAAGAGGGAAATGCCTCCCTGAAACAATTTAAAGGTGTGGCCGATATATATGCCCCGATGGAAAAGGTTTGCGAGCTGGTAGGAAATGTTAAAAATACTGATTGGTGGGATAAAAACCTGGAAGAGATCAATGTGCTTCTTTATGAAAAAGATAAACACATTCAATATTATCTCGTGTATGGAGTTCCCTGGCCGCTGACAGACAGGGATTTATGCGTCGATGCGAAGATCACTACCGACCCGGGAACAGGAGTCCGGATCATCTATTCAACCCCCCTGTTCAATGTCGTCCCCGAGCGATCCGACCGGGTACGCATTAAAGAATACTGGCAGCGGTGGACCCTTCAGCCTGTCACAAGCGGATGCGTTCATGTTATACTGGAAGGATATGTTGATCCGGGGGGAAATGTTCCGGATTGGCTGTATAATATGGTTATTACAGATACACCGCTTAAAGTGATCCGGGGGATCAAAGGACGGTTGGAGCCCAAATCGATCAAGACGAATTGAATTTCAGGGGAATCCGGGGACAGTAGCGGGTTTAAAACTTTTGGTTTTTTTCTGTTTTCAGGCAAGGAAAATTGTTATAGATTTGCCATCCCAAACATTTGATTAAAAGTTCTTGCATGGAATTTTTATATGTTGTCATAGGAATGGTTCTCGTTTTTGATTTTATTAACGGGTTCCACGATTCCGCCAACTCAATTGCCACTATTGTTTCCACTAAAGTTCTTTCTCCCCTGACAGCCGTAATTTTTGCTGCTTTTTTTAATTTTCTTGCCTACTTTATTTTTCACACGAAAGTAGCGGACACAATTGGAAGAGGGGTCGTTGACCCTGATGTATTAAACCTAAGCGTTATTGCTGCAGCGCTGTTTGCTGCCATAATCTGGAATTTGCTCACATGGTGGTGGGGGTTCCCATCCAGTTCATCACATACCCTGGTCGGAGGCCTCATTGGGGCAGCCATATCGAAAGCCGGAGTGGGGTCGGTCGTAGTTTCAGGTGTGGTTAAAATAGTCTCTTTTATTTTCATCGCCCCATTGATGGGCATGGTTATTTCATTTACTATTTCAGCGATCGTACTCTATCTTTTCAGGAAGATGACCCCCTCAAAAATCGATAAATATTTCCGGAAAATCCAATTGTTTTCTGCCGGGGCATTTAGCCTCGGGCATGGTGGAAACGATGCTCAAAAATCGATGGGGATTATCTGGGTAGCATTAATTGTTACGGGGCATACAACCAAAAATGATCCCATTGCACACTGGATTGTTCTTTCTTGTTATTCGGCTATCGCGTGCGGCACCTTATTAGGTGGCTGGAGGATTGTGAAGACCATGGGACAGAAAATCACCAAGCTGAGGCCATTTGAGGGGGTTTGTGCCGAAACGGCCGGTTCGATCACTCTTTTCATGGCTACTCACTTCGGCATCCCGGTAAGCACTACCCATACTATTACCGGCGCCATAATCGGTGTGGGTGCGCGTAAAGGGGTTTCAGCTGTTAAGTGGGGGGTTACTAGAAATATTTTCTGGTCCTGGATTTTGACCATTCCTGTTTCAGCGCTGATAGGGGCCGCGTTTTATCACTTTTTAAATTGGGTTATGTAATTATGATATTCAATTCTTTAAAAAGTTTATCCATTCAGAAACAATAAAATATCCGGTATATGAATTTCAATGCTTTCGTAAAACTTTTTGTCCCCAGGGATGATTCCTTTTTCCCGCTTTTTGAAGACGGAGCAAGGGTGTTGATCAAGGCCGCAGATCTGCTGAAAGAGTTGATGGCAACAGAAACCATCGAACAGCGCGATCCCATCATCAAACAGATTAAAGCGGCGGAGCATGAAGGCGATGATATAACGCATAAAATATACCAGCAGCTTAACAAATCATTCATCACCCCGTTCGACCGGGAAGACATTCAGGAGCTGACATCTTATCTGGATGATGTAATTGACTATATCAACGGGTCGGCACAACGGATCGGACTGTATAAACCAAAATATATTTATCCGATACTTAAAGACCTGGCAGACGTGATCAGTGAAGCATCTAAAGAGATAGAGTTTTCAATACATGGCCTCAGAAATTCCGGTAAAAACCACGAAAAGATCCTTCAATCCTGCATCAACCTGAATACCCTCGAAAACAAGGCCGACGATCTTTATCACGATGGTATCTCCAATCTTTTTGAAAACGAAAAAGATACCATTGAACTCATCAAGAACAAAGAGATCATTGCCACCCTTGAAAAAACGGTCGATATGGCCGAAGATGTTTCCGACATCATCAAGACCATCCTGATCAAGCTGGCCTGATCCGGCTTTGGTTTATCCTGAAAAGCTATTACAATCCAAACTTTTTCACTTATAGCGCCAGGTGAGATTCACGAACTAGTTTTTTTCATGTTTGTATGACTTATTATTTGCTGTTTACAAAAACATATCTATATGAAAGACAATTTACTACGACTTTCACTCTTACTGGCTTGTCTGTTTTTTTTCCAATTTTTCTCCTTTTCCCAAGGCGTAACTTCATCCGGGATCAATGGCAGGGTGATTGACAATAAAGGGATCGGTTTGCCCGGTGCAACGGTAATTGCCCTCCATCAACCGACCGGAACTAAAATCGGGACCATCACCGATGCCAATGGATTTTACCGGTTCCCTAATATCAGCGTGGGGGGGCCTTATGTTTTTACCATTACTTACGTGGGCTTTCAGAAATATGAGCAAACAGGGATTTTTCTTTTTCTGGGGCAGGCCCTGAAGATCGATGTTGAGCTAAAGGAAAGTACCGAAACCCTTAACAGTGTTGATATCTACGGAGTCAGGAATGATTTGTTCGATGGGAACAGAACGGGGCCCACTACAAACATAAACCGTGAAGCCATCGAAAAAATGCCTACCATCGCCAGGAACATCACGGATTTTACCCGGCTTACCCCGCAAGCCCGTGTCAGCAATGATGGTAGTATCGAAATAGCCGGGATGAATAACCGCTATAATGCTATTTTTATTGACGGCGCCGTGAATAACGATGTTTATGGTCTGGCGGCCACCGGAACCAACGGGGGACAAACCGGTATTTCACCTTTCAGTCCTGATATCATTGACCAGTTTACCGTAAATGTAGCTCCCTATGATGTAAAATTAGGGGGTTTTGCCGGCGCGGGTATCAACGCGGTAACGCGTCGTGGCGCCAACAGCCTGGAGGCATCTGTTTATTATTTTTTGCGCAACCAATCCCTTGCAGGAAAAACCCCTACCGGCGGAAATGATATGCCGGATTCCTTGCGCAAACGATTACCCGACTTTTCTTCCCAGACATACGGCGCCCGGGTTGGTGGGGCCATCCTAAAAGATAAACTCTTCTATTTTCTGAATGTGGAATTTCAGAATGATCAAACACCGCGCCCCTTTGATTTTGGAACTTATATCGGTAAAGCAACCCGGTCGGATCTGAATAACATAGCCAGCAAACTGATCAACCAATATGGATATGACCCTGGCTCTTATGAAGGGGCCAACCAAACTTTGGACGGACAAAAAGTTTTCGCCCGTATTGACTGGAATATTTCCGATAAACATTCTTTAACGGCCAGATATCAATATACCAAGGGACGGAGCGTGACGCCGGGGGTCCCGACCAGTACTGGTCTTACCTTCAGCAATGCCGGGATCGATTTTCCATCCATTACCAACACCGCCGCGGTGGAACTGAAAAGTATTTTCGGGAATAAATATTCCAATGACCTTATTGTCGGGCTCACTTTCGTCAGGGATAACCGCAGTCCAATGGGCGGCAATTTTCCTTATGTTACAATTAAGGATGGCAATGCGCTGATCTCTTTTGGCAGCGAACAGTATTCGACAGCAAACCGGTTGAAACAGGATATATATACCCTTACGGATAATTTTGAGATATACCTTGGTAAACATACCGTGACCATTGGCACACACAATGAATTCTATAACATGTACAACCTCTTTATCCGTCAGAATTTCGGGTATTATCAGTTCAATTCCATTGGGGACTTTTTAAACAATGATACAGTATCGGCCACCCAATACGACAGGACATATTCCCTGGTGGATGGTATCACTGGTCCGGGATCAGCTGCTGCCGCGAAATTTAAAGCGCTGCAGTTGGGTTTTTATGTGCAGGATGAGTATCAGATCACCAACCGCTTTAAAGTTTCCCTGGGTTTAGCCCTGGATATTCCCATGTTCCTGACAGAAGCAGCAACCAATGACAATTTCAATACAAGGGTAATTCCCTGGATTCAGAATATCGAAACCGGAGATGGAAAAAGCTTCAATGGAAAAACAGGGCAGATGCCGAAAACGCAATTTTTATTTTCTCCCAGAGTTGGCTTTAACTGGGATCCGGTTGACAATCAAAAAACACAGGTTCGTGGCGGAACCGGGATTTTCACCAGTCGGATCCCCTATGTATGGCCGGGCGCTTGCTATACCAATAACGGAATAACTATGGGTGGGATGCGGATCATTTATGATCCCACTAACTCCGGCGCCTATATCCCATTCAATCCCGACTGGAATAATCAGCCCGGGTATAAACCGGGGGATCCGATTGTACCTTCCGGTGAAGTAGATGTCTTTGCCAAAAATTTCAAATACCCGCAAGTATGGAGGACCAGCCTTGGAATCGATCAGAAATTGTCCTGGGGCCTTATCCTGACAGGTGAGTTTACCTATACCAAAAACATCAATAATGTTATGTATTATAACTACCGGTACCAGAAGACAGGACAAATGCTGACGGGTACCGGGGATAACAGGCCTTTATGGAAGATCAACGATTCAGTCGCCACGACAAAATATACTGATATTATTTACGGTTATAACACAAACCAGGGATGGGCTTATGACCTGACCTTCCAGTTACAGAAGCAGCTGGATCATGGATTTTCAGGCAATATTGCCTACACCCTCGGACATGCAAAATCGATGAATGATGCCATTTCATCCCAAAACTCTTCTCAATGGAAAGTTGCCAATGTAAGAGGTAAAAATGATCTCGATCTTTCCTGGTCTGATTATGACCTCGGATCCCGTATCATGGCTTATTTTTCCTATAAGATTGAATATGCCAGGCATTTTGCGACAACCATCGGATTGTATTACAACGGTCAGTCCGGACATCGTTTTTCATACGGGTTCGCCAACAGCTATAAAGATCCTGTCACCCGGAAAACCTATAACCTGGGGGAAGATACCCAGAACCTTGAGCTAATGTATGTCCCTTCCGATCAGAATGATATACATCTTGTTGATATCAAGGACAATAGTGGTAATGTTCTTGTTAGTAAAGAAACCCAATGGGAAAATCTGGATGCTTTTATTGAAGGGGATTCTTATCTGAAAACCCGCCGGGGTCAATACGCTGAAAGAAACGGCGCCCGTATGCCTTTTGAAAGTACCGTCGATCTGCATCTGGCCCAGGATTTTTATATAACTGTTAACGGTAAGCGGCATACCCTGCAAGTGACATTTGATATCTTTAATTTCATGAATTTCCTCAATGCGGGCTGGGGCCGGAAATATTATGTGGCTGGCTACTATGGAAATTATCCACTACTCCAATTCCAGGGTTTTGAAAAAGATGCGCAGGGTAATATTACTACCGTACCCCAATACACTTTTACGCCTCCGGAAAGCGGGAGCGTTTGGAGTTTATATGATTCCGGGCTCTCTAGCGCCAGATGGCAGGCTCAGATCGGGTTCCGGTACCTGTTCAGATGATCCGGATATTACAGGTGCATTAAGTTACTGTTAACAAATCGTTAATTCCTGTGCATTCTTGATTTTGATCCCGATATTTGCATCAAAATCAGGATTATGGATATATGCACCGGCCAATTCAATGATTCCTATTTCCCCATTATGGATGGTGTGGGTATGACCGCACACAGTTATGCCCGCTGGATTAATGAGAAATATGGGAAAAGCGTTGTGATTGCTCCCAAAGTGAAGGGGTATAAAGATCAGGGTGATCTTAAAGTTTACCGCTTTAAATCATTCTTATTACCCGGGATGAACCCTTACCGGGTTGGACTGCCTCTTATTGATATAAAATTTAAAAACAAAGTAAAAAAGATAAAATTTGATATACTTCATGCCCATTGTCCGTTCATCAGCGGACAACTGGCCCTAAAAATGTCAAAAAATCTTGGGATACCTATGGTCGCCACTTTTCATACCAAATACCGGGAAGACTTTAAAAATGTCATTGGCAATGAAGTTTTAGTTGATTTTCTGATGAAATTGACCCTGGATTTTTATCATTCGGCCGATCATGTCTGGGTACCCAATAACGCTACCGGGTACACGCTGAAGGAATATGGTTATACCGGGTCATTTGAAGTAATGCCCAATGGCACCGATATGAAAATTCCCGACAAACAGAAATTGATCAAATACCGTAAAAAAGGGTTAGAACTAATTCGTGCCAACCCTAATGATTTTGTGATGCTCTTTGTGGGCCAGCACCGGTGGGAAAAAAATGTTCGTCTGATCATTGATGCCCTGTACAAGCTCAGGGCCAAAAACGTTGATTTTATTATGGTTTTTGTTGGAGAAGGATATGCCGCTAAAGAAATGAAGAAATTGGTCAGAAATTACAATCTGCAGGATTACGTAAGATTTTTAGGAGTGATAACTGACAGGGATGAATTGCAGAAGGTATTTGCCGCGTCTGACTTGTTTGTCTTCCCATCCATATACGATAACTCCCCGTTGGTCATCCAGGAAGCCGCAGCCTTTGATAAACCCTCCATTGTGGTTAAAGGAAGTTCATCTGCTGAAGGGATCGTGGATGGTGTGAACGGATTCCTGGTCGATAACGACGTTCATGATCTTACGAAGACGATAAACCTACTCATTAAAGACCCGCATGCTATACAGAAAGCAGGCTCAGGAGCGCGTAAATCAATCTATCATCCATGGGAAACAATTGTGGATGATGTTTATGAAAAATACATTGAAGTAATAAAAGAATACCGGCAGAAGCAATCCGGTAGATTAGCATAGCCCAACACAGAGGAACATATACCCCGACAGATAAAGGAATGAAGTTGTTCATGTGCTCAATTCCTTCAACAACTTCCTGAAAGTTTCATGATGGCTGGGGGGGGAAGGGTGTTTGGAAGAGGCGAAATAGGCCTGTGCAAAAAGATCTTCCCGGTAATGATAAATGTTCCATTCCCCTTTATCGTATTCGAGGGCGGAAAGATTTTCAACCCAATCGCCAGAGTTTAAATAGGTGACTTCACCTTTTGCATTGCAGATATTACGGATTTCAGGTTGATGGATGTGCCCGCATATCACATGGGTGTATCCCTTTGAAATGGCAATATTTGAGGCTATTTCCTCGAATTTATTGATATAGGAAACCGCTGTTTTTACACTGTTTTTTATTCTTTTTGAAAAGGAAATTTTTTCTCGCCCGAGTAAATTTAGCAAAAAATTGATACTGCTGTTCAGCAGGATCAATACATCATAACCGATAGAGCCAAGCTTTGTCAGCCACTTACTATATTGCATGGTAACATCAAAAACGTCACCATGAAAAATCCACATCTTTTTATCGTCTATCTCCAGCAATAACTTATTCACCAGCTTAAATGGGCCAATACTGAATTTAACAAATTTTCGCATGAGTTCATCATGGTTGCCGGTTATATATATAACCTTGGTATTCTTGGTCATCAAACCGGTGAGGTGCCGGATTACCATCAGGTGTGATTTCGGAAAATACCTTTTACGAAATTGCCAGATGTCGATGATATCCCCGTTTAAAATAAGCATTTTAGGGCGGATACTGTTCAGATAAATAAGTAGTTCCTTTGCCCGGCAACCGAAAGCGCCCAGATGAATGTCGGAGATAATCACCAGATCTACTTCCCGTTTAGCTATGTGTTTGGTCTTCATAAACAAAGCGCAAAAGTACAAGGGGATACCATGTACAGTGTTAACGGTATATTATCTTATTGTAAACCAATTATTAAATAACCATTAAGAAATTGTTAAGTTGATCATGCTGGTCTTTTTTATTCTGAAATTTGTAATGAAAATGGAAAAGGCAATAATTGGCCGGGTATTAATTCTCTAATGTGGATTCAGATAATTTAATGAGTGGCAAAACAACAAACGACCGTATTTTATGGCTGACCGATACGTTTGGCGATAAGAATGGGGTATCCACGGTTTTAAATACAATACACCAGGAAATCAGGTTCCGTAACCTGCCGATCGATATTCTGGTTTGCAGCAATACGCTTCAACCGGAAGAACATCTCATCGTTATCAGGCCATTAACGGAGTTCACCTTTCCCTTATATCGCAACCAGACAATCCGGATCCCGGTTTTTTTATCCATCCAGCGAATTTTCAGGCGGGGAAAGTATACCCGGATCATCTGTTCGACCGAAGGACCGATGGGAATAGCAGCGCTCTGGCTGAAAAAAACTTTTTCTGTTGAAGCTTCCTTTTTCCTACATACAGATTGGCTCATTTTTGCCCAAGCATTTTTATCGCTTGAGGAAACGGGTATGGGCAGAATTCAGAAAATTCTCAAAGCATATTACCAAGGGTTCAACAATGTTTTCGTATTGAATACCGACCAGCAGAAATGGTTGACCGGGGCTGAAATGGGATTTGATCCATCCAGGGTATTCCTTACCGCACATTGGGCTGATCGGATTTTTACAGATCCTTTGACCACCTGCCCTGTTATATCCCCGTTCAACATAAACGCACCGGCAATCCTGTATGCCGGACGCCTTAGCAAGGAAAAGGGCGTGTCAGACATTCGGGCGATTTTCAGCATGGTAAGATTGATAATTCCTGAAATGCAAATCATAGTTGCAGGAACCGGCCCATGTGAAGAAGAGTTAAAGCAATCTATACCCGACGCTCTTTTCCTCGGTTGGGTCAATCATGAAGCAATGCCCTCCTTATTTCATTCCGCGGATATCATGCTGCTCCCTTCGCGTTTTGATACCTTTAGCTGCGTTACACTGGAAGCGCTCAGTTGCGGGTTACCGGTAGCGGCTTATAATACCAAAGGCCCCAAAGACATCATTCAGGATTCGGTAAATGGTTTTCTGGCAGAAACCCCGGAGGAGTTGGCGGGTAAAATCATCGGGTATTTTCTTTTCCCTGATTTAAGATTAAAGATGAAAAAGGCTGCTCGTTTGAGGGCAGAAGATTACCATGCGGAGCCTATTATGGACAAGTTGCTTCACGACATCGGATTATTCAAAGAAACCCTATCGGTATGAACAAGACAGACAAAAAACCTTGGATTTGGTGGAAACACGGAGTGATCTATCATATTTATCCGCGGAACCTAAGACGTTCTTTAGAAATTGCTGGATCGGTCCGGAAGTTGTTAGACCAGTATGATGACAGGGCAGGAGTCGGAGAAATTTATACCCCTCCTCCGGGAGATGCGAAGAGCGCTGCAAGGTATTGGCCTTTGTTCGCTGGCAGGGACAAGGCGCGTACACCCATGCAATGGACTCCTGAACAAAATGGCGGGTTCACAAAGGGGACACCCTGGCTTCCACTTAACAGGGACACTCCAAAGCGTAACATAAAGGCGCAGGAAAGCGAGCCGGAATCCCTGCTGAATCATTACAGGAATCTGATCAAATTACGTAAAACCAGCGAAGCCCTTCAAAGAGGTTCGTGGCTCCCTGTGACCAACGGTCAACACGGCGTACTTGCCTATTTCCGGATAACCGCTGAAGAGCGAATCCTTGTGATCCTAAACTTTACAGGCAGAAATAGAAAACTATCCCTATCGGAGCATACCTATGGAAAGATTTTATTTTCAACCCACAAAAACCCGGGGAAATTTAGTTATCTTCAGAATATGCAGATCAACCCTTATGAGACAACAATCTGCCACATTTGTGAATGAAAGGGGCCTTGCCCCCTTCGCGGTCAATATCAGAGAACAAGAACAGAATTCTCAGAACCCAGTCCGCTCGGAATGAATTTATCTGCCCCAGGATCGTTTTCCCAGCTAGAACCATCAATCAGGTACCGGAACTGGTATTCTTTCCCGGTTTTAAGATCAAGGGATGCAGACCATATATCGGTTTTAGCCTTTTTCAACGGGTTTTCCCCAATCTTCCAATTGTTAAAATCACCAACCAGGAGGACGGATGAAGCTGATTTATATTGATCTCCGGAAAGAGAAAATTTTACTTTGCAAACAGCTTTTGCCTTCAAAAATTTCTTTTCTATGCTCATAATAATGGTTTTTAGTAATAATTGATATGATGCAAAATTACAACTCATTCTGAACGCGAATGTGAAATAATTGTTAAATCAATCATGAGGCCACTCCAAAAACTACTTTTAACCGCTAAGTAAAAGTTAAGATTTGACTTTTCGGAGCAGGCTCAATAATACTAATACGAACGAAATGAAAAAGAATGAAACCGGAGAATATCTTTTACTGATTTATCGTAAACGAATAGCATCACTTCTTGCCAATATTTACAAAGCAGGTTGCACCCGCGATCCCAGGATTATTTTGAGGGTAAGACTGGATCTTAATAAAATTTATGCGTTATTCGGACTTTTTGAAATGATCGACCCCAACGCCTTTAAAAAACAGGCTCATTATCTCTTGTTTAAAAAATTATTAAAGTATGCAGAGAAAATTCGGCACGTACAAGTAAATTACCTTTTATTGGATAAAAATGACTACTATACCCCAAAAAACAACCCGTTTATTCTTTGGCTAAATAAGGAAGAGATAAATGCGACACACAAATTCCTAAAAGCAATCAAATTATTTAATGATGAAGAATTAAGTGAAACGGAAAAAAAAATCGAGAAAATTTGTTATAGTAATTCAATGTTAAAACTTAGGTCAAAAACGGATGCGTTTATTTTCAGGAAAGCTGTTGCTGTCGACACTCTATTATCGGATAACATAATAATGGATAAAAAATTGAATAAGGTAAAGAGACACTTGAAATTGATGTCCACCGTATGTACGCTTGTTATTACAGTCAAACCGAAAATAAAACTTGATAGAATAGTCACGGCGCTGAATAGAACAGAAATGATGATTGGTGATTGGTACGACGGGGTTATTTTACAGGAAGCAATTGGACGTTTTCTGAGGTTAGACGCCCCTGAATCTATAGAAGAAAGAAATCCGCTAACCCAATTGCGGCAACAAATCATTGATCATGACCAAAACCTTGTTCAGCATTTTTTACCCGAAGTCAAGGCGCTTGTGCGGGGTATAATCAGGGACAACAGTTAGGGACCAATCACAGGTCAAATATTTAGGACCTTGTATTATTTGAACTCATCCCGGTTGATTTCCCGTCCCTTTTCATCGCAGATTATCCAGACTCCTTTTTATATTCTATGTTGTCCAGGCGCCCTCTTTTTTATTATCTTAGATCTGTCGACCTTATAATTTTCAGATACGCTTGGGGCAATTGCACTTCGTTCGTTTCATGTCGTTGGTGTGAATAGCATAAATTCAGATCATTCCAAAGCATACAACTGAGCCATGCAAAACCTTCAATAATAAGCTATATGTTATTCTGTATTCAGTATTTATTATGATATTTCTTGGTTTTAGTGATGGTCCTATTGTATTTCCGGCTAACCTATCTTATCTTTACTCCCGATTTCCTCAAGCAGAGTAATATCAGATAGTATGAAAAAGAAAACCACAAAAAAACCAAAAAATACCGGGAAAAAAATAACGGGGAAAGCCGGTCGTGCCATAAAACTGGAATTCCACCTGGATGCATCATTACTGCTCTCCGATATCTTTGAAAAAAAAATCAAATATCTTTTGTGGAAACTTGAAAACCACAAACCGGGGGCCGGGTTCTCCCTTGAACAGTCTGTCAAGAGGTTGAAATACCTGCATATCAGCAAAAAGTATCCTTTGCTTAACGCCTATATTAGCATTGACCTCATCGATGAGATCCGTAACTGGAAAAATCAGCGTAATGCTATTCTCAAGGACCTGATGGATATTCATGTGTCGAAAAGCAGGCTGGAAAACCTGACTACCGATGGGGTCAAAATATTGAAAATATTCAACAAGTCTGTAAAACAAATCAAATCCACCCTCAACCCAGATCGTCCACCTCATCAACAAGAATGAGAAGGCTTTTGCTTTCGGTAATCTTTTTGTGGATACTTATCCCGGTATCTCTTTCAGGATCAGTGAATTTATCCCATATTTCCTATGATAGCTGCCTGTTCAGGCATTTGTCGGGACTTTTACCTGATTTGAATGGCCGGGGGAAGGCTGAGATATTACTAATCATGGCGGGACAGATATCCGATACGCTTCCTGATCAATCCCTTATTTTGCTTGAAAAAGCATTCCGTATTGCCGTACAGGAATCTGATATTGTAATGAAAGCCCGTATCAGAAAAATGATGGGAGAGTGTTTTTGGAAGAAACAAAAATATGATCTTGCCCTCGTAAACTTTCAGGCATCCTTAAAAATATCAAAACAGATAGAAGATTATGAAACCGAAATACCAATCCTGGTTGTCATAGGCATGTTGAACCGGGATCAAAAAGATTACAGTTCTGCGTCCCGGTATTTTCAACTCGGATTGGACAAAGCCCGGTTACATAAAAGCAAACTATGGACCTCCGATTGTCTCAATCAAATGGCAATCACCATGCAGTTGAAGGGCGATTTTATAAAAGCGAAACAACTTTACTTTGAAGCTTTATCGGAAATCCGTCCCCTTGGAAATAAACAGTTGGAAATATCAATCCTTAATAACCTTGGCAGTATTTATATCGAGAAAAAACAATATGATTCGGCGCTGCTATTTTATAAAAAAGCTTTGCCCGAAATAGATAAAATGGATGGCTTTTTACAAGGAAATATTTTTACCCGGATCGCTCATATATACTCCTTGAGGCCGAATTTGAAAAAATCCCTGGAATGGAACCGTAAAGCATTTAAGATCAGGGAACAATATAATGACCACCAGAATGTTGCCAGTTCACTGATCAACATGGCCGGGGACCTGTTCTTACTCGATTGCCCCGATTCGGCTTTTTTCTATTTGAACCAGGGTTTGTTGTTGGCCGGGAAGTATGGTCAGCAAAACCTTATTGAAAATGCATACCGTCATGTTTATCGGTATTACCTGAAGAAAGGTGATTATCGAAAAGCGCTTGAGAATTACAGGCAATACACATTTTTATCAGATAGTATCTTAAAACTTCGAAACCAGGGAAATATTTCGATCATCGAGGCTAACCTGAGCATTATCAATATTGAAGAATCCAATAAACTTCTGGTCGAACAAAATAAAATTCAATCCCTTCATCTATCGAACCAGAAAACCCAGTACATCCTGATGAGGGTATTGGTTGCGCTCGGGATCATCCTTATCATATTTATCCTTTTCCAATATAGTTCCATCCGGCGTGCCCGTAAAAGCAAACAAGATCTGTACTATCTTTTGACGCGGGAAAAATCCGAAAGTGAAAAGATACAGCAACAAACCCGGAAACGCGAACTGCAATATCGTTTTCTCACAGAAAATACAATTGATTTTATTACTCATTTGAACAATAAAAATAAAAGGATTTATGCTTCTCCTTCCTCTCTGCAAATGTTTGGTTTCACACCGGATGAGATGCTGAAAAGAAGTTCTTATGATATTTGCCACCTTGACTTTATCAAACAATCCGAACAAACCTTTTCGGAAATGTTGGAAACCAGAAGAGAAAAACAGTTTGTTTACAGGACCCAGAAAAAAAACGGAAGTTATTTTTGGGTTGAAAGTATTTTAAATCCCATATTTGATCCTTCAACGGGTGAATTTAAAGAGATTGTTGGAGTTACCCGCGATATTAATGAACGAAAAAACATCGAATTAGAAATTATGGAAAGCACTCGGCAAAAAGTTAACCTGTTAAAGGAAATACATCATCGCGTAAAAAATAATTTTGCCATTTTGGTCAGTTTGATTAATATGCAGATAGACCAAAGTAAAAATCCCGAAGTTATTCAATCATTATCTAACCTGCAGCTCCGGATCCGCACCATGGCATTGGTACACGAAATGCTATACCGGTCGAAGGATTTTGAAAAAATATCTTTTCCCGATTACCTCCGCTCCCTGGTTTCGGTTGTTGCAGGAAGCTTTAACCGAAGGGATATTCAGACCATCATTGAAACTGAGGACGCTTTTTTGGATATAGGATCATCCATCCCGGTTGGCCTGATCATCAACGAAGTCATGAGCAATACATACATGCATGCCTTCCCCGGCGAAAGAAGCGGTAATGTCAGGATTTTGTTAAAAAAACAACCGGATTCCCCTTCCATCACACTGATCATTCATGACGACGGCATTGGCTTGCCTGATTCGTTTTCGCTGGAGCAGGTCAGGACGATGGGGCTCCAGATCGTTCAAATTTTAAGCAGACAATTAGAAGCAGATGTCATTTTGAAAAATGACGAGGGAACCTTATTTTCACTCTGTTTTAAATGCAAGGCCGACCAATGATTAGTTGATAGGCCCTCGTCCCATCCCCATTTTCCCTCGTTTATTGGTTTTCGTTAACGATTATTTAACACAAAGGTAATCTTAGGTTAACATATCCTGTTGAACCCCGGGATACCTTTGCCGTGAAATCAAAAAACATCTGCACATGAAAAAAAACATGAACGCCCTGGCTTATATCAGCCTGATTACTGCCTCTTTACTGTTTTCCTTTCCGGTAATGGCCCAAAAACAGGTGGACGACCTGAAAAAAGAACAGGATACCATTAAAGAAAACGCGACTACTCTCCGCGACCGGATTGGAGGAGTGGAGGAAAGGCTGGCAACAGCCGAAGGCGACCTCGCCAAACTTACGAAAATCAAAATTTCGGGATATATCCAGGCCCAATGGCAGCATTTTGAGGCCGCCAGCTCTTATCCCGATAATATCTTCCAGGTTCGCCGCGCCAGGATTAAATTCCAATATGAACCGGTACAGGGTGTCGTTTTTGTTTTGCAACCCGATTTCCAACCCGGAAATATTACCATTAAAGATGCTTATGCCATAGCCCAGGACCCGTGGCTAAAAACCTTCTCTTTATGGGCCGGTAAATTCAACCGTCCCAATTATGAAGTTGAATATTCCTCCAGCAGCCGTGAAGTCCCCGAAAGATCGCGGGTTATCCGTGCCATCTATCCGGATGAACGGGCCATTGGGGCCAAACTGGAAATCGCCCCCCCGCAAATTCCACTGAAGATACAACTTGCCATTTTCAACGGGAATGACGGCCTCACCATCACCGATGCAAACGGTAATAACATCAACGCCCAAAATACCGATTTCGACAATTATAAAGACATTATGGGCCGGGTTACATACGCTTTCAAGCTGGGTAATATCGGTGGACTGACCATCGGCGCCCATGGATATTACGGAAAGATCAAGGCCAACAGCCTGGACGTTCTTAATTCTGATTATACGTATAATAAGACGCTGGATAATGTGGGGCAAAGCGTTAAAAAGAACTGGGTCGGGTTTGAAGCGCAGCTTTACTTCGATTTCCTCGGCGGCCTGGCATTAAAAGGCGAATATATTTTCGGCGTCAATTCCACGCCGGGTTACTTCGGAAGTTCAACAGTTGTAAGCCCCATGACCTCTGTACTGAAAAACGACACCCTGACCCTCGCGACCCTGACGACCAAAACGACAACGGGGCGTCCGGCCATCAGCAAAAATTTCAATGGTTATTATGTTTACCTGATCAAGAATATTGGGAAGCGCAACCAGGTGGCTGTCAGGTTCGACTATTATAATCCCAACACAAAATTAGCGGCCGGCCAGATCGGCGCCGCCAAATGGGATGGCAGCAGCTCGAAAATGGTGAACAATTTTACATATGCCGGAACAGACCCGGTCATAGCGACAAATTCCCAGACCAAGACTGTTGTAAATAACCTTTTAAAAAGCGGTACCGGTGACATTGCATACAGTACCTGGACTTTTGCCTACACCTACTTTTTTGATGACAATATCAAATTCATGATCTCATACGAAATACCCATAAACAGGAAAAGCGGGACGGTGGATGCAAACGGTAATGGAAATGTGACTTCAAATTACACGGTCAACAATATTGCCAGCGTGTATGATTACAGCAACTGGATTAAACAGAATACCCTGACAGTAAGAATGCAGGTTAAATTTTAGCAAATCAATTAAAATTGAATACTAAACAATTAAAAATAGTTTTATGAAAAAGATGAAAAAAGCAGGAGTGTCATTAGGAATTCTGATGATTGCCCTGATCGGGTTCGCTTTCATGCCTGTCCCCCAAAAAATTACCGTAAAAGGTTCTGATACCATGGTAATCCTTGCTCAGAAATGGGCTGAAGTTTATATGAAATCACACCAGGAAACGATCATCCAGGTCACCGGCGGTGGCTCGGGCACCGGCATCTCGGCGCTGATCAATGGATCCACCGATATTTGTAATTCGAGCCGTCCAATGAAACAGTCGGAAATGGACAAACTCAAAGACCGTTATGCTTCCCTGGGAATTGAAATACCCTGCGCCAAAGACGGGGTTACCATTTTCCTGAATTCGTCCAACCCGGTAAAAGAACTGACTTTGAAGCAACTGAGCAATATTTTCTCCGGAAAAACGAAGAACTGGAAAGAAGTTGGCGGCCCTGATGCCGATATCAAACTTTATGGCCGTGAAAACAGTTCCGGAACATACGTCTTCTTCAAGGATAATGTTGTCAGGACAGATTATGCTGCCAGTTGCCAGACCTTACCAGGGACCGCCGCCGTCGTCAACGCGGTATCGAAGGATAAATATGGCATCGGTTATGGTGGCGCCGCCTATGCAGCCGGAGTGAAACATTGCGCCGTTAAGAAAGACGATAAAAGCACGGCGTATGTTGCCAATGCAGAAACCGTCAAAGCGGGGCAGTACCCGATAACCCGTTATTTGTATATGTATCTCAGGAACAGGCCCACCGGGGAGATCAAAGCTTATATAGACTGGATTTTAAGTCCGGAAGGGCAGAAGCTGGTTACTGAAATTGGTTATTTTCCTGTTAAATAGTGTTATTGAAAAGTGATAAGACCAATGAAGAGGGTGTCCCAAAAGCATGGTCCCTTTTGAGATACCCTCATTTATTGTTAATTAAAGAAAATGGATAATCTAATTGAGAACAAAGGTTTCGTATTCAGCAAAGAGTCATTGCGAAAGAAATTCCGGTGGTCGGAATTTCTTTCAGAGAAAATTATCTCCGGTGTGGCATTCCTTTCCATAACCATCATCGTATTGATATTTGTCTTTGTTTTCAGGGAAACCCTGCCGATTTTTCATCATAAGAAGGAAACCGTGAAAATTGAATCGGTACAGAAACAGGAGCAATACGGAGGGGCCGAAGCTTCGGGGCCCACCAATGCTTCCGGACAGGAACAATATGGCGTAACCACCACCGATACGATGATGATAGAAAACCAGGCCAGGGTAGAGGATACAGTTGTCCATGAAGCCGATGAAGCAACGGTGAAAAGTCTCATTGGAAAAGAATGGTTACCGGTGTCGGATAGACCAAGGTATGGCCTGATCCCACTTCTGGTCGGAACGCTAAAAATTACCTTGCTGGCGATTTTATTTGCCGCTCCAATCGCTATTTTAGCGGCTTTGTTTTCTGCAGCGTTTGCGCCTCCCTGGTTGCGCGAGATTATCAAGCCTGCCATCGAATTGTTGGCTGGATTCCCATCGGTTGTCATCGGTTTTTTCGCGCTGATGGTAATGGCTTCTTTTTTCCAGGACATTTTTGGTTATGATACCCGTTTGAATGCTTTTGTGGGAGGCATTGCCATGGCATTGGCCGCGATTCCGATTATATACACCATCACGGAGGATGCCCTGACAGCGGTACCCCGTTCCTATACTGAAGCAAGCCTCGCATTGGGAGCATCCCGCTGGCAGACAGCTTTGTTTGTCACCCTGCCGGCGGCCACACCCGGAATTTTTGCCGCGGTCCTTCTCGGTGTCGGCCGTGTCTTCGGGGAAACGATGATCGCCTTGATGGCAACCGGAAATGCAGCGATGATTTCTGCCAATCCATTCGAATCGGTACGGACCCTGGCCGCAACCATCGGCGCCGAAATGGCTGAAGTGGTTTTTGGCGACACCCATTACAGTGTCCTTTTCCTGATCGGTTCCCTGCTCTTTATTTTTACTTTCGGGTTGAATGCCCTGGCTGAGTTTTATGTAAAAGGAAAATTAGTGAAACGCTTTCAGGGGAAATAACCATGAGTAAGAAAAATAAAATCATCGGAACATTATTTATCGGTACAACCGCATTTTCCGCTTTTCTGATCATTGCAATAATCCTTGTCATGCTTATTGTTATTATCATCGGTGGAAAAGATACTTTCTCATGGGAATTTCTGACCTCTTTCCCTAAGGACGGGATGATGAAAGGAGGGATTTTTCCGGCTATATACGGAACCGCTTTACTTGTCGTCATCATGTCGGTTGCGGCCGTTCCTTTTGGCGCTATCACAGCCATCTATCTGACCGAATATGCCAGGGAGACTTCGGTTCTGGCACAAACCATACGTTTTGCGGTGAGAACGCTTGCTACCGTACCTTCCATTATTTTTGGATTGTTCGGATTGGGATTTTTTATCAAATTCGTGGGTGGAGGTATGGATAATATATTTCTTGGAGGACAACTTAAATGGGGACAGCCAAACATCCTTTGGGCCAGTCTTACCATGTCGTTATTGACGCTCCCGGTAGTCATTGTTTCGGTTGAAGAAGCCATCCGCACGGTTCCCAGGGAGATGCGCGAGGCCAGCCTGGCCCTGGGCGCAACCAAATGGGAAACCATCCGGAGAATTGTCATCCCGGGATCCCGTTCGGGGATCATGACAGGTACGATATTAGCAGTAAGCCGCGGAGCCGGGGAAGTTGCCCCGATCCTTTTTACCGGGGCTGCCTATTATCTTGCAACCTTACCAACCTCGTTGAGTGACCAGTTCATGAACCTTGGTTATCATATATACATCATGGCAACGCAATCGGCCAACGTAGATCAAACGCTGCCCATCCAGTTTGCCACAACACTTGTGCTTCTGATGCTCACTTTTATGTTAAATTTGACTGCCGTTATAATCCGCTCAAGGTTACGTAAAAAAGCAAAATGATCAAAGAAATCTGAACAATGAAACAACCTAAAATTCAAACGCGGGAATTATCTCTTTTTTATGGAGAAAAGATGGCTCTCAATTCTATCTCAATGGATATTCCTGAAAAAGAAGTAACTGCTTTTATAGGCCCTTCCGGCTGCGGAAAATCAACTTTTTTACGAACCTTAAACCGGATGAATGATCTGATACCTTTTGTGAAAATCACTGGTGAGGTTTTAGTCGACTCACTCAATATTTATGACAAACAGATTGATGTAGTCAACCTGCGTAAAAAAATCGGAATGGTTTTTCAAAAATCAAATCCCTTTACCAAATCGATTTATGAAAATGTAGCCTATGGCCCTAAGATAAATGGAATAAGAGAAAGAAAAAAACTGAATGAAATTGTTGAAACATCATTAAAAAATGCATTCATCTGGGAAGAGGTGAAGGATCGGTTGTATGATTCGGCCATGGGGCTCTCAGGGGGACAACAACAGCGTATGTGCATCGCGCGGGCCCTTGCAGTTGAACCTGAAATTATACTGATGGATGAACCGGCCAGCGCCCTGGATCCGATCTCCACTGCAAAAATTGAAGAGCTGATCTTTGAATTAAAAAAGAATTATACCATCGTTATCGTGACCCATAACATGCAGCAGGCAGCCCGTGTCAGCGATTACACGGCCTTTTTTTATCTGGGGGAACTGATCGAATTCGGAAAAACAAGAAAGATCTTTACAACCCCTGATAATAAACAAACTGAAGAATATATTACCGGCAGGTTCGGCTAATCGGATTATTAAAACCCTGAATATGGAAAGACATTTTGAACAAGAGCTGGAGAAGCTCAAGAAACGGATCCTTAAAATGGGGGATCTTGTGGGCGCCCAGGTTCATAATTCCCTCGAAGCATTGCTGACATGTAATAATGAATTGGCGCAGCAGGTCATTGGTTTTGACACCGAGGTAGATAAACTGGATGTGAAAATAGATAAACTCTGTCAGCGGATCTTTGCGTTGACGCAACCGGTTGCTACCGACCTGAGATTGATCATGTCGGCGTTGAAAATAAACAATGACCTGGAACGATTAGGCGACCTGGCTGTTAGTATTTCTTCCAAAATAGAGGGTATCAGCGATTATAAAGAGATCCTGGCAGGGCTTAAGATGGCTGACCTGGCCCAGATGGCTGACCTTATCGTGAAAGACATGGTCAATTTGCTGAATAATCAAAACACGTCAATGGTCAGGGATATCTTTTTATCTGCCTCTGCGATTGAGGATAGGGTCAATATAGCAACCGGGCATATTCTTGAAGAAATGATGCACAAATCCGAAGTGATCGTGGTAGCGACCAACCTGACAATCATCCTTACCCAGATTGAAAGAATATCAGGATTATGCACAAACATTGCCGAATCGGTGGTGTTTATAGTGGATGGCAGAATGATAAAACATGATAAAACATTCCGCGGCAGTTTCGTTTCGGATAATGAACAAAAGGAGGAGTGATCTTATTTTTGCAACCAGACGCTGAGAAGGGTCAGCAGCTTTTCAGTTTGCACCGGTTTGGAAAGATAATCGCTGGCCCCTGCTTCGATGCATTTTTCCCGGTCGCCTTTCATGGCTTTTGCGGTCAGCGCAATGATTGGTAACTGCTGAAACCGGGGATCTTTCCTGATTTCCCGCATGGCCGAATAACCATCTATTTCGGGCATCATGATATCCATGAGGACCAGGTTGGTATCGGGATTAGCATGAAGTTTTTCAATCCCTTCCCGGCCATTTTTCCCTATCAGGATGTGCACCTTTTTCTCTTCAAGGATTTTTGAAAGAACAAAAACATTTCGCATGTCATCATCGCAGATCAGTATTTTTTTGTCCTCAAAAATAGAATCAGGCAGAAAGCCCGAAGTAGCTTGCGCTTCGTCCCGATTTCCGGTAACATTGATGGCTCCCTGATCGGGAGAATAAACCAGCTTGGTCTTTTCTGTTGGTTTCTCCGGTGGAATGACCGGTTTCATTGCCGACAGGCCGGGCTGTTCATCCCCTTTGTTATTTAAATCAATTGGCAGAATGAGGGTAAAAGTCGATCCTTTGTTTTCAGCGCTGACCAGCTGGATTTCTCCCCCCAGGATTTGGGATAAATTCCGTGAAATGGTCAATCCGAGGCCAGTTCCTCCGAATTTCCGGCTGATTGTCCCATCTGCTTGTTGAAATGCTTCAAAAATCAACTTTGCTTTTTCTGGAGATATCCCGATCCCCGTATCACAAACCTGAATCGCGATGGAATTTTCGGCGGTCAGTCCCGGTTGTGTGAAGACAGTTTTACGGTCAGGACGGAAAACCTTCAGGGTCACACTGCCTTTTTCGGTAAATTTAATGGCGTTCGACATCAGGTTTTTCAGGATCTGAAGGACCCGCTGGGAGTCGGTCATAATATATTCCGGAAGATTTTTATCCAGGTTTATGACCAGCTCGATCCCTTTCTGGTTTGTAATGGGGGAGAAGGCGCTGACAACATACTCCCTAAGCTCTTCCAGGTTCATCTCTTCAATGTCAATCTCCATTCTTCCTGCTTCTACTTTTGAAAGGTCAAGGATATCGTTGATCAGGTCGAGTAGATCCTTCCCGGAAGAGTGAATGACGTTGGAAAACTCAATCTCTTCAGGAGTCATGCTTTTGTGTTTGTTGGTTGCCAGCAATTCAGAGAGGACCAGGATGCTGTTCAAAGGGGTGCGTAGTTCATGCGACATATTGGCTAAAAACTCCGATTTATAACGGCTGGCAATTTCCAGGGCCTCTGCTTTACGCTTTATCTCCTGTTGGGCCGATTCGAGGGCTTCATTTTTCTTCCGGATATCATCCCGTTGTAATTCCAAAACCTTGGTCCGCTCCTCAAGTTCTTCATTTATGACGCGCAATTCTTCCTGTTGGTGCTGTAAATTTTCTTCAGAGAGCCGCAGCGCTTTTGTCTGTTCCTCCAGTTCCTGGTTGATCTGTCGTAGTTCTTCCTTCTGCTCGACCAGCTCTTTAGCTTGTTCCTGGGTTTTAGATAACAGCTCCTGGACGCGGTCCCGGGATCTGGCCGTGTTGATGGCAACCGAAATATTGTCCAGTGAAACTTCGATGAACACTTGTTTTTGCTCATCAAAAGGTTCAAATGACCCTAATTCTATCACCCCGATCAATTGCCCTTCAAAATGGATGGGTGAAACGATAAAATGCAGGGGGTGGACATTATCCGGTCCTATATTCACCGTGGATGTTTCATATTCGGAGGCAAAAAAGCTGATGGGTTTACCTTCCTTGGCAACCTGGCCGATAATACCTTCGCCTGGTTGCAGGGTCTTTTTTACAGTTTCCCCTTCGTTCATGGCGAAGGTAGCAGCCAGCTGCAAGATGTTCTGGTCATTCTTGAGGTAGAGCAATCCAAACTGTCCGTTAAGATATCGCGATAAGAAGCTAATTATCTCGTTTGACAATTCAGGGATGCTTTTTTCCCCCCTGATCTTCAGGCCCAATTCATTGATTCCCGTTTTCAGCCAATCCTGGTTCATGATCTCGATGGAGGCTTCGCGGAGCTTCATGGTCATCTCATAAAGGGCAATTCCCAGGGTGTCTTTATCACTGCGCGGCATTACGTTGGTGGAATAATCCCCACTGGCGATTGCTTTTGCCTGTTTAACAACATTTTTGAAACTTTCCACCATCTGGTTCATGGAGATGGCCATCACATCTTTGGAACTTCGTACTTTGACTGTTTTGCTGTAATCCCCCAATGCAACCGATTGGCTGACATCAGCAAAAGATCGGAGTGAATTGACCAGCCAGTTGAAAGTATCTTTCATTTCCCCCACTTCATTGTTTGCAACCCTGATATCGCGCATGATTAATTCACCATGAGCCACTTGTTTTGCCCATTCTGAAATTTTCTTGATGGGTTTTACAAACCGGCTGGTAACGAAGGTTGAAATGATCAGCACCATAATGGTAGTGACAATCAGGGAGATCTTGGCGAAGGAAGATAATTTGCGGGCGACAAGATGGGCCTCATCCAGGTCAATCTCTTCTACAAGGGCCCAGTTTACTCCCATTTTTTCCAGGATAGGAATGTTCTGGTATAATCCCATAACATAGTTCCCCAGAGAGCTTTTATATATACTGACATCTTCAATGATGGGTTTGGCATCGGGAGAGAGGGAGATGTTATTTACTTTTACACCCTGCCAGGTTTTCGTTTTCTCATTCTCTTCACTTCTTGTTAAAATCTGAGACTTTTCCCCTGTTTTACTCACCGAGCGGAGTTTCAGGTCCAGGCCAATCAGATAAACCCTGCCAGTAGTGCCGAACCCAATACCATATTGAATGATTTTATCTATTTTCTCCGGAGAGATTTTAATGAATACAACCCCCATTTTTTCCCCGACAGAATTATACACAACCCGGCCCATAAAGCAGAAGGGTTCATTCCCCTCCGGTGGAAAGTGTTCAAGATCTGAAAACATCGGTTCCCCTGTGAAAAGAATTTTTTTGAAGGTTTTTCCAATGGCTGTTTCAGCCAGGGGGCCGGAGGACATGTCCTTCCCTTTTTCAGGGCTGTCGTTCAAAGTAAACAACAATTTTCCCTTGGTATTGATAAAATACAGATCATTGATCCCGGCGGGTATAAATCCCTTTTCAATGGATATCGACAATTGATGCGACATCTGTTTTACTTCGCGGGATGAATTGGTTGCAAGGGGATTTCCCCCTCTTTTCAGATAATCATTGTTAATCTTTTCAAGGAGTTGCAATTTGGTATGATCATTTGAGATATCTTCAAGATAATCAGATATTTCCTGAAAATAGTTCTCCAGGTAATTCATCCTAAGCTGCGCCGTGGTAAAAAGGGTTTTTTTTGCCATCACATTGAGCCCCTCATAATAATAAAAAAAGTTGATATAGCTTAGGGTGGCAAGAGGTATCAGAGAAATTACCAAAAACCAAAGCAATAATGTTTTCCCGATCCCCATATTTTTCAGGGTACGGTAATCGAATTCCGTTACCTTACGTTTCAGGTTGACAAAAAACTTCTTGATCATGGCGGATCTGGTTGTTTTTAATAACAAAATTTTTCGATGGTCCTGAAAACATCATCAGGGTGAATCGGTTTGGAGATATAGTCATCCATGCCTGCAGCCATACATTTTTCCCGGTCGCCTTTCATGGCGTTGGCCGTTAACGCGACGATGGGCGTTTTAGCGTTTTTTCCGGTTTTCGCCTTACGGATCGCTCTTGTGGCCTCAAATCCATCCATTTCCGGCATCATAACATCCATCAGGATAAGGTCAAATAATATTTCTTTTGATTTTTCCACAGCCTGTAAACCATTATAAGCGGTAGTTACATCCCAACCTTTTCTGGTTAAAAGTTGTACTACGATCTTTTGGTTGATCAGCTGGTCCTCTACCAATAAAATATTCAATTTCCGGTGGGGGGCTTTTTCTTCCACCCTTTGGGACGCTTCCCGTTGTGGGATTTCATGATTAAAATACAGGTGGAAAATGACCCGGATTAAATTTCGTAATTCCCTTTGCAAAACGGGTTTAAAAAGAAAGAGCCGGTTTGCTTCATTTTCCATCATCCGAATGGAATGAATTGATTTATCTTCCGTGAGTAATACCAGTTCAGGGAGCAGGGCTTCGGAATATTCTTTTTTAATCAAAGGGATCAGCGGTTCTCCATGATATGCCTGCATGTGGGAATCAATAAATATGATCCCATATTTTTTCTCCATGGGATTTCCGATCAACCTAAGGGCATCATCTGGTGTAAATGCCAGATCCACTGCAATATTCCAGCCCTTGAAAAACTTTTCCATTTGCAGGCTGTGTTCCTTATGGTTATCAATGACAAGAACGCGGAGAGATTGAAGGGCCACGGGGAGCTCAAGTTTCCAATCGGGTTCCGGGTCACGGATCAGTTTCATGGGAAGCGTAAAGGAAAAAGTACTGCCTTCACCCAAATGGCTCTGAACCCCGATTTCTCCATCCATAAGTTCAACCAATCTTTTGGATATGGTCAGGCCAAGGCCCGTGCCTCCATAAGTCCGGGTAGTGGAAATGGTGGCCTGGTGATAAGATTCAAAAAGGAATTCCATTTTATTGGCAGCTATCCCGATCCCGGTGTCTTTCACTACAAACCCAACCATTGCCTGGCCTTCGTTCATCCCTTTAAAGTCAACGGACAGGGAGATCGTCCCCTTGTTGGTAAATTTGATGGCGTTGCCAACCAGGTTGATCAGTACCTGGCGTATCCTGGTAGGGTCCCCGATCATTTTATCTGGCATTTCAGCATCATGGAGGCATAAAAACTCCAGCTTTTTCTGAAATGTTTTTACAGAAAGTAAGTGGATCACTTTTTCAAGGATATCCCGCAGGCTTAGCCCGACATTATCAATTTCCAGCTTATCTGCTTCAATTTTAGAGATGTCCAGAATCTCATTGATGATCTCCAAAAGCGATTCGCTGCTTTGTTTTATATCAGTCAAATGTTCATAATACTGTTCGGGAATATCCTGATCCATGAGAATGAGATCGGTCATTCCGATGATCCCGTTCAAAGGAGTGCGTATTTCATGGCTCATGTTGGCTAAAAAAGAGCTTTTAGCAATGGTTGCTTCCTCAGCGACCCTTTTTGCCCGATCGAGTTCTTCAATGGTTTTTTGCAGTTGTTTTGTGGTTATCTGCAGGGCGTATTTTTGTTTGAAAAAATCAATATAGGCTTTTATCTTGTTTTGCAGGATTTTCCGGTCAAGGGGTTTATATAAATAATCAACGGCCCCCGTTTCATATCCCCTGAAGATCTGTTTGGGTTGTCGGAAAGTTGCCGTGATAAAAATGATGGGAATACTTTTTGTACGCTCACTTCCCCGCATCAGTTCAGCCGTCTCGAACCCATCCATACCAGGCATGTTCACGTCAAGAAGGACCAGCGAAATATCATGCTCCAGCATCGCGGCCAATGCTTCATTTCCTGAAATGGCCTTGATGATGTTCAGCTCATCACTGCGGATAATACTTTCAAGCGCGAGCAGATTTTCATTTCGGTCATCAACGATGAGAATATTGAATTTTTCCAGTCCGTGTTCCATGCCATAATTATTGTAAAATCCCTGATTTTCAGAAAGGATTTTCTTTCGGATAGTCCTCTTTACAAATGTATTATTATTTACTGAATCACGAAAAAAAACCATTATTTTTGTCCACTTGCTTTTCTATAAATAAACCACTAAAACCAACTGGATGAGGCAACATAGTAATAATCTCCGGACTCCGGGAACAAGGGCAAATTACATTTTATCGATCATTATTATTGGTGTATTTTATTTCATTTTTGGTTTTGTGACCTGGCTTAACGGGATTTTGATCCCTTATCTTAAAATTGCCTGTGAGTTGACCAATTTTCAGGCTTTATTTGTGGCTTTTGCCTTTTACATATCCTACACGCTGATGGCCCTGCCTTCTTCCTGGATTTTGGAAAAAACAGGATTCAGGAATGGGATGATGGTTGGTCTTTGGGTCATGGCCTTAGGGACCTTTTTATTTATCCCGGCTGCATTGCTACGCATGTATGCCATTTTCCTGCTGGGACTTTTTGTTCTTGGAACGGGGCTTGCCATTCTCCAAACGGCTGTTAATCCTTATATAACCATTATCGGGCCTCGGGAAACGGCTGCCCGCCGGATCAGCATCATGGGCATCTGCAACAAACTGGCAGGGGCTATTGCGCCGCTAATCCTCACTTATTTTATCCTGAATGATGGCGATGCATTTTTGAAAAGCCTGGCCGGGTTGGATGTGGATACAAAAATGATGGCCCTTGACGGATTGGCCAGAAGGGTCATAGGGCCTTATCTGGTAATGACCCTTGTGCTTTTTGCATTGGGATTGTTCATCAGGAGAGCGCCACTACCGGAGGTCGAAACCGAACAAATGTCAGAAAACAAGGGTATCGGCGTTGTCTTAAAAAACTCAATTTTTCAATTTCCCCATTTGATCATCGGGGTGATCGCCCTTTTCTTTTATGTTGGAATAGAAGTGATAGCGGGAGATACTATAATCCGTTATGGTTTAGCGCTTGGAGTCCCTCTGGAATCTGCAAAAAACTTCACTTCTGTAGTGTTGATCGCTATGGTTCTGGGTTATATATTGGGCATTATTATGATCCCCAAGATTATTTCACAAAAAACCGCTCTGACTTGGTGCGGGATACTGGGCATTTTCTTTACCATCATGGTCATCATCCTTCCTTCGGATGCCCGGTTGGCCATTCCGTTTTTAGATCTGATGTCGATGACGCGGGTGGAGATCATCCTTCCTTATACCTGCTTATTTGTCGGGTTACTGGGGCTTGCCAATTCACTGGTATGGCCGGCTATCTGGCCCCTGGCTATCCATGGCCTGGGCCCCTTCATAAAAACCGGCTCTGCATTACTGATCATGGCCATCGCGGGTGGGGCTATTCTCCCTCTGCTCTGGGGTTATCTTTCCGATATATGGTCCGCGCAACAAGCGTATTGGCTTGGCATTCCATGTTATCTGATGATCATTTATTTTGCTGTTTGGGGACATCAACTGAAATCCTGGAAAATAAAAAAATAATGAAACCAACATTACTTATTCTGGCTGCCGGAATAGGAAGCCGTTACGGAGGGCTCAAACAACTCGACCCGATCGGCCCCTCAGGGGAAACGATCATTGATTATTCCATCTATGATGCTTTACAGGCAGGTTTTGGTAAAGTTGTCTTTATCATCAAGGAGAGTATCGAAAAGGACTTCAAGGAAACTTTTTTAGAAAAGCTGAAGGATAAAATTGAGGTAGATTATGTTTTTCAGGAGCTATGGATGGTCCCCGAAGGAGTTGATGTCCCTGAAACCAGGCAAAAGCCCTGGGGTACAGGCCATGCTGTTATGATGGCTGAAGAAAAGATCAAAACTCCTTTTGCAGTGATCAATGCCGATGACTTTTACAGCCGGAAAGCTTTTGAGCTCATCTCCGCTTACTATAAGGATTGGGGCCCCGGACGTGAAAATGATTATTGTATGATAGGTTACCCGGTTGCAAGTACCCTCTCGGATTTTGGCGCTGTATCCAGGGGAATTTGTCAGGCCGATGACCATAACCGTTTGATTGATGTGGTTGAACGTACCCAACTTGAACGGCAGGAGAACGAAATTGTCTATAAAAACGATTCAGGACAAATGGAATTAATCCTTCCGGGGACCATCGTCTCCATGAATTTTTGGGGATTCACTCCTTCGTTTTTCGGATTTCTGAAACAGGGATTTTCCCGGTTTATCAAAGAAAACCAGGAAAACCCCAAAGCTGAATTTTACATTCCCACCATGGTCAATGAACTCATCAAAAAACAAATCGCGACCGTTACCGTATTATATGGTAAGGTGCAATGGTTCGGGATGACCTATAAAGAAGATCGTAAAATGGTCGTGAAAAAGGTCAAAGAACTCATTCTGCAGGGAGAATATCCAGAAAATTTATGGGGGTAAGCCAATTTTTTTTTCTCCTGTTCGTTTAATGCTGTACAAATGCCTATTTTTGTCACAAGAAAATCCTTCTTTATGAACCATTTAAAGCATTATTTGCTGTTTTTTTGCCTGAGCGCCACCACTTTTTTATTGTTAACCCCGCAAATCACACAGGCACAAGTGGTTAAAGAAGCCACAAAAAAACGTATAAGCATTGGTTTTGGTATATTTTCCGATATATGGATGAATACCCCCGACGGGATGAAAACCAGGACCATCAATCAGGGCGTGAACGTTTTTGCGACGTATAATGTTCCTTTCGGAAAAAGCAATTTCGGATTTGCTATCGGATTAGGGATCAGTGTACATAACCTTTACTGGAATTATATGTTCAAAGGGAATTATGATACCCTGCAATTTGTTAAAGTACCTGACAGTATCAGCTATAAACGCAGCAAACTCACCCTGCCTTATCTTGAACTTCCGATAGAATTTCGTTTTAAAACCAAAAGTAAATTTGCAGTGGGAATTGGTTTCAAAGTCGGATATATGATCTATGCCCATACCAAATGGGTTGGCGACGACTATCTTTTTAATACCTCGACCACTTTAAAGAGCACCGTAATGGATATTAAAAATCTGGAACGGTTTTCCTATGGCCCTACATTCCGGATAGGATATAAATGGATCCATGCTACTGCTTCCTGTTCCCTGTCCGCTATTTTTAACAAGGATAAGGGCCCCGACATATACCCCGTTTCGGTCGGATTACTTTTGATGCCTTTTTGATCAGTGTAATATTATCAACGTGGAAATCACCACAACGCCAAGGAAAAATCCGGTATAAACCTCCACCGGATGATGGGCATTTAGTTTGAGCCTGGCATAGCCGATTATTCCCCCCGCCAGGATTGATCCAAAGAGAAAAAGATCCGTTTGCAGACCGTATTTCAGTGACAGGCCCAACAACAAACCGGTCAAACTGCCGATGCCGATCATGTGGAAACTGATCTTGAAATAAAAATTGATGATCAGGGTTAAAATAGCTAAGATGGTACAACCCAACATATAATAACTGAACATAACCGATAAGGAAATGCCCTTTAACAGATAATAGGTTAGATAGTAAAATATGGCAACCCCTAAAATTAGATAGGTCCTTTCTTCCTTTTGTTCAAGAAAAAAAGAGGAGATCACATGCAACCTGTACAATAAAAAAGCAAAAAACAGCGGAAATATAAAAGTGGTCAAAACAACGATACCCAACAGGATCATTTTATAATCGACAGGTATCATCAGCGAAATGGCGTTATTGATGTTCAATAACAAGAGTAAAGTGTAAGCCGGGACCAATAACGGGTGGAAGACATAGGAAATGCCTTTGGCAGGCTGGTTTTGCATAAGCCGGATTGGGATTAAAGTTCAATTCTCAGGCGGGCGACAGGGATGTTCAACTGTTTTCTGTATTTGGCAATAGTCCTGCGGGCGATGGAATATCCTTTGGTTTTCAGGATTTCCACCAGTTCATCATCGGTCAGGGGTTTTGATTTGTTTTCTGCATCAATGGTATCGGAAAGGATCTTTTTTATCTCCCGGGTCGATATTTCCTCTCCTTCGGTATTCAACATGGATTCACTGAAAAAGCTTTTTAAAAGTAAAGTCCCGAATGGAGTCTGGACATATTTGCTGTTGGCGACCCTTGAGATTGTGGAAATGTCAAGATTAACGATGCTGGCAATGTCCTTTAATATCATCGGCCTCAATTTAGTATCATCTCCAGTGAGAAAATATTCATGTTGATAGTCCATGATGGCCTTCATCGTTGTGTACAGTGTTTCCTGGCGTTGTTTGATGGCCTCGATGAATCCCCGTGCAGCTTCCAGTTTTTGCCGGATGAAGGTCATGGCAGCTTTCTCGCCAGGTTTGTTCCGGCTGCCGCTATACTCCTGCAGCATACTGATATAATCGCGGTTGAGTGAAAGCTCCGGTGTGTTCCGGCTATTCAATGTAAGTTCAAGGTGGTTATCTATGTTGGTTATGACAAAGTCCGGGATAATATACTGGCTATCGCGTGAAACTTCTGAAATGGTAATACCGGGTTTCGGGTTCAGGCGCTGGATTTCATCAATGGCATCTTTTAGTTCATCTTCTGCAATATTCCCTTTCTGTAAGATCTTATCATAGTGTTTTTTACTGAATTCATCGAAATAAAAACGGATGATGATGGAGGCCAGATCGGTGGCATAGGCCCTTTCTGTTTTATTCTCCAGCTGGATCAGCAGGCATTCCTGGAGACTACGGGCAGCGATTCCTGGAGGATCAAAGGTTTGAACAACTTTCAGTACTTCTAAAATTTCGGACGGAGTAGCTTCGATATTCTGGTTGAAGGCCAGATCGTCCGATAAAGCAGGGATTTCCCTTCGCAGATATCCTGACTCATCAAGGTTCCCGATAATGGTCGCGGCGATAATATATTGTTTATCGGTAAATTTGTGCATCCCGATCTGAGCGATTAGAAAATCCTGAAAACTGATCCCTGAAATAATAGGGATTTCACGGTTTTCTTCATCCGGGCTGCGGTTATCGGCAACCAGCCGGTAAGAAGGAATTTCACCCTCATCGACATAGTCCTCAAAGGAAAATTCATCATCAGGGGACCCTGCTGATTCTGCTTCCTGGAATTCATCTTCTTCTGAATCAATGGAATCCAACGTGGCTTCCTCCTGCATATCCTGATCCTCTTCTTCCTTGCTTACTTCTTCCAGGGCCGGGTTCTCTTCAATTTCCTGTTTGATCCGTTGTTCGAGCGAAAGAATAGGTTCCTGCAGCAAACGCATGACCAATACCTGCTGGGGGGATAGTTTCTGGATTAACCGTTGTTGGAGTCTCTGGTTCAGCATAGATAACAAATATAACTATTAATCCCCTGAAATTATTTTGATCATCGGCGAAAAAATTGATCCAATCGTCAAATATAGAGAACCCGTCTAATTTAACAAAATATCAGCAAGATTATGGATAATTTCGCAAAAAATTCAGGATGGGACCCTTGCCCGGATTACGTTCAAAACCCTCTTCAGTATGGATCCATATTCTAATATGGCTTGCCTATTTCATGGTCCCTTTGCTGTTCATCGAATCCGCTGCCGGCAGGGAACGGTTCATGATCCTGGGATGGTTCATGCAGTTGCTGACGCTGATCTATTTTTATTATAACTACTCATTTCTGATCCCCCGGTTTTTATTACCCAAAAAGATCGTGTTGTATGTTGTCATGCTGATCCTGGGGCTATTGGTCATCAGCGGTATAAATGCTATTTTCTCCTTGTCCGTTTTCGGAATGTTTGAGCACCGCCATCCATTCAATTTATGGAGAGCGGTTACCTTCCCGGTTTATCCGGTCCTCTTGGCTTTTGCGCTGAGCAGCGCCATACGGATCATCATGGAGTATTTTCAGAATGAACGCCAGAAAAAAGAGATGGAATCTGAAAAACTGTCCGCGGAACTGGCCTTTTTAAAATCACAGGTCAACCCTCACTTCCTTTTTAATATTCTGAATAATATCTGTTCGCTGGCCAGGAAAAAGTCTGATAATACGGAAAATGCCATTATTAAATTATCGCAGATCATGCGGTATATGCTCCAGGATTCAAAAGATGAAACCGTGTGCCTGGAAAAAGAGGTCGAATACCTTCAGAATTATATCGACCTCCAGCGTTTACGGATTTCGGACCAGGTCAGGATCACCTTTACGGTCGAAGGCCGCCCCGAACAAATGTCCATTGCCCCTTTGCTGTTGATCCCCTTTGTGGAAAACGCGTTTAAGCACGGAGTTAGTTATATGGATGAAGCTGAGATCACCATCACCCTGAAAGCATATTCTGATAATCTGACCTTTATTGTTGTGAACCGTGTTGTAAAACAAAATGTTGAATCTTCAGACCAGGGATCCGGTATTGGCCTGAAGAATGTAAAACGCCGTCTTGATCTTTTATATCCGAAAAATCATGCACTTATTATCAGCGAAGAAAACAACCAATACCAGGTTGAACTGACTATACACTTTGAAAAATGATCCGTTGTATCGCCATCGATGATGAATCGTTAGCCCTTGAATTGATCGAGGATAACATAAAGAAAGTTCCCTTCCTCGAATTGGTCAAAACATGCAGAAATGCAATGGAAGCCCTTGAAATAATGGGGGAACGAACCATCGACCTGATCTTTCTCGATATACAAATGCCGGATATTACCGGGATCCAGTTATTGAAAAGCTTGCCACACAGGCCTTTGGTTATTTTCACAACCGCTTTTTCCAATTACGCCAAAGAGGGATATGACCTGGATGTAATCGATTACCTGCTTAAACCCTATTCCTTTGAACGGTTTATAAAAGCCGTGAACAAGGTCCGTGAATATTTGGACCTCAGGGAAATTGCCCAAACGCAGGGAAGCCCGAAAGAAAACCAGGTATTGCCCCAATACCTTTTTGTGCGAGCGGATTATAAACTGGTAAAAATAAATTTCAATGAGATCCTTTATATTGAAGGATTAAAAGATTATGTAAAAATTTATACCGGCGACAGGCCCATCATCACTCAAATGAGCATGAAGGCCCTGGAAGAAAAACTTCCGGCGAATGATTTTCTGAGGGTCCACCGCTCATATATCGTCGCATTTAATAAAATCGAATTTATCCAAAAAAACATGCTGACAATTGGTAAAAAAGAAATCCCGATCAGCGAACATTACCATGATCAACTTTACAAGAGGATTAACTATGAAAAACCTTCCGAATAAAATGAAACAAACCTTCTGGCTGATCATTCCCTTAGTCCTAATGGGGACCAGGGTTACCGGACAGGAAAACCGATGGACTTTCCAGCAATGCCTTGATACTGCTTTACAGAGAAATCTTACGGTGAACCAAAGCCGTCTGAGCAACGAACTCAACAAGGTCAGTCTCGAACAATCAAAAGCAAACAGGATACCAAGTGTCAGTGCCAATGCCAGTGAAGGGTTGAACCTTGGGAAAAACGTGGACCCTACTACGAATTCGTTTGTAACCCAGGTTTATCATTCGGCAAACTTTGGCGTCAGCAGCAGTCTCAACCTGTTCAATGGCCTTCAGAATGCCAATACCATCCGTCAGAACCGGATTAATGTACAGGCTGGGCAATACGACATTGAAAAAGTGAAAAATGATGTCACCCTGAATATAACCACAGGATATCTTCAGGTACTTTTTGCCTATGAAGTCCTCTCAACTGCAAAAAGCCAGGCAGCTGCCACAGCAGCCCAGGTTGATCGCACCGACAAGCTGGTTCAGGCGGGAAAATCACCGGAGAGCGACCTTTTACAAATCCGATCGCAGCAGGCAACAGATAACCTGGCAGTGATTACGGCACAGAATCAACTTGATCTTGCCAAGGTCACTTTGATGCAGCTTATGGAGATACCAATTACTGATAATTTTGACGTTGAAGTACCGGCCCTGGCGGAAATACCTTCACAGGTCATGCAATCCAATGAAACAATCTATAAAAAATCGCTCGAAGCGATGCCCCAGATTCCCGGCTATGCATTGAAAACCAATGCTGCCCTGATGGCCCAAAAAATTTCGGAAGGCGCCCGCTGGCCCCGCCTGAGCCTGGGGGCAAACATGAATACAAACTTCGCATCAAGCCGGACACAGGGAACCGCAGTAAACCCGGAAGGATATCCTTTTTTCTCCCAGATCTGGGATAATATCGGCCAATCATTCAGCCTTGGATTGTCAATCCCCATTTACAGCAACCGCCAAATCAAAAGTAATATTGACCGGGCTAAAATCAATGTAATGACAGCCCAGCTCAATGAACAAAACGTTAAAAATGTCCTGCGCAAAAGCATTGAGCAAAACTATACGGATTTGAAAGCCGCATCTAAAAAATATGAAGCGACAAAAGAACAGTTAAATGCGGTTGAAGCTGCATACCTAAATGCAGAGAAAAAGTATAATGTCGGGGTCATGAACGCGACCGACTTCCTGATCCAGAAAAATGCATTTTTCCAATCACAATCAACCCTTATCCAGGCCAAGTATGATTACATATTCAAAAGTAAGATCCTTGATTTTTACCAGGGGAAAGAGATAAAGTTTAATTAGGGATCAGGAACGGGACATTAGAAATAAAAGGAAGTATCAGGTTTAAAAGATATATTGAAATTAAAGGACTGAAATATGAAAAAGAAATATTGGGTTATCCTGGGAATAGTGATTGTTGTGATCGCGGTTGCAACCTGGCTAATTTTAAGAAAAGAGAAAACATCGGTTACCGAATGGCGGACCGGTAAAGTTGAAAAAGGTGATATTGAGGTTACTGTCAAGGCGAGTGGGACTTTACAGGCTGTAACTACCGTACAGGTTGGCACGCAAGTATCGGGAATCATCAAGAACATTTATGTTGATTTTAATTCGGTAGTCAGGGAAGGGCAGGTCATCGCTTTGCTTGACACGACATATCTGGCACAAGCGGTGGATGACGCGAAAGCTTCCCTGAAAAGGGCCGAGATCCAGGTAAATCAGTCAAAACGCGATTATGACCGGACTAAACTTCTGTTTGAGCAGAAAGTGATGGCCCAGGCCGATTATGACCTGGCATTGAGCACTTATGAAACCGCCGTGACAAATGAAACTTCAGCGCAGGCGGCTTTAAACCGTTCCAAAATCAACCTTAGGTATGCGACCATTATTGCCCCGATCTCCGGGGTTGTAGTATCCCGTGCCGTCGATGTCGGACAAACCGTGGCTGCCAGTTTCAGCACGCCCACCATGTTCACCATTGCTAACGACCTTACCAAGATGCAGGTACAAGCAAGTATTGACGAAAGCGATATTGGAAAAATCAAAGTGGATCAGGAGGTCAAATTTACAGTGGATGCATATCCCGAGTTGACATTTAACGGAATTGTACGTCAGGTTAGGCTTCAACCGGTTGTTTCCCAGAACGTTGTAAATTACACCGTGATTATTGATGTACCGAACGATGAGCTGAAGCTGTTACCAGGTATGACTGCCAATATCACGGTGATGATCGATGAATCGAAAGATATTTTAAAAGTTCCTGCTACGGCGCTGCGCTTTTCGCCTCCCCAGGAGTATCTTGATGAAATGATGAAAAACATGCCGGATTCGCTCAAACGTCAGCAACCGAAAGATTCCGGTGGAAGCAGAATGCCTGGAATGGGAACAGGTCAGGGTACTTTGAGAACCCGTCCCGGAATGCCCGGGCAGATAAGCAAGTCACAACAGGGAGGAGCTGCTCCGGCCGGAGGGGTACAAAAGGAACGACCGAAAAAAGGGCTGATCTGGATAAAAGAAGGGGATCAAATTAAGCCCCACAGGGTGATAATAGGATTGACAGATGGGAGCTACACGGAAGTGAGAGGAAGGGATCTTGCAGAGGGGGCAGAAGTAGTGCTTGGAACAAATGGCACAACAAAGGCCCAGTCAGGCCAGCAACAACAGCAACAAAGCCCTTTTGCGCCACAAAGGCCGCCAAGCGGGAGGGGAGGACGATAATATGAGTGAAGGGATCATTTCAGTAAAGAACCTTGTAAAGGTTTATTCAATGGGCGATGTAGATGTACACGCTCTCCGGGGGATCAATGTGGATATCAAAAAAGGGGATTTTGTTTCCATTCTGGGCAAGAGCGGATCGGGAAAATCCACTTTCATGAATATCCTCGGATGCCTTGATGTTCCGACAAAGGGCAAATACCTGCTTGACGGGGTGGATGTAAGTAGCCTCACCAACGATCAGTTGGCAAACCTCCGTAACCTGAAAATCGGGTTTGTTTTCCAGTCTTTTAATTTACTCTCACGAACATCAGCGCTTGAAAATGTAGAACTTCCATTGATGTATAATCGTAAGATCTCTTCCAAAGAGATGCGCGAACGTTCGCTGAAAGCGCTGGAGTCAGTCGGTCTGGCCAACCGGGCCGGTCACATGCCTAACCAGATCTCGGGAGGGGAGCAGCAACGGGTGGCCATTGCCCGTTCACTGGTCAACGATCCGGTGGTAATCCTGGCCGATGAACCGACCGGGAATCTGGATACCCGTACCAGCGTTGAGGTCATGGATATTTTTCAACGATTGAACAACCAGGGTATTACCGTGGTCATTGTGACCCATGAAGCAGATATTGCTGCATTCACCAAACGAAATATTACTTTCCGCGATGGAAGGATCATCCGCGATATAGAAGTTGAAAAACCCCGGCAGGCTGAAGAAGAATTATTGCAAATGCCGGTTGCTATGGAGGACGAAATATGAAATTGAAAAACCTGATCATTGTAGCCATACGCTCATTGACCAAAAATAAAATGCGCAGTTTTCTGACCATGTTGGGCATTATCATTGGTGTGGCTTCTGTGATCGCCATGATTGCTATCGGCCAGGGATCAAAACAAAGCATTCAGTCGCAAATATCGACCCTTGGGACTAATATCCTGATGATCTGGCCCCAGGCCAGTAGTACCGGCGGCGTAAGGATGGAAGCAGGCTCCTCACAGAAAATGACCATCGAGGATATAAATATTATTGTTGATCGTTGCCCTTCCGTGAAAAACATTACACCCCAGGTCCGTACCAGTGGACAATTGGTTTTCGGAAACCTGAATTGGCGGACCTCCGTTTATGGGGTTTACCCTAATTATTTTGAAATCCGGAACCTGAAAGTGGAAAGTGGCTCGGTTTTCACCATGAATGATGAACGGAGCGCTTCCAAGGTATGTATTATCGGACGAACTGTGGTGACCAATCTTTTTGGAGAAAATGCCGATCCTATTGGCAGTTATATCCGGATCAATAAAATTCCCTTTCAGGTTATAGGGGTTATCGAATCAAAAGGTCAGAATTCATTCGGTCAGGATCAGGATGATATGGTCATTGCTCCCTTTTCGACGGTACAAAAAAGAATGTTAGCCATTACTTACATTCAAAGCATGTTGGCTTCTGCCAAAACGGAAGCCTTGATCCCGGTTGCTTCCCAGGAAATCACAGAGGTATTGAAGGCCAAACATAATTTAGGGCCTTCGGAAGATCCCGATTTCACCATCAGGACCCAAACTGATATTGCCCAGATGGCGACCTCCACCTCGGCGATCATGACAATATTATTGGCCGTCATTGCCAGTATCTCTTTACTTGTTGGTGGTATCGGGATCATGAACATCATGCTGGTTTCCGTCACTGAACGTACCCGTGAAATAGGAATCCGAATGAGTGTCGGAGCCCGCGGACAAGATGTTTTAATGCAATTTCTGATCGAAGCCCTGATGATCAGTTTATTGGGGGGAATTATCGGGATCCTGTTGGGACTCGTGGTTTCTCAGGTTATTGCCTCGGTGTTGAACTGGCCTGTTGCCGTCACCATGCAATCCATCCTCATGTCTTTCATTTTTTCTTCGGCCATCGGGATTTTCTTCGGCTGGTATCCGGCCCGGAAAGCAGCCCGCTTAAACCCGATCGATGCATTGAGGTACGAATAATTCTTATTACCAGGCAGGAATATCCTTAAAAAGTAAAACAGTAAGAAAGCCCTATTACATAATCGGTCTCGGGATTTTCAACATTGATCTCACTGCAGATAAGGTATTTCAGATCGATTTGGTGCATCCGGTTGAAGTTGTACTCAATACCTCCGCAAATCCTGAATTCATCAAAACTTACATTTTCAGGATCATTTAACCTGAAAAACACTTCTGCATAGGCATAGGGTTCGAATTTCTTCCGGAGGTCGAACTTTAAAGTAAGCTTTTCACGAATGTGGTTCTTTGGCGCCCCGGTTTTTTCTGACGTATAAAATTCCGTATATTTCGATTGGAACCGGGTCCTCAGGTTTAATATAAGAAAAGAGATCTTTTCGCGATAGGTTCCATCGATATACCAACCGAAACGCCTTTCGTAAGTATCGTCAAGCCTTTTCTTCAAAGTATAACGAAACATCGCATCGGCGCTGAACCTTTTCCCGAATTTGTATTTTATCCCGATATCACCCAACAGCGTTCCCGCTTCCGTTATGTTTTCATTCATTCGGACTTCCCCGGTAAAGCAAGCCGATAATCTTTGTGTGATCTTCTTTTCCAGACCGGCGCTCAGCCACAACCCGGCATCATTTACCTGGGCTTGAACCAGTAAAGGGATGAAAAACAACAGGATGGTAAAATAAACGGCTCTCGGTTTAATCATAATAAAACACTTTAATCCGGGCAGAATCCTTAAGAAAATTGATTTTCTCAATGGATATACGATGAATATTAAGTCCGGTACGGGTTTTCAGATCTTCCATTAACCCTTTAATATTTTCAGTTTTGATCATTTCAATGTTTTCATAATCAATGGTTTTTGATAGCTCTCGTTTCATCACAAGATTGGTGTCTAACAAACCGGTCACTCCAAAGATCAAAGCAAGTAACACGCTCAATTCGATGTAATCAAGTTGTATGGCGCTGATCACTCCCATCGCAATAAAAATGAATAGATACGTAAGGTCTTTCATTGAAATGCCCGCGGTACGGTATCGAAGCATGGAAAAAACGGCAAATAATCCAAAAGCTGCGCCAACTGAGAGTTTTACATATTTAAGGACAAATGTTAACAGGAAGATCACGATATTGAACATGATGAAAGCGAAAATATAATCCCTTTGCCGGTAGTTCGGATAGTAGATCAGACCAATGATCAAAGCGACGGCAAGCAGGTCAATTCCAAGGCTAATCAGGAATTTCTCGTTGATTTCAAGGATTTTCTTTTCTTTTTTCTTCTCTTTATTATCGGCTTGCTCCGTCGCATCCGGTTGAAAACTATCCGACTCGGTCTGTTGAGGCATACAGACATTGAAGGGGAAAAGAAGAAGAAAAAGCCAAAAAAGCAAGGCTAAACGATTAATCGATATCATGGTTGAGTTTATTAATGTTCAGCATTTTGGATTTAAAATTATTTTTTTTGATATGCTGGTTCAGGCTGATTATCCCGAGACAATATTTGCTCATCGAAGACTGCACAACATGTTCCTCCCGTAATGCAGTCCGGAACCGCGATCGTTGTGACCGGTCCTGTTTCAACTCAGCAATCACAACTCCGGGATAGGATGCTGTTTCGTCGCCTTTTTGAAACGACAATCCTGTATCCAGGGTGATCCGTTCGGTTAAAGATTTATTCACCAGTGTAATACGTGAAAAAAATACCCGTAATGAAGGAACCAGCATTTCCGGTCGATAAGGGGTCAACTCAGATAAAAGTTCACCGGGGTTGTCATTAATTATGTCATTTAATGTTGTATCATTGACCCGTTTTTTGATGGTCCGTCCCCGGTTGTTTTTAAATTTTACCTCAAAAAAGCATTGGTTGGATTCAACATATTTCCTGGAACGAACCTTGAAACGATTCAGCTTTTTATTATGGTGATCAAGGTACATACGATAATCAGGAGTATCGAAATATAAGGTTTCATAATGGGTTTGTCTATTCCCTTCAATTTCGAGCGCCCGGTATACTTCGGGTAATTTTTTCAGGATTGCAGGAAGCTTTCCCACCCGAAAGATGAATTTCGTATCCACACGGTTTAGAAGGGTTACACGATCCATTTCCGGCAAAGTGATGGCGCTGAACCTAAGAAGAAGTTCATCAATAATAGACATAATCCCACTTTTTTGAGGATGCTTCTTCCGCACCTTTTCCTGTCGTTTGTTTCCCGGTCTTCAAATTTTTGGAATTATAAGTAAAAATGCTTTTTTTGACGATTCTGCCGTTTGCATCGGTAACGGTTTCAGAGATCTTGTTCCCATTTGGATCATAGTTGAACTGGGTCTTTACTACGATCATACCCGAACCATTATATTCAACCTCTTCGGTTTTGTCGTTCAAGGCATTATATTTAAATGTCTTACGCCAATTTTTATTTTTTGCCACATCCAATTCCGTCTCTTCTATCTTGTTATCATTTTTGTCAAAAAGGACTGAAGTCCTGTATAAGATTTTTCCGTCATTGCTATAGTCGGTATGTTGGGTGATCTTGCCCGACCTGTCGTATTCTTCATAAGAAACCTTATAAGTATTGGTTTTACCGTTGACATTTCTGGTCTCCCATTCCGTGGCGGATTTGATTTTATTTTGTTTCCTCTCTTTTTTCGATTGAGCATAGGTCATGTTTCCAACGAGGATACAGATGACCAGTACAAGGATCCGTTTCATGGGGATGAATTAATCAAAAATAACAATATCGGGAACTTCAATATCCTGTTTCTTATTGGGGATACTGACCTCCCGGATCACGGGTACCGATGCGTTGGTCTGCAGGGTGGAATCTTTGGAAAAAGCATAAACCCGATAGTTTCCCGGCCGCAGATACTTAAATTCCCATGTGCCATCATAACTGGTCTTGATCCGGTCGCCGTAATCGCGGTCATCGCCATAAATGAGATAAACCCAGATATCAGGGCCATAATAGGTCTCCCGTAACTCAGTAAAAGTTGAATTATAATCCTTAACGAGTACCTTCCCATAAATGGTTGACTTACCTCCCGGACCAGGTTCTTTTTTACAGGAGGTCAGGAAAAACAATGTTGCTCCGGTGATCAGGAGTAAACAGATGGAAATCCGTTTTAATGATTTAAACATAGATTGATTTTTTAAAAGGATCTTATTTTATCATATAATTAGAAATCAGTTAACGGGTTCATTTTTATTCCTGGATGACATCCAGGAACAGGGTATCAGCATTGATCCCTGTAAAAATGCCAAGGCCATTTTCAATATTGGTAGGAGGTTCCTGGTAATTCTGGGAGGTGTTGGCTTGTTGCTGGAAGAAAATCGAGTATTCAGGATTAATATGATATAGGATGATACGGTTTTTTCCAAAATAGCGGATCATCATGGGTTGGATATCAATTTCAGTACCTGTGACCGGTTGTGAGGAAAACATGTCATTGGATGGGATAGAATCCTTGATGACCGGGATCAAAACAGAATCCATACACTCTACAGTGACAAAGTAATAACTGTCATCAGCGTTGCTGAACGTGATTTCAACCGGATCAGGCATGGATGTCCCCGGCGGATCATCTGGATCAAATTGCTCCATGGTGATGGAGGTTACCGATTGCGCTACCGATTGCGGTTTCGACGGGATTATCGTGGAAGATGTAACCGGATTCCCGTTATAAACAAAGCGTAACAGATAAGTACTGTCCGTTATGACCGGGATAGTCCCTGAGCTGTCAATATAAACCCCATCCCCGCGCAAGGTCAGCTGATATTCCCGGGTAGCATATATAACAAAGATTTCCAGGGTATTCACATCCGGCATGTAATCTGGTGTATTATCTTCATAGGGGGCCTTCTGGGATATTTTAACCTGGATCTTTTCACCAGGGACCAAATATGCTTCCACAACAGGCAAGTCATCAAATGTCACAAATCCGGATTTTTGGCAGGAAGTGGCCCAGATCAGCAACAGGAAAGTTGCCAGGATTAAGATATTCGATACTTTATGATGTTGTTTCATCATGTACCTTGTTAATGAAGTTTCAGCATCAGTGTCAGGTTTGGGGTAAGCCCCAGAAACAATTTATCCGTTTCAATGATGTTCCCGTCAATGATCTGATATTCGCGGTACCATATATTCCGGCGGTTATAGACATTAAAAATCGATAGCCCGATATTGCCCCATTCACGACCAGTATCTTGTTTTTTGAAATGGTAATTAACCGAAATATCCAAACGGTGATAAGCTGGTAACCTGCTGCTGTTTTTCGATCCAAAATCAATATAGGTCTGTTCGGTGCCATTTAACAGGTTTACAGTATAAGCTCCATCGGGCGCCGTATAAGGTCTTCCGGAAGCAAAGAGCCAGGTCAGGGAAAAGCTCCAGTTCTTGTAATCATACATGGAAACGAATTTGAATTCATGGGTTACGTCCTGCGAAGCCGGAAAATAATTCTCTCCATAAACCGAAATTTTGTTTTTGGCCTGGCTCAGGGTATAGCTGACCCATCCGGTCAGGGCTCCTGTCTTTTTCTGGATCAGGAATTCTATGCCGTCAGCATAGCCGGTCCCATTAAAAAAACTTTCTGAATAGGTAGCCCCTTCGCGGGTTGGTTTGAAACGAAGCGAATATTCGGTTACCCCGTTAATGGCTTTGTAATATCCTTCAATACTGGCTAAAAAGTTTTTGTTCTCATAACTGATGCCAGCGATATAATGCCAGGCCGAACTGACCGGGATCGTATCTCCGTCGGACAGGATCCAAAAATCACGGCTTCCGGTGAGAATATCTTCCCGTACAACCCGATTGGCAAACTGGTAAAACTTACCAGTCTCGGCGATCAGTTTGATGTTTTTTGTGATGTTGTAAGCCGCTGCAATCCTGGGTTCCGGATACACTTTCCCGGAAGGGGAAAAGTAGGAGGCCCTTATGCCAGGAGTAATCGTTAATTTGGCATCGGCCAATTTAATCCTGTCCTGAAGATATACCCCGGTCAAAACACCGTTATCCTTTTTGCTGAGGACAATACTGGTGTCTGTTTCACCAAAATTATAGGCTATGATATAATCGGTAAAGTAAACTCCGAATCCCAGCTGATGTTTGTTGTTGATCGTGTAGGAAAGATCGCTTTTAAAAGTCAGGTCAAACAGGTTGTTGTCTTCCGAAATCCCCGAATTGAACCTTCCCGGCCCACCCTCTCCCCCCGAATGGGTCCCGCTGCTGGTCCGGTCGCGGCTGCTGTAATAATTAGAGAAGCTTATTAACGAATTACTGTAAAAACGGGTTCCCCAATTTCTTGACCATCGCAAACATGATCCCAGGTTCCCATACCTTGTAAGATCCGAATTGTCCATGCTGAAATTAAAACCACCTCCGCCCCCTTGGCTCCCCATGGAATTCCCGTTATCGAGTTTGTCGGTCCCGTTGTAAAAGCTCAGGGAAAGAATGTCTTTTGGTGATGGCCGGTATGTAAACTTGGCATTGATGTCATAAAAATAGGATTTGACGGTGGACGTAAGCGATGTACTACCGGGAGGCTCTTTCCCACCGTTGAATGAGACTTGCTTTACCTGATTGACATAATTAAACTGTTTGAATATTTTGTCATAGAGCAATCCCTGATATGACCTTCGGAATGCAATTAAAGAGGTGAATCTTTTTCCGATCGGGATTTCCAGGTACATATTGAAACTCAGCAAGCTGATCTCACCGCCCATGGTAAAGCCTTTTGAATTCCCGTCTTTTCCGGTTATTTCGGTAACGCTTGAAAGCCTTCCTCCGAATTTTGACTCAAACCCGCCTTTGTATAACTGTACGTCCTTGATGGCGTTTGAATTAAATGCTGAGAAAAAACCATACAGATGGTCAACCTGATACACTGTAAACCCATCGTAAAGCAGAAGGTTCTGATCGGGGGTCCCACCTCGGACATACAGGTTGGAGGAAGATTCATTGGCCGCTGATACTCCGGGTAAAAGCTGGAATGAACGGATCACATCTTTTTCGCCGATGTTAGGTAATGTTGCCAGTTTCTGAGGCGTGATCTTGAGCGTGCTGATTTTATCATTCGTAGTCATTAGTTCTTCCTGCACGCCGCTAACAACCACCTCTTTCAATATTTGTGACTGAGGTTCCATCTCAATCAGAAGGTTGTTCAATGGCAATTCGGGGGAGAGAAAAATAGTGGCATTTTTATATCCGATGTAAGTGATCATCAGCGTGGAGGTGTCGGTGGGAATGTTGATCAGGGTAAAATATCCGTCCGCGTTGGTGTAGGTCCCAAGAGCAGTGCCTTTTACCCCGACATTCGCAAACGGAAGGGCTTCCCCGGTTTGTTTGTCCTTTACAACGCCGGTCAGATTGATTTTGAATTTATTGGCGGGGCCTGTATAGGTTTTTTTCAGTTTGGTCTCCTGGGGCTTGGAGGTGAGTTCCTGATATTTGTAATCGATATGAATGACATGAGCGGAATCCTGGTACCATTTTAATTTATGTTCCCCACATTGCTGATCCAAAAAAACGGGAAGCGGTTTCTGGATGGGCCGTTCATTGACCTCATACTGAAGCAAAACCTCCCGGTCAAATTCGAATGTAAGGTGGTTTGACAACCCGATATCATCGATTACTTTATCCAGTGTAGCAATGTATAGTTTATCTACAACAATCTTACTAAGATCCTGGGCATGGCCGATGGACACACCTAACAAAATGAAGAGGACCGGGAGGAGTTGTTTTTTCATTACTGTATGAGGACAGCAAAACTACCTGACCTCGCCGGATCCCAGAATTAATTATAGGTAAACAGGATTTTTTTACCGGTATTCAAGGTTATATCATATACCAGAGAGCCATTGCTGAATAGCATCATGATAGGTATCTCCGACCGGTACCTTGTCGTCTTTAAGGTATATGTATTTATTACGGATACAATGGATGTCTTTCAGGGGTACAATATAACTCCGGTGAACCCGCATAAATTTATCTCCCGGTAGTTTTTCAAGAATACTTTTCAGGCTCATCAGTGAAAGTAGCGGTGATGATTCGGAATGAAGATGAATTTTGATATAATCATCCTGCCCTTCGATCATGCGGATATCGTTGAAACAAATTTTAATAGTCTGATAACCTGATTTCACAAATGTATATCCTTCACCCGGGATGGAAGCGGGCTGATCCCGCTCCAGGATTTTTTGAGCTTTGATCACTGCCTTTAAAAATCGTTCAGATTTTATCGGTTTGACTAAATAATCAACCGCTTCAAGATCAAAACCCTTAACAGCATACTGCGGGAAGGCAGTGGTAAAAATAACCAAAGGGGGATTCTTCAGGCTTGTAATAAATTGTATCCCGCTGATGTCGGGCATGTGAATGTCCAAGAATATCAGATCAACCTTTTTCATCTTTAACCATGCCAAAGCCTGGATGGCATCGGTAAAAGTGTTTTCCAGTTTTACCAGGGGCGTTTCAGAACAATATTTCCGGATCACCTCAAGCGCCAAAGGCTCATCATCAATGGCAATGCACCGCATCATACAAGGTCAATACTAAGTCTGACAATAAATACTTTTCCGTTATCCGTAAGCGTTAGTTTGTGCTTGTTCGGATATTCAAGTTCCAACCGTTGTCTTGCATTGCGAAGCCCGATCCCTGACATGACATTTTTTTCCCTGCCGATAAAAATCTGATTGGTAATGGTAAATTCAAGGGTATTTTGCAATAGGCTGACATCAATCCTGATCATTGTTTTATCGTGACTGCTGGTTCCGTATTTAAAAGCATTTTCAACAAAAACCATTAATATCATGGGAGATATCTGAACCTGGCTAAAGTCCCCGTTCATGTTCAAACGGACTTCGGTAGTATCGGTCAGCCTGATTTTTTGTAATTCCACAAAATGCCTGATATATTGAATATCCATTTCCAAAGGCACCTTACTGCCCTGAATATCGTAAATAACATAATGCATCATATCAGAAAGCTTCATGACAGCTTCTGCTGTCTGGTCACTTTTCATCAGGGCAAGGCTGTAAATGCTGTTAAGGGTATTGAATAGAAAATGTGGATTGATTTGGTTTTTCAAAAATGTAAGTTCTGAATTCAACTTCTCTTTTTCAGCCTCCTTTCTTTGTTTTTCCATTTGAATGAGTTTGTCGGAAAAACGGATCCCAAGGCCAAGGACAGAGATCAGAAGACCCGTTAAAAGAAAGTTGTAGGTTGGCCAGCCCCTGGAGGGATGGGGACGGTTCTTGTCTTCAAATAGTTTGGATGGAATGGGTTTCTCCATATCAGGACGAGGTTCAAATCTCATGTCGCCATTTATCTTCAGGTCACCCCCCATTTTCTCTCTGGGAATCGGTTCTTTTTGGAGAGAGGGAGAGAAAGGGACTAGTTCCATTATTACAGTTGCGATAACTACCAGAAGAATGGAACAGATGAAATAGGCAATTTTATTCTTTTTGAAAAATAACCGGGGGGCAAGCAGCAAATAGTTCAGATAAAACAGCAAGGCATATAGCGTGGTCTGGACAAAGGTCCTTTTTATAAAAAACAGATCATGACTGGAATCCACATATAAAAGATAAGTGGGAAAAATAAATAGGAAAGCCCACACGGCTACATGGAGGAAGATCTGCAATTTTTTTCCGGTCAAAATCGAAGGGGCCATGACAGAATATAGATAATCATCAAAAATAAGAAGATTCGTTAACCCGGCAACGGGTGTATTTTTTGCAGGAATAAACGTACGATATGATACTTCACCTGTATGATAAAAATCGGTTAATAAAAGTATTTTGCCGGTAAATTTTTTCCGCTCAAAAACAGGTACCAACAATGTCTTGTTTATAAGTTCTGCCGTTTCGTGAAGTTTCCCTCCTGCAAAAGCTTTTACTTTGCAGCTGCCGATGGACAGTTTTACAATCCTGATACCGGTCATTTTCTCTTTTCTGATCCTGGTGATGCCATCCGGGATGCGGTATTTTTACACCCTGGCAGTAACATGCCTCGCCATTCTGATCACGTCCGTTCCGGCATTCAATGCATTGCTCCATCCCGGGAATCCAACGCTGGTATTCGAAGCAGGTGGTTTATTGGGTATCGTAAATGTTACTATCGACAGCCTCAGCGCGTTTTTTATCCTGATCACCAATTTCGCGGTTTTGACCGGATTGCTTTATTCCCGCGGTTACCTGAGCCCTTACAGGCTGACTAAAAGTCCGGCGCAACTGGCCCTTCATAATTTCAGCTTTGTGTGGCTTCATATTTCGATGCTTGGAGTTCTCATGCTGCATGATGGTATTGCATTTCTTATTGCCTGGGAATTGATGGCAGTTTCGTCCTTTATGCTGATCCTGTTTGAAGCAGAAATAAGAAATACCCTGAAAACCGCGGTCAATTATTTAATCCAGATGCATGTTGGTTTTTTTCTGCTGGTCATCGCTTTTTTAATCTGTCAGTCTGATACCGGGCTGATGAGTTTTGAAGCCTTGCAAATATACTTTTCAAGACATCCCTCTGCCCCTCTGTTTCTTTTGTTTTTTGCCGGCTTTGGCATCAAAGCTGGTTTTATCCCTTTGCATACCTGGCTTCCCGAAGCACATCCTGCCGCCCCTTCCCATGTTTCAGGAGTCATGTCGGGAGTGATGATAAAAATGGGGATCTATGGGATCATCAGGGTGCTTACCCAGGTACAATCGGATTTTTTGGTTATCGGATTAACCCTTCTCATCGTTTCTTCCCTCACCGGTTTACTGGGCGTTATGATGGCCATTGTTCAGCATGACCTGAAAAAATTATTAGCCTATCATAGCATTGAAAATATCGGGATCATCGGCATTGGTATCGGTTTGGGCGTTATGGGAATCGGACTGAATAATCCCACGCTGGTAATGCTTGGATTTACCGGGGGACTACTCCACGCGCTGAATCATTCCCTGTTCAAACCCCTGTTGTTTTTCAGCGCGGGATCCGTCTATAAAGCATATCATACAAGGAATATAGAACAATTGGGTGGAGTGATCCATAAAATGCCGCAAACAGCTGGTTTGTTTCTGTTAGGGGCCCTGGCAATTTGTGGGTTGCCCCCATTGAATGGCTTTATTTCAGAATTTCTGATCTACGTTGGGTTGGTCAAGGGACTATCAGCCGGGAACGCTTACCAGTCCATCGCTTTTATGTGTGTATTGATTGCGCTGGCCCTCATCGGTGGTTTAGCCATTTTTTGCTTTACAAAGGCTTTCGGGGTGGTATTTTTAGGTACTGAACGGAAAACCCCGAAAAATGAAATCAAGGAAGCTACCGGAGATATGTTATTCCCGCAATATCTTATAGGTTCCCTGATGGTATTGATTGGGTTTGTCCCTGTGATTTTCCTTAAGCCCATCACAGGGATCGTCCATAGATATTTTCAGATTGATCCGACCATCCCTGATGGTTTTTACCGTATTTTCTCACAAATTTCAATAATCGGCGTTGCCCTGATCCTTTCAGTTGCCTGTATCCTCTATCTCCGCAAAAAAATATTTCAAAAGAGAAGAATAGGACAAGGGCCAACCTGGGGTTGCGGATATACGGCCGCGACCGCACGGCAACAATATACCGGAACTTCGTATGCTTCCAATTTCGGGGATCTGGCCCAACCCATCCTTCAACAGAAAGAGGAATTCGAACCGATAGGGGAATCAGAAATATTTCCGGGCAAACGCCGGTATAAAATTCATCCGGTTGATATCTTCAACACCGCGATCAATAAAATTACCTATATCTGTATGCTGACGCTGAAGAAAATAGCGCGTTTGCAAACAGGGAATATTCAGCATTATATATTGTATGCCTTTATATTCATCCTGATCATTTTCTTTTTACTATACCTGAAAGTATTATAATGGGACTTCTTTTTTGTATCGTCACAGCCCTGTTCTTTCCGGGCATAATCCTGAGGGTGAAGAGTATTGCAAGTGGGCGAAAAGGACCGGGAATTTTCCAACCCTGGAAGAACATCTGGGTTCTCCTGCAAAAAGGAAATGTGATAAGCGCCACGACCAGCTTTATCTTTCAGATAGCCCCCGCCGTTTATCTATGTACGGTCCTGTGTGCCGGGCTACTTCTCCCTTTTCCTGGCTTTTCTCCCGTTTTTTCATTTGAAGGTGATTTCGTCTTGTTTGCATACCTCCTTGCCCTTGGGAAGTTTTTTTTAATCATTGGGGCATTGGATACCGGAAGCAGTTTTGAAGGTATGGGGGCCAACCGGGAAGCCTTGTACTCCATGTTGGCCGAGCCAGCCTTTTTTATTCTTTTCGGGACCCTGGCCCTTCTGACAGGGCATACTTCTATGGTGGGGATCTTCGACGCTTTCCGCTTCACCGGGCCCGATACTTTCATCGTTGGATTTATCTCGGCTTATCTTCTGGTCCAGATTGCCATGATCGAGAACAGCCGTATGCCGGTAGATGATCCGAAAACCCATCTGGAACTGACCATGATCCATGAGGTCATGATCCTGGACCATAGCGGATTTGATCTGGCGCTGGTACATATCGCCACTGCATTGAAGTTTGGGTTCTATGGCGGATTGATAGCTAATTTTCTATTACCGGTTGATTGGTCATTGCCGGTACAGATCATTTCATTTTTCGTAATCCAGGTTTTGTTTGCCCTGTTGATAGGTTTCCTGGAATCATTCCGCGCACGGAAGAAATTAGCCAAAAACCCACAATTCGTTTTTACCCTGAGTTCCATCGCTTTGGTTGCCTTTATTCTTGTTTTGATGATCACTTATAAAATGCTTGGTTGAAATGAATGTATTGCTCGTAATCGTCTTTGCAATTTCACTGATTTATCTCAGCATCGCCGAGCGTTTCCGCGTTTATGCAGGGCTCATTGGCCTTCAGGGTGTGCTGCTGTTTGCGCTCTCGTTCATTGAATTGAATACCATCACCCTGGCAACCCTGCTTTTTGTGACCCTTGAAACCCTTGTTTTTAAAGTTATCATCGTTCCCTGGCTGCTGTTCAGGATCATCAATAAAACCGGGATCGCCCGGGCCCATGAAAAATCAGTCCCCGGTTTCTATTCCCTGATCATCGTTTCATTGGGTTTACTGCTGTGTGTTGTTGTATCATTTTCAATGGATACCACACCTGCAAGGATGATCTATTTTACCGTTGCGCTTTTTGCTGTTTTTACAGGATTGTTCCTGATCATTTCACACCGGAAAATATTTGCACACCTGGTGGGCTTTCTCGTGATTGAAAACGCGGTACTGCTCCTTTCCTTGTCTATAGGAAGTGAAATGCCCATGCTGATCAACATAGGGATAATGCTTGACATTTTCGTCAGCGTGCTAATCCTTGGGGTTTTTGCCATGCGGCTTAAAGAACATACGCATGAACTGACTTTGCTGAAGGATGATTAATTATGAGGACGGGATGAATGGAAAAATGATCCATGACACGCGGTCTGTATCAGGAATGAAAAAGGTTAATGAAACAAGAGGAAAGTTAAGATAAATGATTGACGCGGAAAAGATATTGATTTTGTTTTTTGGGGTTTCATTGCTTGCGGCAATTTTCGCGGGAGTGTCGCGCCAGAAAGTAATTGTGCGTGCCATTACCTTACTCTATGTCTTTGTCCATTTATCATTTACTACTTTTTGCTGGTTCCATCTGGGGGAAACGGTTTTTGATTTTTTTACCCTTGACCACCTGGGGGTGTTGCTATTGTCGGTGCTGTCGCTGTTGTCTTTAACCACGGTTTATCATGGATTTATTTATGTAAAAAATGATCCCCCGCGGCATTATTCTATTTATCATGCTGCCCTGATTGCGCTGATCGCGGCGATGTCGGGAGCTTATTTAGCCAACGGGATGACTACCGTTTGGATTTTTGTGGAAGCTACTACCCTCGCGGTCGCGGCCTTGATCTATCATGACCGCACTGCTATTGCCCTTGAAGCAACCTGGAAGTATATCTTTGTCTGTTCAGTCGGTATTGCCCTTGCTTACCTGGGGATCCTGTTCCTGGGGTTTACCGTTCATGATACCCGGTTGCTTCATCTCTCCTTTACTAATATTACTGCCATTGCCAAAATGGCAAATCCGCTCTACCTGAAAATCGCGTTTGTTTTTGTGCTGGTAGGCTACAGTACCAAAATGGGCCTTTTCCCCATGCACACGGTCACCGTGGATGCCCATACAGTGGCCCCGCCCCCGATCAGCGCTTTCATCAGTACGACGCTGATGAATGTGGGTTTTTTAGCCATCTTCCGGATTTATGCTCTTTTTTCGGCAACAACCATACTCCCTTTCATGAACCATGTGCTGATGTTGTCGGGCATATTATCTCTGTTAGTTTCAGCCGGATATATGCTCAAAGCGAAACACAACAAGCGAATGCTGGCTTATTCAAGCCTCGAAAACATGGGAATTGTTGCCATTGCCCTTGGTATAGGTGGAATTGGCTATTATGCCGCCATTCTGCACATTGTACTCCATTCACTGACAAAAGCAGGACTGTTTTATCAGATAGGACAATCATACAAGGTTATGGGAACCTATCAGCTCGATGAGTCGGGTAACTATATGAACCTATACCCGGCTGGCGCCACTGCCTTGCTTGTTGGATTGCTTTGTATAACCGCCATCCCGCCATCGGGTATGTTCATATCCGAACTGTATCTGCTGAAAGCTATGGTCCACGGGAAATATTATGTTTACCTGATCATCACATCGCTTATTCTTTGTTTTGTTTTATATGCTTTGCTGACGCGGGTACTGCATATTGTTTTTTCACAGCCACGGACAATACCCGCTCATATTAAGGAAAAGGTAAATCCCTGGCAAACGGTTACACAATACTTTCTTTTTTCCCTGGTCATATTTGTTTGTTTTGTACAACCCGCCCCTTTCCGTACTTTAATTGAAACGATCATCGACACGTTGCCAAAATAATGGAGGAAAGAAAATATATAGAACTAACAGGGAATCCGGTAATCATGGAATTATCGGATATACCGGTACTGGAATATCAGGAATTCCGCCAACTGATTGATGATTTGTTGAAGAATGAAAGGGCTCATTGCCTGACCTATTTTGTGTATCCTCAGCGCGATCGGCGCCAATTTATTTGTTGTATGGGAATGGATGTGAAACACACCATTCTTGTATTTTCACATGAGCAGGCGGCAATGAATGGCTTATTACTTGAATCCATCACCCAACGCCATTTCTGTTTTCATGTTTTTGAACGGGAGATCCATGAAAATTATGGAATTGGCTTTATAGGCCATCCCTGGTTGAAACCGGTACGTTTCCCGTTTGATCGCGCCGACCAGTCGATTACAATGAATGCTTATCCTTTTTATTCCATTGATGGCGAGGAGCTGCATGAAGTGGGGGTGGGGCCAATTCATGCAGGAGTGATCGAACCGGGATATTTCCGTTTTATATGCCATGGCGAAAATGTACTTCATCTGGAAATACAGCTGGGTTATCAGCACAGGGGAATAGAAAGGAATTTCATTGCAAAATCAACGCTCCTTCAAAGGGCTATTTTAGCCGAAAGCATCGCGGGGGATACCACTATCGGACATTCCATGGCCTTTGGTGGGTTGATGGAAACCCTGGGGGACCAACCTGTATCGCCTCAGATGTCGCTGGAGCGTGCCATTGCCCTTGAACTCGAACGGATCGCGGCCCATATCGGCGATACTGCCGCCATTTGTGGTGATATTGCCTACCAGTTCGGGCAGGTAGTAAACGAAGCGCTGCGCACCATTGTTATTAACACGACCCAGCGCTGGTGCGGTAACCGGTTTGGGAAAGGACTGATAAGGCCTGGCGGCGCCCATTATCCGTTAACCCCGGAAATCAAATTACTGATCCTGAAAAACCTGGCCGAAGTTGAAGGACGTTTTACCCAAATAACCGGACGGATGTTTACCATGCCCAGTGTTCTTGGCCGTTTTGAAGCAATAGGCACGGTTACTGCACAACAGGCTAAAACGATCGGGGCAGTTGGAATGGCAGCTCGCAGCTGCGGGTTGATGAGGGATATACGCTGGTCTCATCCTTTTGGCGCTTTCCGCGACATACAGGTTGATCCCGTGGCGCTCCCATCCGGTGATGTCTGGTCAAGGACCATGTTGCGAAAACTGGAGGTGGATAGATCCATTGCTATGATCAGGGAGTTTCTGGAACGCCATGATTGTATGGGCGCGACTGAAACCCCGACGAACAATATGCCTTTACGGCAGAATTCTTTTGCGCTGTCGCTCACTGAAGGGTGGAGGGGCGAAATTTGTCATGCAGCGATAACCGGAGATCGTGGGGAGCTCGTTCATTACAAAGTGAAAGATCCGTCGTTCCATAACTGGATGGCGCTGGCCCTGGCCGTCAGAAACCAGGAAATATCCGATTTTCCGCTTTGCAATAAGAGCTATAACCTTTCGTATTGCGGAAATGACCTGTAAATCATAAAAATAACAGATTAAATCATAGATCGTAAATGTTTCTTCGCGAAATCCCGATTCTTCTTCATCATGGCCGGCAATATGTTCCGGATCTCCGTCATGTTGAATTGCCGGATACTTTCCGGGGCAGGCCCGTTATCAGCCCGGATATTACTCCGGAAGAAAATACGATGATAGCAAGCCTTTGTCCGGTAGCAGCTATCGGAGTCCAACCTTGTTCCATTGATCTGGGGAAATGTGTTTTTTGCAAAGAGTGCGGGTTCATACTTCCCGGTAAAATTAAATTCACCTCCGATTACAGAATGGCCACAAATGACAGGAAAAAATTGGTCATCCTGCCAGGCGAAGAGGGGCCGTTAAGATTAGACCCGGGAAAAATTCGCGATGAGATACACCGGATATTCAGGCGCTCCCTTAAACTTCGTCAGGTATCGGCCGGAGGGGATAATTCGGCCGAAATGGAGTTAAATGCCGCCGGTAATGTTAATTTCGACATGGGACGTTTTGGCATTGAATTCGTTGCCTCCCCCCGACATGCCGATGGGATCGTGATCACAGGGCCGGTTACGTCAAATATGGCAGAGGCTTTGCAGATCTGTTATGAAGCCATACCAGATCCAAAACTGGTCATCCTGGCTGGCAGCGATGCGATCGGTGGTGGTATGTTTTCAGACAGTCCCGCGATCAACCGGTCGTTTTTAAAGCAGGTCGCAATCGATCTGTTCATCCCCGGAAATCCTCCGCACCCGCTGACATTTATCAATGGGGTACTCGATTTAATTGGCCATGAACAATAGTGAGGGAAAATGATTACCTTCGTTTTGTTTTTCCGGTTAAAACAGAGGCATCTGAAAAACCTTTTTATGAAAAAAACAATTCCCTTGCTGCTCATCTTTTTGTTGCCCGTCATTGCCAACGGACAATTTAATGTAAAAAGGGATTCCCTGCATTATTACAAATTTCTTGCCCAGGCCGAATTTGATATGATCGGGGATTATGCTTCCTCATCTTATTATCTTACCAAAGCGATCCGGCTGGATCCAGGCGATTATGAGCTCTATGAACAGAGAGCTATCGCGAAAAGCTTTTTAGAGGATAATAAAGGCGCGGAGAATGATTTATCGATTGTCCTTCAGCTTGATCCCGGTAATTTTGCGGCTTATGCAGGACGCGCCTATGCCCGGGTTAAATTAAAAAAATATCACGAAGCCATCCAGGATTTTAATTTCCTGATACAGTCTGAACCTGCTTTTCAGGGTTATTATCTTGATAGGGGTTTGTTAAAACTGGAATTAAAGGACCTGGATGGCGCTTGTTCTGACTTCAGGCAAGCAACCACCCTGGGTTCAGCGACCGGATACCGAAATTTGATGGATTATTGTTACCGTTGATCGGATTTTCTTTATATTTACAATCCATTAAATCTTCGTAACATTGAAAAATTCATTTTTGTTATCCTTGATCCTTATATGGATCAGTTACAGCGCTATCGCACAGGTCGGTATCAATACCGATGGAAGTCAACCGGATAATTCGGCCATGCTGGATGTCAAATCAACATCCAAAGGCATCCTCCTCCCGCGGATGACGCGCCTTCAACGCGATGCCATAACAACGCCTGCTGATGGGCTAATGATCTATTGTACAACCTGTGGCTCAAATGGCGCGTTGAGTTTATACACCAATGGGGGGTGGACCACTTTTTCACCCTGTTCAGTATCTCCTCCTGCTTCAGGAAGCCACCTTGTTTCGCCAGGTCAGATCATCTGGAATTGGCTGATGGTTACTGGCGCTGACGGCTATAAATGGAACACCGTACCTGATATCGAAACCGCCATGGATATGGGAACGAGCCTGTCAAAAACCGAAACAGGGACCAGTTGTGGTACCGGATACACCCGGTATATCTGTGCCTACAACTCCTGCGGTGAATCAACTATGACTTCGCTAACCCAAGCCGTTCCTGGTACAGTTCCCGCATCGCCCGTGCCAGGCGCTCATGGGCCGGGACAAAATTCTATTCAATGGAACTGGTCCGGCATTCCGGATATCCCGGGATATAAATGGAATACCTCCAATAATCTTTCTTCAGCCGTGGACGTTGGCGCCAGTACCTCCAGGACAGAATCCGGATTGGTATGCGGGACATCTTATACCCGATATGTATGGGCGTATAATGGATGTGGATATTCCGTGCCGGCCGTTTTAACTCAAAGTACGTTGGCTTGCCTGAACTGTGGACAAGCTTTTACTGATGCCCGCGACGGGAAAAGCTATAATACCGTTCAGATAGGGGCCCAATGCTGGATGGGACAAAACCTGAATATCGGGACCAGGATCAATGGTCTGGAAGATCAAACGGATAATGATATTATTGAAAAATATTGTTATGACGACTCGGAGCTAAACTGTAACACATACGGAGGATTGTACCAATGGAATGAAATGATGCAATACATCTATTTACCGGGAGAACAAGGAATTTGTCCCGACGGATGGCATAATCCGACTGATGATGAATGGTCAGCCCTCGTTTCTTTTCTGGGTGGCGAAGGCGTGGCAGGCGGCAAAATGAAGGAAACCGGTACCAGTCACTGGGCTTCTCCCAATACCGGGGCTTCCAATTCCAGCGCTTTTTCGGCTTTGCCCGGAGGTAACCGGGATGAGTACGGAAGCTTTACAGATCTGACCTATACAGGTAATTTTTGGTCCTCCGCTGAAAATACTTCAGCGGAAGGAGCATGGAACAGATATATGGGTTATTATTTTGAAGATATTGTCACCTCTGCCAGCAACAAGGCTAACGGTTTTTCTGTGAGATGTGTGAAAAATAACTGAAAGACCTGGCTTACTCCGGAATCACTGGCCGAAAACTACTTTTCACCGCCAAGTTGCTAAAAATTATGTAATTAAATAGGATTGGAAGGTTTGGTCTGCCCTATGCCTTGTTTATTAGGCGCGGTTTTAATATTTTCGAGGGAGATCAAGCAATAATATGTTGTAATAAAAAAATCTTTGATGAACGGGATATTTAACATTCCTGGTAGTTTTCTTGTTTTGAGTTTGAATTTGATCTCATAATTCGGGTTGATCATATAAAAGGCCTCGCTGTCAATTTTAAAATTCCTTTTAGTCAAAATATTTTTGAACTTAATTAGAGAGATTCTCGTTTCTTTTACTTCCAATAATCCGTTAATCTTAGCTTTATTTTCACCAAATAATTTTAATATTCCCGTATATAAGGTATCGGGGAGAAGGTGGAAATATGGCAGTTTTCTTAGAAAGGGATTTTCACACATTTGTTGATGACCGCCAAAGGGCATCCTCCATGGGGGAAAGGCAAGAAAAAGTTTGCCAGATGGTTTAATGAACTTTTTGATGTGTTCAAAAAAAGTATCTTGATCATGAATATGTTCTATGGTGTCGCGCATGATAATTAAGTCAAACATGAATTGTTCACCAGGCTTTATTTTATATATATCTTCAGCAATTAATGTGAGGTTCCTTTTTTGGGAGTGGTTGCCAAAGAATTTTTTTGCATTGGATATTTTATTTTCGGCAATGTCAACTCCTACAACCTTACAACCAATATCTAAAAATGGTTTCAGGTTCCCCCCTTCCCCACATCCTATTTCTGCAATAACTAAATTAGAAGTAATTGGTAGTGATTTATTAATATAGGGAATTATATGTTTTTTTGCAGTATAATTCTGTTCCTGAAAGTACTTTTCCCTGTCAATATACCTGTTGTCCATGACCTAGCCAGATTCCATTGGATCTATGTTGTTTACCAACAAGTTCAGTGGCTAAAACAAAATTTGATATTCAATGCAGCAAATTTCAACACAGTGGCGCTTGTCACAAACTTAGTTCGCCAAACGGACAGAAAACATCGATGAACAGGCTCATTTCACCCGGTTTCACAAACGGGCGAGAGCATCAGGTCGCTCAAATGCTAAAAATTATATAATAGAGCCGACTCCAAAAAGTGGCTTTCGGAGTGGGCACAAGCTTTGAGAAATGAAATGTCATTTATCTCAGTCATTCGATCTTCTGAATATACCGTCATTATACAACCCTTATACAGCCCTTATATAGTCCTTATACAATCATTGAACAACCCTTATACAACCATTGAACAACCATTGAACAACCATTATACAAATTGCAAATGCGCGCAGAAAGCGTCAGAATGCACTTGATTCAAAACGCGCTGGAAGCTCGGATTTTAGTAACTTGATCTTACTTATGAAAATATAAAAGCTGAATTGAACAAACCAATCAAATCATTACAGGATATAGCATTTTGTACAATTTTGAAAAACAGGATTTTTCATGGTGGAATATTCAGTAATGTCTCGGGGTTAAACTCCTGTACATCGTTTGCCTCCATTTGTTTATGTTTGTCCAAAATTGGATTTTTTTCAATTAACTGATAATCAAACAGGGAGTGTTTTTAAACCCGATCAGTATTTTATCTATCTGTAAAAAATTTTATTTTCCAAGGTCAAAATAAAAATTCAACATTTTTTACATGGGGATTAAATATCTATAAGTCATTATTATATTTATCTTAGCACTTTACAACAACCAAACCATGATGAAAAACACAATATTCACATTTTGTTTTTTAACAGCATTAATATGTTCAGGTCAAGATGCTATTATTCTAAAGAGTGGATTTAAATATCGAGTTAAAATTGTCAAGGTTTACAATGATGACTCAATTCATTTCTATTATTTATCGGATCATGGGAAGGAAATTAAGAATATTGACATTAAATATGTAGATGATTATTACTATGGAGATGTACAATTCCCGTATGATACTGCGACCGGTATAATCACATATACAGAGGTTGTTCAGGTTCCTGGCAAAACAAAAGATGAAATATATTTTGCCTCAAAAACTTTTATTGCAACCACCTTTAGGTCAGCAAAAGACGTTATACAACTGGATGATAAAGAAAATGGGGAATTAATTGTTAAGGGGAATTTTAAGGAATGCGTAGGAATGTCAATGAGATCGTGGGGAAATTGTGATCAAATTGTGTCATTCACGCTTAACATTCAGACTAAAGATGGGCGATTTAAATATAAAATAGATAATTTTCAACATGAATCCTATGCGAGAGACCTTGGTAACGGCGGAGATTTAGAAAATGAAAAACCTGCCTGTGGATTTATTTTGTTTTCAGCCGGGAAATGGAAAGACATTAAAAATCAAACCTGTGACAAGGTGACTCAATTAATTTCAGAATTAAAAGAAAGTATAACAACACTGAAAACGCCCAAAGAAGATAACAGTTGGTGACCTCATCGTTTTATTGTTTACCGACTCTATAAAATGCGCGCGCGAGGGATCTGAATTTTCCACCTCCACTGACCCCGGAACACGTCAAAACGACTTTTACCGTCCCCCTTACCGTCCCCGGCCAAAACAAAAACAGCTGCATATTATTCATTCACAGCTGTTTAATGTTTATTAAGTGTAGCCCCACCAGGAATCGAACCTGGATTTAAAGTTTAGGAAACTTCCGTTCTATCCATTGAACTACAGGGCCTTTACTATTGACTATTGACTATTGAAAGCTGTTCGTTATCTGCCATCCTTCATCCTTCATCCTTCATCAGGGCACAAAATTAGTGAAATTATTTTATGTCTGCACCATTCACCGAACCTTCATCCGGGGTTACAAAATTCAGGGTCCCGTCAGGATTTTCGGCCATTAGTATCATCCCTTGCGAATCAATACCCTTGAGTTTACGGGGTGCAAGGTTTACCAGGATACACACCCGCTTCCCGATGATCTCCGTGGGTTTGAAATATCCGGCAATGCCCGAAACAACCGTCCGCTGATCTATCCCGGTATCAATCCTGAGTTTTAACAATTTGTCCGTTTTGGGAACCTTTTCGGCTTCCAGAATGGTCCCGACCCGTATATCCATTTTCGAAAAATCATCATACTGAACGGTCTCTTTTCCCGGTTTCACCGGTACCTTTTGTTGCAGGGCCTCGTTAGCTGCTTTCGTAGCCATCAGTTTCTGTATCTGTTTTTCAATAGCCGCATCCTCGATCTTCTCAAAAAGCAGTTCCGGCTGGTTGAGCTGATGCCCGGGTTTCATCCAATCCAGACGCGAAGCATCCTGCCATTTGTAAGGAGAGAGGTTCAACGTTTGTCTGACTTTCTTCATCGAAAAAGGCAAAAAGGGTTCCCCTACAATGGTAAGCTGGGCACAGATCTGAAGCGAGATGTTCAGGATGGTTGCCACCCTGCCCGGATCTGATGAAAATTGTTTCCAGGGCTCGTTATCAGTCAGGTATTTATTCCCAAGCCGAGCCAGGTTCATCATTTCCGATAAGCCTTCCCGAAAACGAAAACCATGCAGGCTTTTGGCGATCCGGTCAGGAAATTGCCCCATCCCTTCCAATGTTAACTTGTCCGAATCCGTCAGAATACCTTGTTCGGGGACCTTCCCTCCAAAATATTTATGGGTCAGGACAATAGTCCGGTTGATGAAATTCCCAAGAATTGCCACCAGCTCACTGTTGTTTCTTGCCTGAAAATCTTTCCAGGTAAAATCGTTGTCTTTGGTTTCAGGGGCCGCCGAAGTCAGGACATAACGCAAGACATCCTGTTTACCGGGAAAATCTTCCAGGTATTCATGCAGCCATACAGCCCAATTGCGGCTCGTGGAGATCTTTTCTCCTTCCAGGTTTAAAAATTCGTTGGCAGGCACATTTTCTGGCAAAATATAGCTGCCTTCCCCTTTCAGCATGGCGGGAAAAATGATACAATGGAAGACGATGTTGTCTTTGCCGATGAAATGGACCAGTTTCGTCTCCTTGTCTTTCCAGTATTTTTCCCAGTCAGGGGTCAACTCGCGGGTTGCAGAAATATATCCGATGGGCGCATCAAACCAAACATATAATACTTTTCCTTCGGCGCCCTCAACAGGCACTTTAACGCCCCAGTCCAGATCGCGGGTCACAGCGCGGGGTTGGAGCCCCTGATCAATCCAGGATTTGCATTGACCATAAACATTTGGTTTCCAATCATCCTTATGCCCTTCGATGATCCATTCGCGCAACCAGGGTTCATACTGGTCAAGAGGGAGGAACCAGTGACGGGTTTCTTTTAATACAGGCAGGTTCCCGCTGAGGACTGATTTCGGGTTGATCAGGTCGGTAGCATTCAGGGAAGTCCCGCACTTTTCACATTGATCGCCATAAGCCCTGTCATAGCCGCAATGGGGACAAGTGCCGGTAATATAACGGTCGGCTAAAAAATGACCGGTAGATTCATCATAATATTGCTGCGAAACCTTCTCAATAAACTGCCCGGCATCATACATCTTTCGGAAAAATGCCGAAGCGGTTTCATGATGGATGGGATTCGAGGTGCGCGAATAAATGTCGAATGATATACCGAAATCCTCAAACGATTTTTTTATGATCTGATGATACCGGTCAACAATATCCTGGGGGGAAACACCCTCCCGCAACGCCTTGATGGTGATGGGGACACCATGTTCATCAGAACCCCCGAGGAAAATCACATCTGCATCATTCAGCCGCAGGAAACGGACGTAAATATCTGCCGGCACATAAACCCCGGCCAGGTGCCCAATATGGATGGGGCCATTGGCATAAGGGAGCGCAGAGGTAACCGTATATCGTTTAAATTTGTTCAGATCGTTCATAATGGTAAATAAACTGAATTTTGGATAAAAAAACCCCGCAAAGATAAGAAATAAGGGGAAATGACTAATTTTGGATTATGATCCAACCTCCGTATTTAAAGAAAGGTGACAAGATCGGGATTGTCTCTCCCGCCAGGAGCATTACTTTCGAAGAAATACATCCTTCTATCCGGATATTCCAGCGTTATGGGTTGGAGGTGGTATTAGGGACTTACGTGTTCAGCCGGTATCATCAGTTTGCCGGGACCGATGAACAACGCCGGCGCGATTTTCAGCAAATGTTAGACGACCCCTCCATCCGCGCCATCATTTGCTCACGCGGCGGTTATGGCGCCGTACACATTATTGACCAACTCGATTTCAGCCGGTTCCTGGAATCTCCCAAATGGATCGTCGGATATAGCGATGTAACCGTTTTGCATTCGCATATCCACCGGCATTCAGGGGTTGAGACCCTCCATTCCACCATGCCGGTCCACATGGTCAATGGCGCTTCCAACAAAGCGATCGAGACCATGCTCAATGCCCTGCTTGGTTTCCGCATTTCCTATTCTTTTAAAAAACCACCCCTTTCCCGCGAAGGAACAGCAGAAGGCCTCCTTGTTGGCGGGAACCTTTCCATACTTTACAGTCTTACCGGTACCCCTTCTGATATCAACACATCGGGGAAAATATTGTTTCTGGAAGATGTTGACGAATATCTTTATCATATAGACCGGATGATGATCCAGTTGAAACGGTCAGGGAAACTTGATAAGCTGAAAGGACTTATCATCGGAAGTATGTCGCGGATGAACGATAATACCATCCCGTTTGGCAAATCAGCCAACGAAATCATCGCGGAAACCGTAAAAGAGTATAAATATCCGGTTTGTTTCGATTTTCCTGCCGGGCACATTGATAACAACCTTGCCCTGATCCTGGGCCGGAAAGTAAAACTCACAGTCGGAAACGAAACCGAACTGATTTTTTTCTGAAAGATCGTATTACTTTTCATTGCCCTTTCCGATTAACAGGAAAGTAGTTTTTGGAGTGGGCCCAAAGCATTTAATCTCAACATAAATCCTGATGAAAAACCATATTACCCTTGGAAAAGAGGGAGAGGAGGCAGCGGTCCGTCACCTGGAAGAAAAAGGTTACCGGATCCTTGACCGGAACTGGCGCTGGGGCCGGCAGGAAATTGACATCATTGCCAGGACAGGCCCATTCATTGTATTCGCGGAGGTGAAAACCCGGAAATCAAATTATTTTTCGGAACCGGAAGATGCTGTTACCAAAACCAAGCAACGGATCCTTATGAATGTGGCAAACGCCTATGTGAGATATCATAAGATCAATCTGGAGGTAAGATTTGATGTCATCACCATCCTGATCCAGGCAGGAAAACAAACGGTCAGGCACATCGAAGATGCTTTCTATATCACGCTAAGATAGTTCATTTTCTCCCGAAATCTGCAGGGATTTCCCCCCAGTACTCAGTTTCCCATTTCATGATCTTATTGGGGTACCGGTTTTCCTCCAGCCATTTTACAGCGCGATCGGCCAGGTCGAACAAGGGTTTATTTTTTGGTGACCGCGCGAGATTGGTATTTATCGCTTTTTTACGGACCCAGGCAATGGCTGTCCGGGAATCGGAATAGACCGGCCAGCTGGAATTACGTTGTTTCAGATAAGCCAGGGCATGGACAACGCCCAGGAACTCCCCCAGGTTGACCGTTCCTTCAGG
>JALNWE010000010.1 GCA_023231065.1 Bacteroidales bacterium
AAAGAAATCCCTTGCTGAAAATCCCAACAATGAAAGGATCCTTGCTGCCTTGATACAGAACCAGCAAATGAAAGAAGGCATTATAAACGATATCATTGACCATTTATCACAAGTAAAGAAATATTAAAAGCCGCACCATGAAAACTTTTATAAAAATATCGCTGTTTACTGTCATGTTCATTTTTCTCCTTGGCATCAAAGGGGTAAAAGCTCATGACGATTACACCAAGGTCATTAAAAAAGAGTTTGTTATCAATCCTGATGGACAGCTTACGATCAGTAACAAGTTTGGGAAGGTCCAGTGTACAAACTGGGAGAAAAATTCCGTCTCGTTTGAAGTAACCATCAACGTGTCGGCTAGTAATCAATCAGAAGCCGACCGGATCTTCCAGCGGATTTCGGTTGATTTTACCGATTCCCCTTCCCAGATTACTGCAATAACTTCGATACAGGAAGGAAACTCGCGCAACAACTGCCAGTTTTCGATTGATTACAACCTTAGTATGCCATCAACCATCAACCTGGACCTGACCAATAAATTCGGGGATATTTATATCAATGAGGTACAGGGTAAAGCAAAAATTAACCTGGGCTATGGGAACCTGGAAGCAAATAAGCTCATCAACTCCGATAACCTGCTGGATATCAAATTCAGCAAAGCCAATGTTAACTGGATCAAAGGAGCTGTGGTATTGCTGAAATATTCGGAAATGACCCTGGATTATGCAGGTAGCCTGCGCCTTGACTCTAAATTTTCGGATCTGAATGCCAATAAGATCATTGCCCTTAATGTCAGTTTTGAAGGTGGAAAACTGAATATGGAAAATTCATCAGCTGTAGAAAGTAAATCGAAGTTCTCAGATCTTGACATTCAACGGATCGAAAAAAGCCTGGACCTCGACATCCAATATGGAAGTTGCGAAGTCCATGAAATGCCGCAGGATTTCACTTTGGTAAACATCCAGAATAAATATGGCGACGTTAGTATCGGATTAGGCGATCAGGCAAAATACAGCCTTGATGCTGATCTAAAATTTTGCGAACTGGAATACCCTTCCGAAAAGGCAAAATTCTCCTACCGTTCAACCACCCCGACCAAGAGCAGTTTTAAAGGGGTGATAGGAGGGGCAGATAATCCGGTGGGGAAGGTGACCGTGCGTAGTGAGTTTGGTGATGTCAACCTGAAATGATTTCGGGATAACTCATTCCGGTAATTTATTCATGAATATTCTGTAACCAAATAATAGTTTAATTGTCCAATCATCAAAAACAAAGTCCATGAAAACAAAATTTTTCTCAGTCGTTTTAATCATCTGTTTATCCCTTGGAATGTCGAGCCTTTTCGCCAGCTGTCATTATATCGGAGGAGCCAATGGCGATGGTAAAGTGGTCAAGGAAACCCGTTCCGTCCAATCTTTCAGTGGCATTGATATTTCAGGGGCATTTGATGTATATCTTAAACAAGGAGCCATCGAAGAGGTGATCATCGAAGCCGATGATAATATCCTTCCCCTTATCACTACGGAAGTCATTAATGGAACATTACGGATATACAGCAAACATCCCATCCATCATTTTACTGTCATGAAAGCTTACCTCACCATCAAAGATCTTAAAGATATTGACGTGAGCGGCGCAGTCGATCTTGAAACAACAGGAAAAATCACGGTCCCGGAACTCAAGATTGATGCCAGCGGGTCGTCCGATTCAAAAATGGATATATCGGTTCAACGCCTGAACCTGGATTGCAGCGGTGCCAGTAAATTTAAATTCTCAGGAACCGCTGTGAATGTCAGATTGGATTTGAGCGGTGCATCGGATATTTTTGCCTATGATCTCTTTGTAGAAAATTATGATGTAGAGATCAGTGGGGCAGGAGATGCAAAAATTAATGTATCAAAGAAAATAAAGGCTGATATTTCAGGAGCTGGTACCATAAGATATAAAGGATCGCCTACCGAAGTAGATCAAAGCGTTTCGGGAGCAGGTTCAATCAAAAAATCAGAATAAACGGATTTTTTTTCTGGACCGGTTGTTCCTGTTAAAGGGCAACCGGTCCCTCTTTTATCCTTATGGAATAAGTCAAACATATCAGATTGAAAACTTCGATTATGTCTGTTTCCCTTCATTCAGCATTTTTAGAAAATCTTCTTCCGATATGATTGGGATCCTTTCTCTTTCTGCTTTCTTACGTTTTTCAGGTCCCATATTGGATCCGGCAAGGAGATAGCTGGTCTTGGAGGACAAAGCGCTCACGTTTTTTCCTCCATGCTCTTCGATGGTCTTTTTTAAATCTTCCCTTGAGTATTTTTCAAATATCCCGCTTACTACAAACGAAAGTCCGGATAATATTTCACTTTTATGAGAAATTTCCACGATATGAATATGGAATTTGAGACCGGCCTCTTCCAGCCGCTTGAGCAAGGTTTCTGTTTTAGGGTCCGTGAAAAATGAACAAACGCTTCCTGCTATTTTATCGCCAATCTCCTCAACATTTGTAAGATCGGTGAAGTTTGCGTGACGGAGGTTTTCAAGGGATAAAAAGTGAAAGGCAAGCTTTTTGGCAATCGTTTCGCCTACGAACCGGATACCCAAAGCATACAATACCCGGTCGAAGGGAACCTGTTTTGATTCTTCAATGCCCTGGAGGATGTTTTGGACCGTTTTCTCCCGGAAACTAATGGTACGAGCTTTCTTTTCATCGGTTGAAGGATATTTTTTTTCAAGTCCGATAAGCTGATTATAAGAAAGATCATAAAGATCAGCAACATTATGAAGGAGCCCTTTGTCATATAGCAACTCAACTTTTCCTTCCCCCAGACTATCTATATTCATGGCTTTACGGGAGATGAAATGTTCAAGTTTTCCTTTTATTTGGGGAGGGCAACCATTTTCGTTGGGGCAGTACCAGGCGGCTTCACCCTTGGTCCGGATCAAGGTGGTCCCGCATTCGGGGCAAGCCTGGATAAATCCCAAGGGTTTTGATTCAGGAGAACGTTTCCCGGTATCAACGCCCACAATTTTAGGTATGATTTCACCCCCCTTTTCCACCAATACCATATCGCCAATGCGGACATCAAGTAATGCAATTACATCTGCATTGTGCAGGGTGGCCCTTTTTACGATGGTTCCCGCTAACGGAACTGGTTGAAGATTGGCAACCGGTGTTACTGCGCCCGTACGTCCTACCTGAAAATCGACTGACAGCAAACGCGAGGTAGCCTGCTCGGCTTTGAATTTATAAGCAATCGCCCACCTGGGGGATTTGGCGGTAAAGCCCAGCATTTCCTGCTGGCTGCGCGAATTGACTTTAATAACCACGCCATCGATGTCGAAGGGGAGATCATTCCTGGCTTTTTCAGCGGTTTTTAGGTATTCAAAAATATCTACAATCGTCTGGCATCGTACGGAATATTGCGATATTCTGAATCCCCATGACCTGGCTTTCATCAAACTTTCGTAATGGGAATCAAACGAAATGTTGTCCCCAAGAAGCTGATAGAAAAAACAATCCAGGTTTCGTTTGGCCACTTCTGCGGAATTCTGCATTTTGATAGTGCCAGATGCGGCATTCCTGGGATTGGCGAAAGGCTCTTCACCCTCTTCCAGCCGCCGCTCATTTATTTTTTCAAAACTTGAATGGGGTAAAATGATCTCGCCACGGATCTCAAATTCATCAGGGAATCCGGTTCCCCGGAGCTTCAACGGAATACTTTTAATGGTCCTGATGTTGGTGGTTACATCATCGCCCCGGATCCCGTCACCCCGGGTAACAGCCATGACCAGTTTCCCATCGCGGTATGTGATGCCAATTGCAACGCCATCAAACTTAAGCTCACAAACATAGTCAACGGTATCACCCAGCAACTTGTGTATCCGGGTTTCGAAATCACGGATTTCATCCTCCGAATAGGTGTTCCCAAGGGAAAGCATAGGGTACTGGTGAATTACCTGGCGAAACTCTTTGGTGATTGCCCCTCCCACATGCTGGGTGGGAGAATCAATCTCAACCAACGCGGGGAATTGCCGCTCCAGCTGCATGAGCTCCTGAAGAAGAATATCAAACTGATAATCTGTTATGGTCGGGTTGGAAAGAGCATAGTAATTATAATTATGCTTGCGGATCTCCTCCGAAAGGAAATGTATTCTTTGCTTTGCTTCTTCAAAATTCATTTTGAGTCGGATTTTGTCCAGATCCCAAACCTGATCTTCAGAACAGTGCAGGTATATCGTATCAATTCAGCTTTCAAATTGGTTTTTGACAGCCCACCCTTCCTGTCTTTATAGGTAACAGGTATTTCCAGAATGAACTTATTCTGTTTCTGCATGACATAGAGGAAACGGATAAAGTAATCGCCATACCCATAAAAAATCGACCCCGCATCCACTTTATCCAGAATTTCTTTATTAAAGGCAAAATATCCGCTGAGATTATCGGTTGTCCTGACTCCCAACATATAATGGATAAATTTGTTGAACACTTTACTCCCGATGAACCGGAGTTTTGATGTCTCCATGCCACCACCAATCACATATCTTGAACCGATTGCGATATCAAAATAGTCGGTGATTTTCACGAGTAGAGGGATCAGGTTTGGAGGATGATTAAAATCGGTATCCATGATCACTATCTTGTTCCCCGTTGAATATCTTATTCCATGCAGGATAGCTGTTGCCAGCCCTTTTTCATTTTTCCGGAGGATAGGTATAACGCGTGGATTGTCTGAGAATTCTTTGATGATCGCATCATGGGTTCCATCGGGACTCATATCGTCCACGATTACAATTTCATAATTGTAATTTTCCAGTTCCAGGATATGATCGATTTCCCTTATCAGATGGTTAATGGAATCCTTTTCGTTATAAGTTGGAAGGATAACCGAAATTTTCATGGGGTGCATTGTTGAATGGATTCCATCAGCGATTCAGAAATATATCTGATATCATCATCCTGGAGCCCGACCCAGGTTGGCAGGCTGATCCCTTCCCGAGAAATGAAAGCGCTGTTTGGAAAACCGCCCCTGGCAAAGGCAGGATCCTGGTAGAATGACATCTGATGAATGGGATAAAAGACAGGACGGGTATCGATTTTCTTTTGCTTCATCATCGCCATCACGGAATCGCGTTGATCAAATGTGAAATCATGAATACGGAGCGTAAAGATCCAGTTTGTGTTTTGTTGTCCATGAGTCGATTGGAGCCTGATTAAGGGAAATTTCCGGAAACAATCGCAGTAAGCATCATAAATATGGTCCCGCGCAGATAATAAATGATCGATCTGTTCCAATTGAGCTAACCCTACAGCTGCCTGCATATTGGTCATGCGGTAATTGAATCCCACGCAATCATACCAGTATTTTTTATTCCGGTTCATCCCATGATCCCTGAGGATCCTCATCCTTTCTGCCAGGTCATCATTATTGGTAAGGCACATACCTCCTTCGCCGGTAGTGATCACTTTATTGCCAAAAAAACTAAAACAAGCGATATCGCCGAAAGTTCCTACAGGCTTACCCTCATATTTGGCGCCAAGGGCTTCTGCACAATCTTCGATCACGATCAGGTTATGAGCGTGTGCAATTCCGAGGATCTCGCGGAGACGCACAGGGTTGCCATATAAATGAACAGGAATCACTGCTTTGGTTTTCGGAGTGATCTTGTTTGCCATATCAGAAGGACTGATATTCCAGTCATCCGTTTCAACATCGGTTAAAACCGGGATGGCATTACAATAGCGGACGCTGTTTGATGTTGCAATAAAAGTCAGATCCGGGACCAGGACCTCATCCTCCTCTTTAATGCCTGAAGCAGCTAAGGCAAGATGCAGGGCAATAGTCCCATTGTGGGTAGCAATGGCATGTTTGACCCCGTGATATTGTGCAAATGATTTCTCGAAGATTTCGATATATTTACCGATAGAACTGATCCAGCCGCTCTCAAGGGCATCAGTAACATACTTCTTTTCATTTCCCAAAAACGTTGGTTGAGCAATATTGATCGGTTTATCTCTCATAATTTCATTCGATTTTTTTCGGTACCATGGCAGCATTCCTGTAAATGAAGATCCTCCGGTTTTTATTTACTGGATTTAACCAATGGATAAAACGATCAATAAAACCAGGTTCAGCAGTGGTTTCGTAAACAAGGAAGGGGAATTTCAAACGTGCTTTTTCGACGAGCGGTTGAATGTTCTTATCTCCGGTAAATAAAATAAAGCTTGGAGGAACACATTTTGGCCTGATGGCTTTGGCTAAAATAGAGTCGGGACTCATATCCCGCGTTACTTCACTATAACAAACAGGCCATTGGTTGAGATAAAATTTTGGCATGAGCTCCGGTTCATTGTTTTCATCAATCACGGTAATGGCTTGAACATTGGGATATTTCGAGAGGTAAGTCATGGCTTCAACGCGGGCCCTTTTTGAGTAAGTAAAGGACATAACAACCAATAACACCGTATTGATCACCCAGAAAAATGACCAGCACCCGGTCAATAACTTCTTATTCCGGGCCCAGAAACCGGATTTTGTAATAAAGTCCTGCCAGCCAATAGATCCAAACATGATCAGGAATGGGATCATCGGAAGGATAAACCTTTCCTGCTTGTTCGGAAAATACGAATGAAAAATAAAAAAGAGAAGCGCCGGGAAAAAAATGATCAGGTATTTCTTCCATTCACGAATAAAACCAAAGAGTAAGAACAAACTGACAGGAGGGATCAGCAATCCACCGATCGTCAGGAAATAATTGTACCAGGGGAGTGAGATATAATCATTTCTTTCTGTAAAACAGACATTTACGTATGCCAATAACTCTGCAAATGGTTTTCCCCAAATAAAATAATCGATCCCTCCCTGAATCATCGCGACAATAATGACACTTCCAAAGGTTAATGCCAGAAGTTCCCTCCATTTTTTCTGAAAAAGAATGATAAGCCCGATCCCCAATGGGAAAAAAACCGTTTGCGGCCTTATATTGAATGCTAAACCAAAGAAAAGCCCAGCCAGGAAATAGGAAACGAAAATGGTTGTTTTATTTGTTTTTCGAAGGATCATCCAGTATCCAAGCATTAAGAAGGGAATACAGGTCATTTCCACCAGGTTTCTTACACTCATCCAGGGCATGAACCATAAAATAGCCAGAAGTAGGCCGGCTATCCGGGCAACCTTTTTCCCTTCCAATGTTTCTATTATCCTGTATCCAAAATATACCGTGATCAATGAAAATCCGGCATGGATCAATCTTACAACAAACATTTTACCCTGTGGGCCTGAAAGCCCTATCCAATTCAGAAAGGTAAACAATAAATAATGTAATCCCGGATAGAAGAAATTGTGACCTGTTGGGCCCGTGTTCGATTTGCTGCCAGGGAGCCAGTCGTTGTAATCATGCCCGGCAGTCCAGGAACCCGACGATTCAATGACAATAAAATGATCATCAAACATGCCCCACCCCTTAGCAAAGATGACCGCAATTATCCGGAAAACCACGGCAAGGATCATGATTACTGTGAGTGGTTGTTCTTCCCAGTATTTTATCAATTTCGAATTCATCAGGAGAGCGCTTTGTTGTCAATGGGATGATCTCATCATGTGAGCGTGATCCATTCATAATAATAATAGCCATAATCCACGGGATTGATGCACATGACCGGGATTTGTGCTTCGTTGAACATCAATCGCTCGCTCCAGGCTGAAAGGCTGAACCCGGGAACATCCATGTTGGGCCTTGTGATCATTAAAATCAAGTCAGTGTGCTTCATTATTCCATGGGAAATCACCTGTTCGGCAAAACCACCCGGTTTCTCCGCATGCGTAACGGTATAGGCCACCTTCTCTTCATCAAAAATATCGGTTATTTGTTTGGTAATAATCAGGACACGATGGTTTAAAGCAGAATCATTCTCCTGGCTGAGGAAAAGGTTAACTTCAGCATGAAATAATTTTACCATCAGCTTGGCCCATGGAACGGCTTGCCGCGGCTCAAGGTCATTGTTTACCGGCAGGATGATGTTCTTATATCCTTCCCGGAAGGATCTTTTTTGGACAACCAGAACGGGAACAGGGGACTCACTGATCACTTTCAGCGCATAACTGCCGAAAACATGCTGTAGGCCCTTTTTACCATGGGTGCCAAGAATCATCAGGTTAGCCTTGATTTTTACAGCAACTTCAGTAATGGTAGTAAAGATACTTCCTTCCTCTGCCATCGTATCTATAGGCACTTCATACTTTTTTTCGTAATACTTTTTGTATTCTTTCAGCCTCCACTCAACATAATCAACCCCTACGTTTTTTTTCTTCAAGGCAGCTTTTGTTTCATTATTGATGACATGGAGGATGCACACTTTATACCCGAGAAACCGGGCAAGTTTGACTCCGTGGGAAACAGCATTACCGCATGCCTCTGAAAAATCTGTAGGGACTAAGACGATGCTGTTTAATTTTTTTTGGGGGGTTGGTTGAGCCATATAGTTTTCGATTTACAATTGATGATAAAAGATTTACGGTTGATAATTGATTTATTAAAATCCTGGGGATTCAATGGTCTTTCGAATCTGATCGAGGGTTTCCATTTTTTTCTTTTGTCTTAAATTATTGGCTGATAAAGTAAAATAGCGATGGCCCTGAAGGAATTCCTGTTGGATTTTCAACCATTCATGCAAGGTTGTATCAAGAATGCCCAGGTTTTTCCATTCCAGTTGTAACTGAAAAGAGTGGATAAAAAAATCATCCCGTCCCAGATAATCAAGGTCGGCATCACACAGGATCTGTTCAGGTAATGATACTGCTTGCTGTGGGAGGCGCGTTACCAATATCAACCGGGTCACTTCTTCAATTTCTTCCGATAAATACCCGAATTGGGGCAGGATTTCCTGTGCCAGCGAAACAGAAAAAGATTCGTGATCCTTGTATTGAAACAGGATCCCGGAGTCGTGAAACAGGGCAGCTGTTTTAAGCCAAACGCCCATGGGACCGTTAACTTGTTCTATTCCCGCTAACCGCCGGCATGCCTCAAGAACATCCATGGTATGTTCAACGGTGTGATAACAGAGAGCAGGGGTGAGTTCATTTTGTAAACGGTTCAGGATATATTTCCGTGCGCCTTTGAAATCCATATCAAGGTGATTTTTTTGTAAAAATAAAAAAAATGATTGACTTCCGGACGAATACTACAGATTCTTCATTCGGCGTATGGTTTCAGCAGGATCGGATGAATGGAATATGGCATTTCCTGAAACCAGGGCATTTGCTCCCGATCCGATTAATTTAGAGGCATTTGATAAATCGACGCCACCATCAACCTGTACCAATGGTCTTGCATTTTTCTTCTCCCGGAGTTCACAAAGTTCCTGAAGTTTCGCGTAACTCTCTTCAATGAATTTCTGACCACCGAACCCAGGGTTGACCGACATGATCAAGACCAGATCAACATCCTTTATGATATGGGTCAGAAGGCTTACAGGGGAATGGGGATTAAGTGCGACTCCGGCTTTGGCGCCCGATTTTTTTATTTCGTCGATGGTCCGGTGAAGGTGAGGACAGGTTTCATAATGTACACTGATAATAGCCGCACCATATTCACGAAAGCGATGGATATAACGGTCCGGATCAATGATCATCAGGTGGACATCCAGGGGCTTTTGCGCTTTTTCAGCGATCTTTTCGATAAGAGGAAATCCGAAGGAAATGTTTGGCACAAATACCCCATCCATGATATCAAGGTGAAACCAATCTGCTTCACTCCTGTTGATCATATCGATATCTTTTCCGAGATTCAGAAAATCAGCCGAAAGCAGGGAAGGAGCTATGAGAGGGGGCATAATTCCTAATTCTATCCCAGATAAGTCTTCAATATCTTGCTACGCGAGGTATGCTTCAGCCTCCTGATCGCTTTTTCTTTTATCTGGCGTACCCTTTCGCGGGTCAGGTCAAATTTTTCGCCAATCTCTTCCAGGGTCATGGGATGGCTTCCGTTCAAACCAAAGTAGAGGCGGATTACATCGGCTTCACGCTGGGTAAGGGTTGATACGGCCCTTTCAATTTCCCGTTTGAGTGATTCATATAATAATCCGTTGTCTGGGGTTGTATTTTCTTCGCTGCGGAGGACATCATACATGGTATTATCTTCGTCCTGTATCAAAGGAGCATCCATGGAGACGTGACGTCCTGAATTCCGCATTGATTCCTTTACCTCATTTTCAGATACTTCCAGCAAACTGGCGATTTCACCGGCATTGGGTTCACGTTCGTATTGCTGTTCAAGTTGGGCATAAGCTTTATTGATCTTGTTGATCGAGCCTATCTTGTTCAGTGGAAGTCTTACTATGCGGGATTGTTCCGCCAATGCCTGGAGAATAGATTGCCGGATCCACCATACTGCATAAGAGATAAATTTGAATCCACGGGTTTCATCAAAACGTTGAGCTGCCTTGATTAAACCCAGGTTCCCTTCATTGATTAAATCGGGAAGACTAAGCCCTTGGTTTTGATACTGTTTTGAAACAGACACCACAAACCGCAGATTGGCTTTAGTCAGTTTTTCCAATGCCGCCATATCGCCTTGCTTGATCCGTTGGGCTAATGCCACCTCTTCATCGGCAGTGATCAATTCCACTTTACCGATTTCCTGGAGGTATTTATCCAAGGATGCAGTTTCGCGATTGGTAACCTGTTTCGTGATTTTTAACTGCCTCATGCGAATCCAATTTTATTGACCTGGTGAATCAGTTTACGTAAAAAGAAAGCTAAGGTTACATTTGCATCATCTTCCCTGTCCATGACGGTCACCTCCCCGGTTCCTGTCACGGTCACCTCCACGGTCGCGATCGCCTTCGCGCCGGTTATCAGAACGGTGTTCTGAACTTCGTTCAATATAACCCTCTGGTTTTGGCAACAAAGCCCTGCGCGATAGTTTCAATTTTCCAGTCTTCGGATCGACTTCGATTAATTTAACTTCTACCTCGTCACCGACTTTCAGCGCATCTTCGACTTTATCCAACCGTTTCCAGTCAATTTCAGAAATGTGCAACAAGCCGTCCTGGTTGGGCAGGATTTCGATAAAAGCGCCAAATGATTGAATATTTTTAACTTTCCCTTTATAAATTTCTCCTACTTCAGGAACAGAAGCAATGCGTTTGATCTTTTCGATCACTTTATCGCGTGCTTCCAGATTGTCGGCAACAATATCCACGATACCGAAATCTCCAACTTCTTCAATGACAATCGTGGTTCCTGTTTCTCTCTGCATTTCCTGGATTACTTTTCCGCCGGGGCCAATGATAGCGCCGATAAATTCCTTAGGAACTTTGATCTGGGTTATCCGGGGAACAAAAGGTTTGTAATCAGCGCGGGGTACTGAAATGGTTTTTTCCATTTCCCCTAAAATGTGTAAGCGGCCCCGACGCGCCTGTTGCAGCGCTTCTTTAAGGATTTCATAGGGTAGTCCATCAACCTTGATGTCCATCTGACAGGCTGTGATTCCATCACGGGTACCACAAACTTTAAAATCCATATCGCCCAGATGATCTTCATCGCCCAGAATATCAGATAATACGACATATCTTTTATTGTCGGTTATCAGTCCCATGGCAATTCCGCTCACAGGTTTGATGATTTTCACCCCGGCATCCATTAACGCCATGGTACCTGCACAGACAGTAGCCATCGAGGAGGATCCGTTTGATTCAAGAATATCCGATACGACACGGATGGTATAAAGATTTTCCGGTCCCTGGGGGATCATGTTTTTCAAAGCCCGCATAGCCAGGTTCCCGTGTCCGATCTCGCGTCTTCCGGTGCTCCGGATAGGCTTAACTTCACCGGTTGCAAAAGAGGGGAAGTTGTAATGTAAGATGAAATTGATGGTTTCTTCAATCACGGCGCCATCAATGACCTGGGCGTCAAGCTTGGTCCCAAGGGTGACGGTTGTTAACGATTGAGTCTCTCCCCGTGTAAATATTGCTGAACCATGCGCCGCGGGAAGATAATCCACTTCTGACCAGATAGGGCGTATTTCGTCGGGTAAACGTCCGTCAAGACGGCGGCGGTTATCCAACGTTGCATTGCGGATTGCCTCTTTTTCAACATCATGAAAATAACGGCTGATCATGGCACTCTTTTCTTCCTTTTCATCGTCAGTCAGGGTTGCCATAAAATCCTCACAGATGGCATCCAGGATTTTTTTCCGTTCCTGCTTACTGGCGATACCGGTTTTTGCCATTTCATAAACCTTCTCGTAGGTTGCGGCTTTTAGTTTTTCTTTGAATTCAGGATCATTGACCTCATGGCAATAGGTACGTTTTGTCTTTGACTTTTCGACCATTCCGGCTAATTCCGTTTGAGCCCGGCATTGACCTTTTATGGCCTCATGAGCAACGCGCAGGGCTTCAACCATATCATCCTCTGATATTTCTTTCATCTCGCCTTCAACCATCATAATGTTGTCAAGAGAAGCGGCAACCATCAGGTCGATATCCGATTCGGCCATTACGGCCAGGGTCGGGTTAATCACAAATTGTCCATTTACCCGGCCAATCCTGACTTCAGAAATGGGCCCGTGGAATGGAATATCACTGACCGCAAGGGCTGAAGAAGCAGCAAGACATGCTAATGCATCGGGCAAAATATTTTTATCGGCTGAAATAAGCGTTACGATCACCTGGACTTCAGCGTGAAAATCATCCGGGAATAGGGGCCGGAGAGCCCTGTCAACAAGTCGCGAAATCAATACTTCATAATCCGAAGGTCTTGCTTCCCGTTTGAAAAAGCCGCCGGGAAAACGTCCGGTTGCTGCATATTTTTCACGGTATTCAACACTCAGGGGCATGAAATCCACATTTTCTTTCGCCTCTTTAGCTGCGACAACAGTGGCCAACAACATTGTGTCGCCCATTTTTACAACGACAGAGCCATCGGCCTGCTTGGCAAGCTTACCGGTTTCAATCGAAATCTCCCTGCCATCGGCAAGGGAAAAAGATTTTATAATTCCATTCATTTGATTAGTTTCTTTCAGATATTAAAAGAGGCAATGATCCATTGCCTCTTTGTTCCATTATTTGGAAAAATAATTTATTTACGTATGCCGAGCTTTTTGATGATGGAACGGTAACGCTCAATGTCTTTACGTTTCAGATATTCAAGAAGCTTTTTGCGTTTTCCGACCATAATCACCAGAGAACGTTCGGTGACCATATCTTTCTTGTTCTTTTTTTGATGTTCGGTCAGATGATGGATCTTCATGGTGAACAAGGCAACCTGTGCTTCGGTTGAACCACTGTCGAATTCTGATTTTCCGTAATCTTTAAATGCTTTCTTTTTTACTTCTGGGGCTAAATTCATTGTGTTCGGTATTGTTTTTGATTAATTAAGTGATTCGGCTTTTTTAACGGCCTGCAAAGGTATGAATTTCTTTTCAAATTACAAAGTTAATAAGGAAAATTTGTATTTTTGAACTGATCCAAAAATTTCCGAAGCATGACAAAGATAAAAAATTGTACCGTGCTTGTAACCGGTGGAGCCTCCGGAATAGGACGGCTCATGGGCGATATGTGCTTGAATAATGGGGCAAAACAGCTTGTGATCTGGGATATCAACAAGGATAAATTGATTGAAACGACCCGGGAATTAAGGGCCTTACATTATACGGTACATCCGTTTGTGGTTGATGTTTCAGATCTGGGTGCAATAAAACTAACAGCAGATAAAGTTAAATCGGAAGTGGGCCCCGTGGATATCCTTATAAACAATGCAGGGATCATTACCGGGAATCAGGAATTCAGCCAATTTTCCCATGAAGCAGTTGATCGGACAATGACCATCAACACCAATGCCCTGATGCATATCACCCTCGAATTCTTACCGGATATGATTAAAAACGGGAAAGGTCATATCGTAAACATATCGTCTGCCGCCGGAATGCTTTCCAACCCTGGAATGTCGGTATACTGTGCAAGCAAATGGGCGGTTTTTGGTTGGTCTGAATCCATACGGATTGAACTGGAAAAGAAGAAAACCAGGGTCCATGTAACCACGGTCAATCCATCTTATATCAATACGGGAATGTTTGCCGGTGTTAAGGTCAATCCGGCGCTTCCTTTGCTTAAAGCTGAAAAACTGGCAGCTAAAGTCGTCCGCGGAATAAAATCCAACAGGATCTTTGTCAGGTCCCCGTTCATGGTGAAAATGCTCCCCTTTACAAAAGGAGCGCTCCCTGTGCGCTGTTTTGACCTGATCGTCGGGAAATGGCTCGGGGTTTACAAATCAATGGATGGCTTTACCGGGCATCCGGGATGAAACTGTTAAAGGGAATTGGATAGAATTTTCATCGGGTATTTCTAACTATAATTTTGTCTTATGGAAGAACAGATTAAAGAGGTAGTCGAAAAACAACGGGCGTTTTTTTTTACCCATCAAACAAAATCAATTGATTTCAGAATTGAGCAGCTTAAAATATTGAAAAAGGCCATCCTGGCTTATGAAGATCGCTTATATGAAGCGCTCTGGGAGGATCTCCACAAATCGAAATTTGAGGCTTATGCTACCGAAATCGGGTTGGTGCTTTCCGAGATCGGACTTCACATAAGGCATCTCCGTCATTGGGCAAAACCTGAAAAAGTCCCCACCAACCAGATGGTCCATTTCTGGTCAGTCAGCCGGGTGCTGAAAGAACCATTTGGCCGGGTATTGATCATTGCTCCCTGGAATTATCCTTTCCAGCTGCTGATCAATCCACTGATCGGGGCTATTTCGGCCGGGAACTGTGTCACACTCAAGGCTTCTGAATATACTCCAAATACTTCACAGGTGATGGGGGATATGATCAGGGAATATTTTTCACCCGATTACATTGCTTTATTCGGTGGGGGGCGCCAGTCAAATCAGGCGCTCCTGGCTCAACCCTGGGATTATATCTTTTTTACAGGCAGTCCGGTCATCGGAAAAATCGTCATGGAAGCAGCAGCAAAAAACCTGACGCCTGTTTCCCTTGAGTTGGGAGGGAAGAGCCCCTGTATCGTCGACAAGGATGCAAACCTTAATGTTGCCGCCAGCCGTATCGTCTGGGGGAAATTCCTCAATGCCGGCCAGACCTGTATTGCACCCGATTATCTATTTGTCCACAAAGAGGTTGAGACAGAACTGATGGAGTTAATGAAAATTAAGATCAGGGAATATTTTGGGGATAACCCGGAATCGAGTAACGATTTTCCCAGGATTGCCACACGACCCAAAACGGAACGACTGGCGGGATTTCTCAAAGGAGCCGACATCATTACCGGTGGAGAAACAAATCTCGATGCAAGGTATGTGGCGCCAACTTTAATAAAAGCTGATCCTAAGGACCCGGTTATGCAGGAGGAGATTTTCGGACCAATTTTACCTGTTATGGGTTTTCAGGATATAGACGAGGTTATCCGATATGTGAATACCCATCCGAAACCCCTGGCTTTTTATTATTTTTCCTCCGCGAAAGAAAAACAAAAGGAAATCCTACTTAAAACCTCTTCAGGTGGAGGTTGTATCAATGAAACGATCATGCATATTGCCAATGATCGTATGCCTTTCGGAGGCGTCGGGAACAGTGGGATGGGCCGGTACCATGGAAAATACAGCTTTGAAGCCTTTTCGCATCGGCGATCAATCATGAAAAAGGCCAATTTTATTGATATTCCATTGCGTTATCCTCCTTATAGGAATAAATGGAAACTGATAAAAATGGTGATGCGGTAATGGAAGTACCAAACATGAATCTTTAATCAAGAAAAAAATGGAAAAATTTTCTGAAGAGTTTAAAGTAAAGGGTGAAGAATTGGTTGAAAAGGTCAAACAACTCATCCATGAAGGAAATGTCAGGCGTTTGATCATCAAAGACGAAAGTGGTAAGGTTTACCTTGAAATTCCGGTCACTTTTGGCGTGATTGGCGCTTTGATCGCGCCGATGCTGGCAGCTGTCGGTGCAGTCGCAGCCATGGTGGCCGATCTGAAGGTCGAAGTTGTCAGGACAGATAGCCCCGGGCCTTCAAAAGAACCGGAAAAATCGGATAATAAAGAAGATACGAAGCAGGATCCCGTTTAAAGAATAGCATGTCTGAATAATTCCCAACTCTGGTCAGCCTGAAAGAGAAGCATTTTCTCTCCGTTCATAACCTGGCATCCCATATCTTGTCCTGATTTCAGAAAAAGGGTTTGGGGTGGGTTGTAGATCAGGTCATATAGAAAGTGGTCCCTGGTGAGGAATTGATAAGGAATAGGAGGCGAAACGGCGGTTTCCGGGTACATACCGATTGGCGTTGCATTGATGATCAACCAGTATTGATCCATGATTTCTTTTGTGATTTCGGGGTAAGTAATGGTGTTATCGTTCTGTACGGAACGCGAGATAAAAAGAGGATCTATCCCCAGTTTTCCGAGTGCATAAGCTACGGCTTTGGCAGCGCCTCCGGTGCCCAGGACCATGGCCTTTAACCCGGGAAATGACCCGGGCAGCGACCGGAGGAACCCTGCTACGTCTGTGTTGTATCCGCGGGTATAGGATCTGCCTCCTTTCCTCGATATCAGAATGGCATTAACAGCGCCTACCTTTTGGGCTGTTTCATCCAAATCGTCAAGAAATGAAATTATTTTTTCTTTATATGGAACGGTAACATTCAACCCTATAAGATCCGGATGGTTTTCAACCAGGGGTTGAAACTCCTTTAAATCATTAAGAGGGAAAAGATGATAGGAATGAAACGGTATGCCCTCCTGAACGAATTTTTCGTTAAAAATAGCAGCTGACCTTGAGTGGCCAAGCGGATAGCCAATCAGGCCAAACATAGCCATGGGCTTCTATTTGGGTTGAAATTTTTTCATTTTGGCTGGCAGGAACTGGAAGAAGGTATCACCCCTCAATCCGATTCTCAGTGTTTCCAGGGGAATGATCTCGGCAGGTGGTATATTTCCGAGATTGACGTTGGCCCCGAAATGTTTGATGAACCAAACCTGCTGTGATTTCAGAGGAGCTTCCCACAATATTTTATCGGATTGTACCTTAGAAAGGATTTTGTTGATCAAGGTAACGTGAGCTTTTCCGGTCGGCCGGTATATTCCCACGTTTCCGCTTTCGCGCGCTTCTCCGATCACTTTAAAGGCCCCGGCCTGTAACTCCTTCTGCATCATTTCGATCCACCGGCTGGGGGCGATCATAATCCCGGATTCTTTGGAACCAACTTCTGAAAGAACAGTATAATCCTTCGATAATTTAAGGATGTATTCGCATTTTACATCATGTTCCATAAGCATTGATCCGTCAGAAATTTCGATGGTGTCAAGTCCAAGTTTATCAATGTACTTACGATATTCATCAAACATGTTCCGTATGACAAAAGCTTCAAAAAGGGTGCCTCCGACATATACTTTAATGTTAGCTTGCTGATATACCTTGATTTTTTCAATGACTTGATTACCTACCATTGAGGTCCCAAATCCAAGTTTGACAAAATCGGCCAGATGGCCGGCTGAAGCAACAAAATTTTCAGCTTCGCGGAGGCTTAAACTTTTATCCATGACCATGGCAATTCCGGTTTGCCTTGGCTTTGCGGTGCGTTCAGGTAAAAATGGTAAGTTCATAATATTTTTATTTAATTATTATTTAGGATTATCACCAGGTTTAAATTCCCCGATCATTTCAAGGATTGCGGGAAAATTCTGTGCATCAGGAAACGTGGTTAATAATCGTCTGTGCCCCTCGTAATCTAATTCCAGTGCATGTGATAAAATCTCTTCTGCCTCTTTAGTCCTTCCCAGAACATATAAGTAATAGGCTATCCCATAGGAAAAATCAGCCTGCTGATCATGGTGGGCTATTCCTTCACGCAAAATGGATAGGGCATGCTCATGATCTTTCTGGTCAGCATAAACGACTGACAGATCGAGCCAGATATCAACATCGTCAGGGTCCAGTTCAATAACTTTTCGGTATGATGCGATCCCATCTTCAATTTTCGATAGTTTAATTTGAATATCACCCAGAATAAACCAATATTCAGGAACCCCCGGAGCCAACTTCAGCGCTTTCTGAATGTAGGGCAACGCCATCTGGGATTTTCCCAGCTCATCGTTACAAATTCCCATACCAAGCCATGCATCAGCAAATTCCGGATCCAAACCAATCGATTTCTGGTAATATTCAATGGCCACATCGAATTTTCGCAGTTTTTCATAACATTCTGCAATGTAATAATAGGTTACCGGTTCCGGATCCTCATGATAGAATGTCTCAAAATAGGTCTCAATGGCCTTATCATAATTACCTATGTTTGCATAACAGTTTGCCTTATTAAAAAAGGCTGATGAAAATGTTTCATCAATCGCCAGCACATAGTCATAGGCAAGGATGGCTTTTTCAAACAGTTCCAGGTTGCTGTAAGAAATACCAAGGTTAAACCAGGCTGCCTTTGAATAGGGGTGAAGGTCCAGGAAATCAGATAAGAAGGTTATGCAACGTTCAGTTTGCTGGGAGACTTCACAACAGAAGGAAAATTCATATAGTGCGGCATCATTTTCAGGATTCAGATCAAGGGCTTTCAGGAGAAAATCGATGGCCTTGTCATATTTTCCCAAATTTTCATATTCAAAAGCAATGCTGGAATAAATATCATCGAGAAATTCGGCTCCATCCAATGCCTGCTTATAGGCATCGATGGCTTTTTCCGGTCTTTCCAACTGGCTGTAAAGATTTCCCTTTGAAAGAAAAAAATCGCTATCGCATGAAGCGGACTGATCAGTTTCTTTTAAAATCTTTAACGCTTTATTGTCCTTGTTGGTATTGATATAATACTGGGCTAATTTCAATTGAAGGGTGGCACAGTAAGGGTGTTGTCCCAAAGCCTGTTTTATTGTAAGGTATGCCTTTCGCTGGTCGTTCCTGAAAAAATAGTACTCAATGATTTCTTCAAATTCATCAACATCAAAGAAAAAGGGCTGGTCCGATTCGAGCATTTTTTCAAAACGACGTACCAGGGATAGCGTTTCATTGTCAAAGTAGGATTCAGCGTGTTCGTCCATCAGGTTTACGGATCATTTAATAAGGCACATTCCAATCTTTGCAAAATTAGTAAAAAATACTCTTGCCGACATCTATCCGGTAGGGAGATTTCACTTTTTTTTAACATTGCAACGGGATTGGAAAAATTAACTTTACTTTTGCCTAAAACTTGAATATGACGCTGATAAAATCCATCTCAGGTATCCGTGGGACCATTGGCGGAGTAGCCGGAAAAGGCCTTACTCCGGTTGACATTGTGAAATTCACCTCGGCGTACGCGGCCTTTCTTCAGGAAAACCATCCTGACCAAAGGCTGAAAGTAGTGGTTGGACGCGATGCCCGGATTTCGGGTCTGATGGTTAACCAACTGGTAACAGGAACGCTGATCGGGATGGGAGTAGAGGTCCTTGATATCGGATTAACAACAACCCCCACTGCCGAAATCGCGGTTACAGATGCCCGGTCACAGGGAGGGATTATTCTTACGGCAAGCCATAATCCCAAACAATGGAATGCGTTGAAATTATTGGATGATCAGGGAGAATTCCTTTCAACGTTTGATGGAACAAAAGTACTGGAAATTGCTGAGCAAGGTAACTTTAATTATACCACAGCAGATCATCTTGGTGAATATCATACCGATAATTCTTATATTCAAAAACACATTGACAAGATACTCCAGCTCCCTCTCGTTGATACAAAAGCAATCCGGCAAGCAAATTTCAGGGTGGTCATTGATGCAGTCAACAGTACTGGAGGAATCGCGATTCCCCTTTTACTGAAAGCGTTGAATGTTAAGCATACCGACTTGCTGTATTGCGATCCCACGGGTTATTTTCCGCACAATCCCGAACCGCTTCCCGAACATATCCAGGAAATTTGCGAAGCCATGATGAAAAAAAATGCCGACGTGGGTTTTGTGGTAGATCCTGATGTGGATCGGCTGGCCATTATCACGGAAACCGGAGAGCCTTTTGGGGAAGAATATACACTGGTGGCAGTAGCCGATTACGTTCTTCAAAATACGAAGGGCAACACGGTTTCAAATCTTTCATCCACTCAGGCGCTTCAGATTATAACTGAAAAAGCGGGTGGAAAATACTTTGCTTCTGCTGTCGGGGAAGTTAATGTGGTATCTTTAATGAAAGAAAAAAATGCTGTCATTGGCGGAGAAGGAAATGGCGGCGTTATTTATCCCGATCTGCATTATGGTCGTGACGCGTTGGTCGGGATCGCCCTCTTTCTGACCCATCTTGCAAAATCAGGAAAAAAATGTTCTGCTCTACGGCAGGGATATCCTGATTTTTTCATCTCGAAAAACAAAGCTGAATTTGCCCCCGAAATGGATATTGACAAGATCTTAAAAGTGATAGCGGAGAAATATAAAAAATATCCGGTGACAGATATTGACGGGATCAAAATACACTTTGACCAGGGATGGGTCCATCTGCGCCGGTCCAATACCGAACCCATCGTACGGATTTATGCCGAAAGCGATATGATGACCAAAGCTGATAATCTTGCAAAAAAAATCCTCAACGACTTTAAGGAAATTCTTCAAGAACTATGACTTCCGTGATATGACGCCACGAAAAAAGACAAAAAAAAGACGAAAAGCGATTAAATATAAGGTTATTACGATCCGGATCACCTCCAGACAATATAAATCCTTATCCAACTTCAGTAAATCGCGCCGTACCACCCCCAATAAAATAATTAAAAAGGCGATCAAGCCATTGATGAGCAATTATACCGGACTTGAAGTGAACAAAGCGCCTGTAAAAGTTAACCAACTGGAACTTTTCAATCTGGAGTGATATTATTTTCTGGTAATTACCGATTCATAAGGCATCCGGTTCAGAATAGATCGTCCTAAGGTTACCTCATCAGTATGCTCAAGCTCATCCCCGATGGAAATTCCCCGGGCTATAGTGGTCAGCGTTATATTTAAATCTGCGAGTTTCCTGTACAAAAAGAAGTTTGTAGTATCTCCTTCAATGGTAGTAGGCAGCGCCAGAATGACTTCATGGACCTTTCCATTTTCCACGCGGGTCAGCAATGAATCTATGTGAAGGTCCCGCGGGCCAATTCCTTCGATGGGTGAAATAATCCCTCCCAGCACATGATATACCCCGGTGTATTGCCCGGTATTTTCAACGGCCATAACGTCCCGGATGTCTTCGACAATACAAATTATACCATGATCCCTTTTTGGGTTAGCACAAATCCCACAAAGTTCCTGATCGGAAATATTCCTGCACTCACGGCAATAATTAATTTCGTTTCGAAGTTTAATCAGGGAGTGTCCCATGGCTTCAACTTCTGCCGGAGGGCATTTGAGCAAATGTAAAGCCATACGGAGCGCGGTTTTTCGACCGATCCCGGGTAATTTTGCAAGCTCATTTACGGCTTGTTCGAGTAATTTTGACGGATAACTCTGCAAGGAAAATATTGTTTATTTTGCAAAAGTAAAATTTTCAAACACATGCACCGGCTTTTCCTTCTCTTTCTGGTTTTAGTTTTTCCCTTTTCCTCCTTTTCTCAGGAAACCATGAACCAAACCGATGGCAATGGCAAGAAACAAGGATTATGGAAAAAATGCGACTCCCTTGGCCACCTGGTCTATGAGGGATTTTTTAAAAATAATATACCGGTCGATACTTTCCGGTATTATTATCCATCAGGCCAGATTAAAACAATTTCAGTTTTTTCAAACGAAGGTAGACGGGCTACAATAACCTCCTTTTTCCCGAACGGACAACACATGGCTTGTGGCCATTATCTGGAAGAAAAAAAAGACAGTCTCTGGAGATTTTTCAGTGAAACAGATGGATCGATGGTTTCAGAGGAATTTTATGTTGACGGAAAGAAAGATGGGGTATCGAAGATTTTTTATCCTGACGGTGTACAGGCCGAAGTATCAACCTGGAAAAACGGGATCATGGATGGTTTGTCAGAGCAGTACTATTCTGACGGAAAAATCAAACTTCGCCTGTCATACATGGATGGAGAAAAAAATGACGCCTGCTCCACCTGGTTCATGTCGGGCAAGCTTATGATCACAGGTAAATACTACCAAGGACATCCCGATGGACATTGGATTTTTTACAATGAACAGGGGGAAATAATAAAGACAGAAGATTATCAAAAGGGGGAATTACTGCAGACCAGTGAGCCTGCCAAATAATTCCCTGCCTGCTGAAAGATCCTGAAATATCATTTATTTCTTATTTCCCGCGTTATTTGAAAATACCAGGTTCCCATCTTTTTCATCCAGCAAGATGGTTTCATCTTTATCCACTTTTCCAGCCAGGATCATTTTTGATAATTCATTTAAAACAAATTTCTGGATCACCCGCTTGATAGGTCTGGCGCCATATTGAGGATCATAGCCAATTGTAGCCAGATAGTGGATGGCTTTATCGGATGCTTCAAGATGAATTTCATTTTTGTCCAGCATTTTTTGGATGATGCCAAACTGAAGCGCCACCACTTTTTCGATCTCTTCTCTGGTCAAGGGCTGAAACATGATAATTTCATCGACCCTGTTGAGAAACTCAGGCCGGATGCTTTTCTTTAATAGATCAAATACCTGTTCCCTGGTTTGATTAATGACTTGTTCGCGGTTCCGTTCATTCACTTTTTCAAGATTCTCCTGAATGATCATCGACCCGATGTTGGAAGTCATGATGATGATGGTGTTTTTAAAATCGACCGTCCGTCCTTTGTTATCGGTTAACCGGCCATCGTCCAGGACCTGGAGAAGGATATTAAAAACATCCGGATGGGCTTTCTCAATCTCATCCAACAAGACGACAGCATAAGGTTTACGGCGGACCGCTTCGGTCAACTGACCGCTTTCTTCATATCCCACATATCCCGGAGGGGCTCCGATCAACCTCGAAACGGTGTGTCTTTCCTGGTATTCCGACATGTCGATCCGGACCATGTTGCTTTCATTGTTAAACAGGAATTCGGCCAGGGCTTTGGCTAATTCTGTTTTGCCCACCCCGGTAGTCCCTAAAAAGATAAAAGATCCGATCGGGCGTTTACTGTCCTGTAACCCTGCCCGGCTGCGGCGGATAGCATCAGCAATTGCGCGGATGGCTTCTTCCTGACCCACGACCCGCATATGTAATTCGGTCTCGAGATTTAATAATTTTTGTTTCTCACTTTGGAGCATCCTGCTTACAGGAATACCGGTCCATCGGGAAATGACCTCTGCAATTTCCTCTGAACCAACCTCTTCGTTGACCAGAGGTGAATCCTTCTGGATTTCTGATAATTTATCTTTAAACTGCTGGATTTCCTTGTCCGCCTGGGGTATCCTGCCATATCGGATTTCAGCCACTTTACCCAGATCACCTGACCGGTTGGCCTGATCTGCTTCATGCTTCAGGTTCTCAATTTCTTTTTTCCGGGATTGAATCTGTTCCACCAGATCTTTTTCGGATTTCCATTTAGCCTGAAGGCTTTTTTCTTCATCTTTTAAATTAGCAATTTCCTGGTTCAGGGTTTGTAACCGTTCTTCATCATTTTCACGTTTGATGGCTTCGCGTTCAATTTCCATTTGCCTCAGCCGCCTTTCAATTTTTTCAAGGTCTTCGGGTAAGGAATTTATCTCGAGCCGGAGTTTGGATGCTGCTTCATCAATAAGGTCAATGGCTTTGTCGGGAAGAAAACGGTCGGAAATATATCGCTGCGAAAGTTCAACGGCTGAAATGATGGCTTCATCTTTAATTCTGACATGATGATGTGTTTCATACCGCTCTTTTAATCCCCGCAAGATAGAAATGGCATCCAGGGTGTCAGGTTCATTGACCATGACCGGCTGAAAACGCCGTTCAAGGGCTTTATCTTTTTCAAAATATTTCTGATACTCCTTCAGGGTGGTTGCCCCGATGGCCCTCAATTCCCCACGGGCAAGGGCCGGCTTCAGAATATTGGCTGCATCCATGGCGCCTTCGCTGGCGCCTGCTCCTACCAGGGTGTGTATTTCATCAATAAAAAGAACGATCTCCCCATCTGAGTTGATGACCTCTTTGATCACACTTTTTAATCTTTCTTCAAATTCTCCCTTGTATTTTGCTCCCGCGATCAGAGAACCCATATCCAGGGAAAAGATTTGTTTGCTTTTAAGGTTTTCCGGGACATCCCCGTTGATGATCCGGTGTGCCAGGCCCTCGGCTATTGCTGTTTTTCCAACGCCAGGTTCCCCGATCAGAATAGGATTGTTTTTAGTCCTTCGCGATAAAATCTGTAAGATACGCCGGATTTCCTCATCCCTTCCGATCACCGGATCCAGTTTGCCTTCCCGTGCCAGATCATTCAGGTTCCTGGCATATTTATTCAATGCATTATAGGTCTCTTCGGCAGTCTGGCTTTTCACGGTACTGCCCTGTCTGAGCTGACGTATGGCGGTTTTCAGATCTTTTTCGTTGACCCCGTTGTCTTTCAGTAACCTTGCGGCCGGGTCGTTCACCGATAATATACCGATCAATATATGCTCAATCGATACAAAATCATCATTCATCTCTTTGGCTGAAGTAACAGCCTTTTGTAAAGATTTGGAAGCTTCACCCGATAGGAATTGCTCTCCTCCGCTGACTTTAGGCAGCGATTCAATCATCTTATCTACCGCCTTGGAAAAGACGCCGGTGTTGACATTCAGCTTTTTTAAAAGATAAGGAATAACATTCTCATCAACGGTAAGCAATCCTTTTAATAAATGTATATTGTCAATTGATTGATTCTGATAAACCCCGGCAATTTCCTGGGCTTTCTGAACGGCCTCCTGGGCCTTGATGGTAAAATTGTTAAAATTCATAATTCATAAATCATAATTCGTTATGCTAAAGCATACAACATTTTTGCCAGTTTCAATTTCAATGTAAAATTGGAAATTGTGTCATAAAAATGCCTGATTGTCACGCCTTTTTGACTGGTTTTTATGATTATATCATCAGCTGGTCCAGATACACTAAAACATCCAGAACACCGTTATTAGGTAATAATTAGTGGCTTCATTTCAAAGATTTTTATAATTTTGCTTTCGTTTTGATTAACTTGATGAAACGTTTTCTAACCGTCATTTTCCTTTTCATTTCTTTTTCCGGTATAAGCCAGGTTACCGTTTCTGTTAAACCGTCGGATACGATCCTTTGTCATCGCGACAGCATTACTTTTACAGCTTATATTGACACTACTGGGACTGGCGCACTTACCTACCAATGGATGAAGAACGGGGTAAAACTGCCCGGGGAGACAGATTCGATCTTTAAAATTCAACATGTAACTGAAAGAGATACGGCTTTTTATCAATGCATTGTGATTTTTATCAGCACACCGGAAACATATACGGATACCAGCAATAACGGGCATTTGCGAATGCACCCGAAATTGAAGCTCGATACTTTATACCGCTATAATCCCCTGGGATGTCTGGGCGAATGCAAAGGGCAGTTTAAAGCCCTGGCATTGGGAGGCACACCCTATTCCGATTACCCCCCTTACATATATGACTGGAATGCCGGCCATTCTCAGGATACCATTGTGTTCGGTCTTTGCCCCAGGTTTCTTGATTATCCGCTTACAATAATGGACTCCGTGGGTTGTACTTTAGATACTACCTACTTTGTTGATTACCTTAAATCCCCGAAGGTTGATTTCACGCTTCTCCCCAAAGATACTGTTTATCTGACAAACCCAAATATCCAGGTGGAATTTCCCGATTCTATGAAAAAGTATATTGCAAACTGGACCTGGGATTTCGGAGATGATATTAAGGTCCCCAATGTAAATCCATGTACGCATACGTATTCAAAGACTGGTCAATTCCCCGTACAACTCAGTTTTACCGATCTTAACGGATGTGATACTACGATAATGGCACAACTAACCGTAAAGGTTGCAGAACTGAAAATACCCAACGTTTTTACTCCTAACGGAGATGGTATCAACGACGATTTTGTCGTCGAAATTAAAGGCGAATCTAAAGATGTTGATTATCGCCTGGCATACCTGAGTAATAGTTTTGTGGTATTTGACCGATGGGGGAAGAAGGTTTTTTCCCAGAATAATTATCAAAGTGGTGACTGGGACGGGGCAAATCTGTCGGATGGTACGTATTTTTATATCCTCAAATGCATTGGGCAATTTGGAGATGATGTATTCAGGGGCTCGGTGGCCATTCTTCGAAGCGCTCCCTGACGGGGCCCTCCCATCCTATTGAAACAATACCCGTAAATAATACCCGGGTCTGGTCAATTTCTTTTTCAGGTTTTCATCATCATACATCCCGATAAGTATATTTCTGATTTCCTGGTTTTTCCGCGCTTTATTCACGATCAGGTCAAATAAAAATGCTGACTTTGCTAATCTTTGAATTTTTGCTGATGTTTTAAATTCAGCGATCAGTCTGCGCTGGATATCACAGTCATATTGTTTTAGCGCCTGGTCGGAAAAATCATTGGTATTGAAACAGTTTTTAATCACTTTGGCTGCTATTTCACCGCTGGCCATGGCGTTGCCTATTCCTTCGCCGGTAAATGGATCCACGAGAAAAGCTGCATCCCCTAAAAGAAGTGTACGATTGCCTGAACGGGGCAAACTTGCTGTTCCCAAAGGAAGTGTGTGAGCTTCGATCCGGCTTGCCTGCCTGGCATTTTTGAACCGGGGACAAAGAAACGGATGTTCTTTGATAAGGCGTAAAAAAAAGGTGACAAGATTTTCCTTGCCTTGCTTAACCTTGTCCTGTCTTATTCCAAGTCCGACATTGGTCAACCCGTTTTCCGAAGGGAAGATCCACAGATAACCGGGTAGCAGTTCTTTTAAAAAAACCAATTCGATGAAATGATCAGGTTCCGGATAGGAAACGTTGTCAAAGTAAGCCCGGATTCCAACACAGAAATGTTTTTTGTTAATTGTTTCCGGGTGGAGGAATTTCCTTGCAGACGAATGAACCCCATCGGCCCCTGCTACAAGGTTGCCATAAAAACAGTTGTTTCCACTTTCAACCATGATCCTTTCATGAATTTTCTTTATCAGGATCACTTTTTCTCCTTGAAAAACCCGGATATTGGGATATTTCTTCAACCGGTTGAATAAATAATAGTCAAAATCCCGCCTTCTGCATAAATATCCCGGAGCCGGTTCCGGAGAATGGTATGTGAGTTTAAAGGGGACATCCAGGAATTTCAGGTTAGGCGCGACGAACCGGATACCCCATGACGGGGTTTTATTTACCTGATGGAGAAAATCATTGTAAGCGTTGTCGGGAATGCGTTTTAGCGCGTTCATTACCTTCCCGCCGAGCGCGTCGCCACAAATTTTATCCCTGGGAAAAACCTCTTTTTCTATCACTGCGATCCGGAGCCCTGTCGGCGCCAGGTTGAGTGCAAGGGTTGTGCCAGCCGGTCCGGCGCCAATGATTATGATATCAAAATCCTGCTTGGTCATTCAGCACACTGAGAATTTACAAACTTACTCTTTTCCTGATTCCTTTTCTCTAAATTTGCCTAAAAATGATGAGATGCGGAAAGAAGAGCGATTTGATGGTGTGATTGCATGGTTTCAGCAAAACCGCCCTGAAGCAGAAACCGAATTGGAATATGCCGATCCTTACCAGCTCACGGTAGCGGTCATTTTATCGGCCCAGTGTACGGATAAAAGGGTGAATTTAATAACCCCTGCCTTTTTTAAACGTTTTCCGGCTTTCAGCCAGTTGGCTTCCGCGCGGTCTGATGAAGTTTACGAATTCATCAAAAGTTGTTCCTACCCGAATAATAAAGCCAAAAACCTGATCGGAATGGCCCAAAAAGTGATGGATGAATTTCAGGGTGAGCTACCTCCCGATGTTGATCTTCTTCAAACCATACCGGGCATTGGAAGAAAAACAGCCAATGTGTTGGCATCTTCCCTTTTTAATATACCGGCCATTGCTGTCGATACGCATGTTTTCAGGGTCGCTGCGCGTATTGGCCTTACAACAAATGCCAAGAATCCCCTTCAGACCGAAAGGCAGCTTGTGGGGCTCATTCCTGAAAATTTATTATCCATTGCACATCATTGGCTTCTTCTTCATGGCCGTTATATTTGCCTGGCCCGAAAACCCCAATGTCCTGAATGTGGTTTGAAACCATTCTGTAAGTATTACCAGTCACTCAAACAATCCTGATTTTGTTAATAACTACTCTCCTTATAAGTCTATAATTTTCACAAAAACTGATACTTTTGATCCTTGAATTTTTTGAAGGTGATCCTGTATTTTTATCCAAAAGACAATACGCCCGGATGTACCACTGAAGCTTGTGGTTTCAGGGACAGCTATAATATCCTTAAAGGAAAAGGTTTTGAAAAAACAGGAGTAAGTGCAGATAATGAACAATCCCATAAAAATTTTTCTGCAAAATATGTATTACCTTTTACCCTTATTCCTGATAAAGCAAGAAATATCATTATGGATTATGGCGCCTGGTGTAAGAAAAAACTTTACGGGAGGGAGTATGAAGGAATAATGAGAATGACTTATATCATTGACGAGGAAGGGATGATCGCGCATATCCTGACTAAAGTTGATACAAAGGATCCAGCTGGCCGGATCCTGAAATTCATAACAAATAACCAGTAAAGACGCACATGGAGCGTCTCCAATAAAGGAGGAAACAGATATGGCAAACGAAGTCAATAAAGAAAAGGTAAAAGCCTTGCAGCTCACACTCGATAAGTTGGAAAAAACTTACGGTAAAGGTACGATTATGCGCCTTGGCGATCATGCCATCGAGGCGGTGGAAGTGATATCAACAGGTTCGATCGGGTTGAATTTTGCGCTCGGGATAGGTGGGCTGCCCAGGGGCAGGGTCATTGAGATCTTTGGGCCTGAATCTTCGGGTAAAACGACCCTGGCGCTTCATGCTATTGCGGAGTCGCAGAAAACAGGGGGGATTGCTGCTTTTATTGATGCAGAACATGCCTTCGACCGTTTTTATGCAGAGAAACTCGGAGTGGATGTAGAGAATTTATTGGTGTCACAACCTGATAATGGGGAACAGGCCCTGGAAATAACAGAAAACCTGATCCGCTCAGGCGCCATTGACATCATCGTGATAGATTCAGTGGCTGCCCTGACCCCGAGAAGCGAAATTGAAGGTGAGATGGGTGATTCCAAAATGGGATTGCATGCGCGACTGATGTCACAGGCATTGAGAAAGCTTACATCCACCATCAGTAAAACAGCCACATGTTGTATTTTTATCAACCAGCTTCGTGAAAAAATCGGGATAATATTTGGAAATCCTGAAACCACCACCGGAGGGAATGCGCTTAAATTTTACGCCTCGGTCCGGCTGGATATCCGGAAACAAAATCAGCTCAAGGAAGGAGAAGAGGCTGTGGGTAACCGCGTCAGGGTGAAGGTCGTGAAAAACAAGGTAGCTCCGCCGTTCAGGAAAGCAGAATTTGATATCATCTATGGAGAGGGTATCTCCAGGCCGTTTGAGATCATTGACATTGCTACCGAAAACAACATTATCAAGAAAAGCGGATCCTGGTTCAGTTATGGCGATACAAAACTAGGACAGGGACGTGATGGTGTGAAAAAAATCCTACAGGATAATCCTGAATTAATGGATGAACTGGAAAATAAAATCAAGGAAGTACTGAATAACCAGAAATAAAATGCGCAGATATTTGACTTTATTTGTTTTATTTTCCCTCTTGCTTTGGACCGGATGTCGCAATGACACTGGAAAAAAACAAAATGCAGAGGGCATTGACACATCCATGGTAAAAATAGAGGAATTGAACCAGAAGATAGCCAACAATGCCTCTGATCCTGCCCCCTACAATGCCCGGGCGGTTTTTTACCTCTCCAACCATCAGTTTGATAAAGCATTACAGGATATCAAAAAAGCGATTTCGCTGGATCCCAAAAAATCGGTCTATTATATCACCCTGTCGGATATTTACCTGCTTATGGGACAGCCTCAGAACAGCAGGGATGCTTTATTCAAAGCAACCAGTATCAATCCAAAGGATAAAGATGCCTTGTTAAAACTGGCCAAATTGTATCTTATCATAAAAGATTACAGTAAGTGTTATGAAACCGTTCATCAGATTCTTTCCCTGGATAATACCGTTGCATCTGCCTATTTTACCAGGGCTATCGGCTTACTGGAACAGGGGGATACCAACCGGGCTGTAACTGATCTGATGCAAGCGGTGGATAATAACCAGAACTATTATGAAGCTTATGTGCAATTGGGCGATTTATACTCGATGAAAAAGGATCCATTAGCCGAAGCATATTTGAAAAATGCACTGAGAATCAGGCCACAAAGCCGTGAAGCAAACTATATGCTGGGAATGTATTACCAGGAAACAGCCCAGTATGAAAAGGCCATTACGATATACCAAAATCTGTCGAAAACCGACTCTGCTTTTCGGGAAGCCTCTTACAATATAGGTTATATTTATCTGGTCTATCTGAAAGACTTTAAGAAAGCCATTCCCTTCTTCACAGAATCTTTGACCAAGGATCCTGGATACTATCAGGCCTATTTTAACAGGGGATATGCCTATGAATTATCCGGGGATTATAAGAAAGCTGCCGAAGATTATCAAAAAGCGCTTAAAATAAAAGTGAATTATGATAAGGCAGTGGAAGGTCTTAACCGGCTTGATAAGAAAAAGATCAGGCAGTAAGCTCTTCTTTTATCCTTTTTAACTCAGCCCTGAGGACCCCGGATTGTTTTTCCAGTTCATCGAATAAGGGGACCAGCCCAAGTTCTTCTTTATTTTTTGCTTTTTCATCAAGTTCCCGGGATAGTTCAACGGTTACCGGGTCCATGAAGTTTGCAATAACGCCCTTCAGACTGTGAGCGTTGAACTTCAATTGGACAAAATCTTTGTTTTGAATGTTTTCCCTGAGGTTCTTATAACGTTCGTTATATTCCGATTCGAAAATATCGATAATTTCAACAATAATCTCTTTTTCAAAATATTGGAAGTTTTCATTGAATTTATGACGATCAATCATACAAATACGTTTTTGACAAAGTTAAAAATTATCCATATCCTCTTCTTCCAAAAATAATAAATAATGTAAGGCCGTATGTAAGGTAACAAGCCGGAACCCGAAATGGGTTTCAAACAAGTGCTTACAATCTCTTACAGCATTTTCTTTAAACGATTTCAACGGCTTCTGGTACAAAAGCACAAAATCCTTTAAATCCTGGTATATATCCGTAACATTTTCTGCCATGCTTCCCGGTATTCCTTCAGATTGACTTTTTTCGTGATGATCGATGTATGAAAACGAATCATCCGCATTGAATTTATTCCGGAGCATATTGAACATCGACTCCCATTGTTCCTCAGTTACATAATGTTCAGTAGCATCTTCATCTTTCACCTTAATATCTGGCAGCAGGGACACTTTCAGATAAATCAGCGGCAGTATTTTCTGGAGGAACTGATATACATCCGTTTTGCCATATTCCTCTGCTTTTTCAAGAAAAAGACAATATTCATTGGCAACGGTTAACATTTCAAGTACTTTTCTGGAATAAACCGGATCGTCCGGAAAAGTGGGCTGATCATTCATATCTGCCATGATTTAGAAAAGCACAAAGTTATGAAAATTCATGGGACCTTAATTATCCAGGGATTCCTCATGAGGGGCTGTGACATTGTAATCAGAAAAGTTCATGTGCAAGTCCGAGGTAAGATAGAACTGCAAACTATTTACATCATCACCCGCGTTGGGATAATAATAACCGGCAACCATGAAGGTCGGGAAGATCAGGTTGTCATTTTTTATAAGCAATCCAAACCCAAATCCCGAAAATAAAGGAGATTGGAGCAGATCTCCACCCCTGGGCGCTACCAACCCTGTTTGGATATTTGCCGAAAGCGCGAACCGGAACCCGTAAAAAAACCATGGGGTAAAGCAGACGCTCCTGATATTTGCCGATAACGCATGCACCCCTTCAAAAGCCTCGTCATTATTCACTTTATTGATTTTAAAATCCTGATTGATATCATAATAATCGGTATAATTAGAACGAAGATTAAATCCATATCTGTAGTCGGCAATAAAATAAGTACGGAATTTGTATTTTTTGTCATTCGTTCTTATCAAAGGCATGAAATATTTGGCATAAGCCTTGACCAATCCATCTTCAAAAGAGGTTTTATTTAAAAATCCGCTGACCGTAACACAACCCGATAAATATCCGAACCGGTCAATGAATTTCCCGGCCGATAAAGAAATTCCGGAATAAAGCCGGTCATAAAAATCAGTCTGGTCCCAACCCACAGTGATCTGGAAAAGATGGCCATAAGGAAGGTTCTCGATTTTTCCGAATCCCAGCACATAATCTGTAACATAAAAATTGTTGCTGGAGATGGAAAAACTAGTCAGGATTTGCAATGAATTGTAATAATTCCTGTTTGAGTCGATCGTGATTTCAGGCCGGTCATAAAAATTTTTTCTATATATGGCAGCAGCAACAACCGCCCTGGCGTTATTGTTTGATCTTTGTAACTGGAAGGCACGGCCCAGCCAGAATCCTTCATTTACATACCGGGAGGTGATATATAAATCGCTGACAGGGTTTTCGACATCTTTCCACAAGGTAATATCCGCTCCGCCAGCCCATTTTATCCGGTTTGTCAAAAATGGCCGTTCAATGGCTGCTTCATAACTCTGATCGCCTTCATTATTGGCATAATACTCAAGAAGGGCGTTGATTTTGGTCCCTGCGATGTTGGCAAAGGTATATGAAATACCATCCAACCTGAAGAATGGAGCACGATTTAATTCGGTAGACATATCGACCGAAAAGCGGTCTCCCAGACCAAGAAAATTTGCATCATACACCCGGCCTACAACTTTAGTCGCAGTGATAACCGGAACATCAATACCGATGGACCAAACATCTTTCGTTATCACAACAAGGTCAACGGAATCGGAACAGGAATCTACCGCGGAGATCAGGATCCGGGCATTATCTATATAAGGGAGGTCGCGGAGAATACGCTCATTGTCAGCCATTACCGTTGGGTCAATACATTGTCCTTCTTTAAACAGTAGGTTGTTCCTTATGATGGACTGTCGCGTTCTTACATGAATGCTGTTCAGGGTGCGTCCGGCCCCTGAATAGGGGACAGACGCCGTATCATATATTGACTGTCCAAAAGGCTGCAACACTTTAATTTTAATCTTCCTGATGATTTTTTCGTTGTATTGTTCAAAAGGTTCGGGGCTTTTCATCACCTGCACCGAATCGGGAAGCGAAATGTTAGTTGGTTCAATAAAGGCGAGATTATAAAGCAGCTGGGTAATCTTCTTCCGTGAAAATTTTTTATAGACAGAATCATAAAAATTCTGCGATTTCATATAAAAAGAAGTATCCTTTTTTTTGTGCTGGCTGAAAGAACCGGTTATGAAAGTGTCACCCTGAATGGGTATTATAAAAGATTTCGTGAGGATAAGGACACCTTTTTTAAGAAAAAGGGTGTCCTTTTTCAACACTGTATCTGCTTTTGAATATAACGGATAAGGGCCTGAAGAAAAAGCAAAATGAAAAGACCAGAAAAGGGGAGTGATCGCAACGACAAATCTGAGATAATGATGGATGATCCTTCGATCTCCGGGTTTAAGATGATGAGATAATGACATTTATTTGAGCTTCATCGAACCGATTATATCCGCGATCCTTTCATCCAAGACTTTTTCAGTTAATTCAAAAGCGTCGGTTGCTCCAAGTGTTTCCTTAACACCGAAGTAAAATTTAATTTTTGGTTCCGTTCCAGATGGTCGCGCACTGATAATGCTTCCGTCTTCCAGCAGGAACTGGAGTACGTTCGACTTGGGAAGATCTATGGTTTTACTGGAATGGCCCGTACAATCCGTCTCAACAGATAGCTCGTAATCCCTGATCATGGCCACGCGTGAATGATTGATAAAAACCGGAGGTTGTTTACGCAAATTCACCATCATTTGCTGTATTTCGTCTGCTCCGGTTTTACCTTTTTTGGTTATAGAAAGTAAGGATTCTTTATAAAAACCATAGGTTTGATAAACTTCAAGGAGCAGGTCAAATAAGGATTTTCCATGATCAGCGGTCCATGCAGCCATTTCAGCAATGATGGCACAGGCGCTGACGGCATCTTTATCGCGCACGAAATCGCCGATCAGATACCCATAACTTTCTTCGCCCCCGACTATATAGTGCATATCCTTTTCGTGTTTGCGGATTACATCGGCAATAAATTTAAATCCGGTCAGACACTCAAAATAAGTTACTGAAAATGACCGTGCAATCTCAGAAAGGATTTTCGAAGTAACGATGGTTGAAACGATGAATTCCTTGCCTGTCAGTTTACCCAGTTCGTCCCACCGGGTCAAAATGTAATGGAAGATCAAGGCTGCTGTTTGGTTCCCATTAAGGAGGACCATCTTATTTTTATGGTTACGGATGGCTATACCGACTCGATCTGAATCCGGATCAGTAGCCATGACGAGATCAGCATGTACTTTTTCGGCAAGATTGATCCCCATGTTCAGGGCATCATGCTCTTCGGGATTCGGGGAGTGTACTGTCGGGAAATTCCCGTCAGCAATAGCTTGTTCTTCAACAATATATATATTCTTAAAGCCATACTGTCCGAGGATTTCCGGCACTAGCTTTCGTCCGCAACCATGTAATGGGGTATAGACAATCTTGATGTTTTCCTGACGATGGATACAGTCAGGAGAAAGGGATAATGCGGCAATTTTCTCCAGATAGGCCTGATCAATCTCTGCCCCGATACTGATAATGTTCGTATGCTTGCCCTGCCATCTGACATGGTCAACCGAGGTTATTTTCTGTACTTCCCTGATCACATTTTCATCATGTGGCGCAATCATTTGAGCCCCATCGTCCCAATAGGCCTTATATCCGTTGTACTCTTTGGGATTATGGGATGCCGTGAGCATAACCCCGCTTTGACAACCCAGATGGCGGATAGCAAATGAAAGTTCGGGAGTAGGGCGCAGATCGTCGAAAAGATATACCCTGAATCCATTTGCCGATAATACTTCTGCCACAATTTGTGCAAAATATTTGCTGTTGTTCCGGCTATCATGGGAGACAGCCATTTTAACCGGATCCACATTGGGAAACATCATTTTCAGGTAATTTGCCAATCCCTGGGTAGCCATTCCAACCGTGTATTTATTCATCCGGTTGGTGCCAGCTCCCATGATGCCCCTTAATCCTCCGGTCCCAAATTCCAAATCCTTGTAGAAGGAATCGGTCAATTCGGCAGGATTTGTTTCCATCATGTTTTTTACGGTCCTTTTCGTATCCTCATCAAAATTTCCTGTAAGCCAGGAATTTGCCCTCTCTAAGATAATCAGGTCAATGGCTGTATTACTCATACAATAACTAATTAATAATCAATTGACAATAAATAATTGTAAGCGCTGAAAGCTGAGATCCTGACTTTTACTTTTTAATTCTTTTAATACATTCATTCAGACTATCCCTCCAATAAGGGATTCCCTGATCGAAGGTTATTTTGAACTTTGCTTTATTCAGTACGCTATAAAATGGCCTGTCGGCGGGTAGCGGATATTCCCGTGTTTCAATGGGATTTATCTTACAGGGAATTCCGGCAAATTCAATGATCGCTTTGGCAAAGTCATACCAGCTGGCAATCCCTTCATTGGCATAATGGTAGATCCCGGTTTTTTCGGCCAGATCTTTACGTCCCAGGATATTCAGGATTGCTTTGGCCAGATCATGGGCATAGGTAGGGGAGCCAATCTGATCAAAGACCACATTCAATAAACTTCTGTCCCGGCCATGTTTCATGATGGTTTTAACAAAATTATTCCCAAATTCCGAATAGAGCCAGGAGGTCCTGATGATGATTGCTTTCTTTAAAAAGGTTTGCACTTCTTTTTCTCCGGCATATTTGCTTTTACCATATACAGAGACAGGCTCTTTCGGATCATCTTCCGAATAAGGGGAATGCCCGGTCCCACCAAAAACATAATCGGTCGAAATATGAATGAGAAAAATATTATGTTTTTGGGAGACTCTTGCCAGGTTCCCAGGGGCCCTGGCATTGATCAGAAAGGCGTTTTTCTCATCCTGTTCTGCCTTATCAACTGCGGTATAGGCTGCACAATTGATAATAACCTCAGGCATTTCACGGCAGACAAAAGCATCAATAGCGTTTTCATCTGTAATGTCAAGTTCCGCGATATCGGTAAAAATAAATTCAAAACCGGGGTACCCGGGAGCAAGAACGCTAAGCTCATTACCCAATTGTCCGTTTGAACCTGTGACCAGTATTTTCATACAATTCAGATTTCTGATATAAATTGTTCAGGGATAAATAATAACCCTGGTTATTAATGACTTGCGCCTATCATGCCCCGGAAATAGTCGATGGTCTTTATCAGCCCTTCTTCAAGCATGATGTGGGGTTCCCAGTTTAATTCCTTTTTCGCAAGGGTTATATCCGGCTGACGTTGTGTGGGATCATCGGCCGGAAGGGGCATATAAACGATTTTTGAAGTCGAACCGGTTAGCTTGATTACTTTCCGGGCCAGCTCGAGAATCGTAAATTCGTTGGGATTGCCAATATTCACCGGTCCAGTGAGCCCCTCTCTGGAATTCATCATCCGGATCATCCCTTCGATCAGGTCATCCACATAACAGAAACTTCGCGATTGAGATCCATCCCCATATAAGGTTATGTCATCCCCTTTCAAAGCCTGCACGATGAAGTTGGAAACAACCCGTCCGTCGTTAGGGTGCATCCTTGGCCCGTATGTGTTGAAGATCCGCATAATTTTTATCCGTACCTTATTTTGATGATGGTAATTGATGAACAAGGTTTCCGCGATCCTCTTCCCTTCATCGTAACATGATCTGATTCCGATCGGATTCACATGGCCCCAATATGATTCTACCTGGGGATGAACTTCCGGATCACCATATACTTCACTGGTCGATGCTTGTAAAATCCTTGCCTTGATCCTTTTTGCCAATCCCAGCATATTAATGGCGCCCATCACAGAAGTTTTAACGGTTTTGATAGCGTTGAACTGATAATGGATGGGTGAGGCCGGGCATGCCAGGTTATAAATTTCATCAACCTCGATATAGAACGGCATGGTAACATCATGGCGGATCAACTCAAAATAAGGATTGGAAAGAAGGTGTACCACGTTTTGTTTCTGGCCAGTAAAATAATTATCCAGACAAACTACTTCGTTTCCTTCTTGCAGAAGCCTTTCGCACAGGTGTGAACCGAGAAAACCCGCGCCGCCAGTAACTAAAATTTTTTTCCTGAGCATGAAATTCGGATTTATAGGGAAAATTAAAAAACCTAACAGTTCTTGGTGGATCAGTTAGGTTTTCAGTTGAATATGCATAAAATTACCTGGTTGTATCCACACCAATACAGTAGTATGTAAACCCTTTTCGTTTCATTTCCGGTATTTCATAAATGTTACGGCCGTCAAAAATGATCTGTTCCTTCAGCAATTTCCGGATGATATTAAAGTTCGGGAATTTGAATTCAGGCCATTCCGTAATGATCATCAGGCAATCGGCGTCAATCAGGGCATCGTACTGATCAGGCGCATAATAAATGGCGTCTCCGAGCGTACGTTTTGCTTCATTCATGGCAACCGGATCGTATGCTTTCACCTTTACACCCGCCTCAATTAGTTTTTGAATGATGACGACCGAAGGAGCTTCCCGCATATCATCGGTTTGTGGTTTAAAAGATAGTCCCCAGATAGCAACGGTCTTACCCTCAATATTCCCGTTAAAGTGTTTCACAAATTTGTTGAAAAGGATGGATTTCTGATCGAAATTTACATCTTCAACAGCTTTCAGGATCCGGAGTGGATATTTGAAATCATCCGCGGTATGGATCAACGCTTTGACGTCCTTGGGGAAACAGGAGCCTCCGTAACCAATGCCTGGATAGATGAATTTATTCCCGATCCGCGAATCAGAACCAATTCCCCTTCGTACCATGTTAATGTCGGCGCCAACGATCTCACACAAGTTGGCAATATCGTTCATGAAACTGATTTTTGTGGCTAACATTGAATTGGCAGCATACTTGGTCATTTCTGCTGAAGTAATATCCATAAAGATGACCGGGTGACCGTTGAGGGTGAATGGTTTATATAGGGCTTTCATCAGCTCTTCGGCCCTGGTAGAATTACATCCGACCACGATCCTGTCGGGTTTCAGAAAATCATCAATAGCAGCTCCTTCTTTCAGAAATTCAGGGTTGGAGGCTACATCAAATTCAATGGACAATCCCCTTTTATCCAGTTCTTCCTGGACAGCTTTTCTGACTTTCGAGGCAGTACCTACAGGAACTGTACTTTTTGTGACAATCAATAAGTAGTCCTTCATATACTTGCCGCAATCCCTGGCAACACTTATAACGTACTGAAGATCAGCGCTTCCGTCTTCATCCGGTGGGGTGCCGACAGCGCTAAAAATAACTTCGCAATCCTCAAGGGCTTCAGCAGTGCTTGTAGTGAACCGCAACCGCTCTTTCTTCATGTTCCGGTGAACCATTTCTTCAAGTCCCGGTTCGTAGATAGGGATGATCCCTTGCTTGAGATTTTCAATTTTTTTCTGATCGATATCTACACAAACGACTTCAATACCGACTTCAGCAAAACAGGTGCCGGTTACCAAACCGACATACCCTGATCCAACGATAGCGACTTTCATACCAGTTTATGAGTTTGAAAAATGAATTCGAAGCAAATATAATAATTATAAAGTCTGATTTATGCAGAAAAGTTGTTTTCAATCAAATCTCATTCCGGATGCTGGCTGCGGTGAACGAATTTATATGAGATATTTTATGCAACGTGGAAATTCTTAAAGATTGAGTTTCGTTTGAATAGCTGTCACATCCTGCTTCAACTGTTTAACTGTTTCAATCAGATGATAGTTTTCAGCAGCAGTGTTTTCAGGGATGACGGGACTGATGTAATGAACAAATTGCCATATTTCCCTGATCTCTTTAACCGTCAATTCAAAGGGAGGGTACAGGGGGTTCAGCGAATGTAATATCAGATGACCTTCGGGCCGGAGCTTGTTTTCCACAACTTTGAAAACAATTCCATCGTCTGCCGTAAGGATAATACAGGCATCTTTATCGTGCAGGATGTCCCAATCCTGCACAAAGACCCCGGTAACCCATGCCCCGTGAGGAATGGGCAACATGGAGTCACCGTTGATCTGGAAGGTACGGTACTTTTTCTGTTTCGACAGGAAAGGCAACCTGAAAGTAGGGAGGATGCTGATGTATTCAGGATCGGCAAAGCCGCTGGTATAACCGGCTTTCGCTTTTTCCGATACCAACTCGATGTTCTCTTCGTTGTCCATCCCGACCGTCGTGGCGAGGATACGCAGATTTGATCCTTTGATAAAAACATCGTATCCGCGCTCAACCTGCCGGAGCTGACTTTCGGGTATTTTGGTCAGATCAACCCGGATCAGGGTATCAATGGCAATATTGAAATAGTTCGAAAACCGGATCAATGTATCCATGGCCGGCTGGGCAATCCCATTCTCATATCCGCTGAGGGTTGAACGTTTCATTTCCAGAGAAGTAGCCACATCGTCCTGTGTGCGTTCCCTGCGTTTCCGTAAAAATTTTATGTTGCTGCTGAAAAACATGGGAAAAAATTTTGGCGTTGCAAATATAATGATTATATTGTAATCAAAAAAATGATTAAAAACATGGCTATTTTTGCTACTTATGATATCTTCCCGCAACATAGTACATCTTGACCTGGATACATTCTTTGTGTCTGTCGAGCGCCTGCTCAGGCCTGAGTTGATGGGTAAGCCGGTGATTATTGGCGGTACCTCCGACCGGGGAGTGGTGTCCAGCTGCAGCTACGAAGCGCGGAAGTTTGGAGTGTATTCGGCCATGCCAATGAAAATGGCCCGGGCGCTTTGCCGTGATGCCATTATTGTGAGGGGCGATATGGAACAATATTCAAAATATTCATCTGCTGTAACGGAGATCATTGCCGAGAAGTCGCCGGTATATGAAAAAGCATCCATTGACGAGCACTATATTGATCTTACGGGGATGGACCGTTTTTTTAGTTCCCTGAAATGGGCCCATGAACTGCGGCAGGCCATCATTAAGAATACGGGGTTGCCTATTTCGCTAGGTTTATCGGTAAACAAGACCGTGTCGAAGATCGCTACCGGTGAAGCCAAACCAAACGGGGAGATGCAGGTCCCGGGAGATGTTGTAAAACCGTTCCTTTCGCCGCTTTCTATCCGCAAAATTCCGGGAATAGGAGAGAAGACCTATCCTTTATTGCGTTCCATGGGAGTTTCTACCATCGAAACGCTGAGCCGGATCCCGGTAGAGATGATGGAACGGGTGATGGGAAAAAATGGCATTGCGCTCTGGGAAAAGGCTAACGGGATCGACTCGGCTCCGGTGAGGCCCTATTCCGAGAGCAAATCAATCGGCGCTGAAACCACTTTTGATCAGGATAGCATCGATGTTGTCCGCATGAAAGAGATCCTGGTCAAGATGGTGGAAAAGACCGCTTTTGAACTACGGGAACAGCAGAAACTGACTCCCTGTGTGACGGTGAAGATCCGCTATTCCAATTTCGATACCCATACGCTGCAGCAACATATCCCGTATACCGCTTTCGACCATCAGCTTATCCCGGTGGTAAAGGAAATGTTTGACCGCCTCTACCAGCGCCGGATGCTGATCCGCCTTATCGGTGTGCGCTTAGGTAACCTGATTTCAGGCAATCCGCAACTCAATATGTTCGAGGACAGTACAGGGATGATCGACCTTTACCTGGCGCTCGACCGGATCCGCGGAAAGTATGGACAGAAAGCGGTCAGGAGAGGAGTGGCTTTGTAAATGTACCTGAACTGTCACTCATATTACTCCCTGCGTTACGGGACGATTTCCGTCGAAAATCTTGTGGCAGGGGCAGTGAAAGCTTTCGCTGTCCCCCATACAACGCGGCGGGTTGCCCCGGATACAATGGTTCCAACAATCGCCCTGACCGATATCAATAACTCTACCGCGATCCTGGATTTTGTAAGGATAGCAAAGGAAAATGGCATTAAACCCATCGCCGGTATCGAATTCAGACGCGATAACAGGTTGCTCTATATCGGGTTGGCTAAAAACAACACCGGTTTTCGCGAACTGAACGAATTTCTGAGCCATCACAACCTGAACAATAAACCACTTCCCGATCAGGCGCCGGAATTCGATAACGTATTTGTTATTTATCCCTTTCAAAATAGGGAAATAGATCCATCGTCCATCATCCATCGTCAATCCTTTATCGGTATCCGTCCTTCCGAACTGAACCGGCTGATTTTTTCCGGCCATCGCGATTGGATCCCGGAAATGGTAATCCTGGCGCCTGTCACCTTCAGGAACCAACAGGAATATGAACTGCACCGCAATTTCCGGGCAGTCGATACCAATGTGTTGCTAAGCCGTATCCTGCCTGGTCAGCTTGCTGCTCCGGATGAATTTATGCAACCACTGGACGATTTGCTGAAACCATTCCTGGAATTCCCGGAGATCATCAGGAATACCGGATATATCCTCGCAAATTGTAGCATCGACTTTGATTTTCAATCGTGCAAGAACAAGAAATCATTCACCGGCGATCTTTATGACGATCATGTCCTGCTTGAAAAATTAGCCATGGATGGATTGGAGTACCGATATGGTAAAAACAATGCGGAGGCCGTCGGCCGGATCCATCATGAGCTTGAAATTATCTGTAAAATGGGATTTGCTGCCTATTTCCTGATAGCCTGGGATATCATCCGTTATTCCATGTCGCAGGGATTCTACCATGTGGGACGGGGTAGTGGGGCCAACAGTATAGTGGCTTATTGCCTTAAGATCACCGATGTGGACCCGATCGATCTCGATCTTTACTTCGAACGGTTTATTAATCCGAAACGCACTTCCCCTCCGGATTTCGACATTGACTATTCCTGGAAAGAGCGCGACATCGTTCTGGATTATATTTTTAAACGTCATGGCCGCGAACATACCGCCCTGCTCGGGGCCATGTCAACCTTTAAAGATAAATCCATCTATCGTGAACTGGGAAAAGTACACGGACTTCCGAAGCAGGAGATCGACGCTTACCTGAAACATCCGCGGGAAGCGATCAACCAGAACAATATAATCCGGAAGATCCATGAACTGGGAGAAATAATGGCAGATTTCCCCAATATCCGCAGCATCCATGCCGGAGGTGTCCTGATCTCTGAGGAATCCATGACCTGCTATACAGCGCTGGATTTACCACCCAAGGGATTTCCTACCACGCAGTGGGATATGTACGTGGCCGAGGATACCGGTTTTGAAAAACTGGATATCCTCAGTCAGCGGGGGATCGGGCATATCTATGAAACGGTCGGGATCATCCGCGGAAACCGCCACATTAATGTGGATGTTCACCGGATCCAGGAATTCAAACGCGATAACAAGGTGAAAGATCTCCAACGGAATGCATTGACCATTGGTTGTTTTTATGTTGAAAGCCCGGCCATGCGAGGCCTTCTTAAAAAACTGCATTGCGATAACTATCGCAGCCTGGTGGCAGCCAGTTCTATCATCCGGCCGGGTGTTGCCCGTTCGGGTATGATGAAGGAATATATCTACCGCTTTCATAACCCGGGAAAATTCAAATATCTTCATCCTGTCATGGAAGAACAGCTGAAGGAAACCTTCGGTGTGATGGTGTATCAGGAAGATGTACTGAAAATATGCCATCATTTTGCCGGTCTAAACCTGGCCGATTCAGATGTGCTACGCCGGGCCATGAGCGGGAAATACCGTTCAAAAAAGGAACTGCAGCGGATCGTCGATAAGTTTTTCGAGAATTGCTGGAATTTTGGTTATCCCGAAGATACTACCCGTGAGGTCTGGCGCCAGATCAAATCCTTTGCGGGGTATTCATTTTCAAAGGCGCATTCAGCTTCTTACGCGGTTGAAAGCTACCAGAGCCTATATCTCAAGGCCCATTTTCCGCTTGAATTTATGGTGGGCGTGATCAATAATTTCGGCGGATTTTATCCTGGATGGGTCTATTTTAATGAAGCCCGTAACTGGGGCGCAAAGATTCATCTTCCTTGCGTCAACCGCGGCGAATACAAGACATGCATCCGGGGAAAAGACATTTTCATCGGATTTATTCATGTGAATAACCTGGATGCAGGGCTCGGAGAAGCGATTTACGGTTTACGAAGGACCGGGGGACCCTATAAAGATCTGGAGGATTTTGTCAGGAGGGTACCGGTAACACTGGACCAGTTGATCATCCTCATCAGGACCGGCGCTTTCCGGTTTACCGGTGGGCCCAAAGCCACCATGCTATGGGAAGCCCATGCGCTGCTTGGAAAAAAGCCATCAGGAGAATCGTCAATGCTTAATGGTCAATCGTCAATTCAGGAGATTTTGTTCAACGCTCCTGCCCGAAAGTACGAACTTCCTGCACTCTGGCAGAACCGGCTCGAAGATGCTTATGATGAAATTGAATTTCTGGGTTGGCCGGTCACCCTCACCTGGTTCGACCTGCTTGAAACTTCCTTCAGGGGGGAGATCATCGCGGAAGAGATGATCCGGTTTGTCGGGAAAAAAGTGCGTATGCTTGGATTATTGGTCACGATTAAGTATGCAAGGACAGTAAAACGCGAATGGATGCATTTTGGTACTTTTATCGATGTTAATGGCCGGTTCTTCGACACCGTTCATTTCCCGAAAGCCGTGGATGCCTACCCGTTCCGGGGGGACGGGATTTATCTTGTTTTTGGAAAGATCGTGGAAGAATTCGGTTTTCCAAGTCTGGATGTGGAAAAAATGGCCAAGATGCCATTGAAAAAAAATCCAAGGGAATAATTGGTCCCAGGCCCGCCGTTTCAGCTTATCTTCAGCAAAATGTCCAAACCGGCAATTTTAAATGTTTTTTTTATGAACGGGTCACAATGAGAAATTCCGAAATTACCTGTCTGGATCTGTTTGGACGTTCCAACACAAATACGGATGAAGGAGGAGGATATAAAATTGATATCCTGAAGATCAAACGTTATTTTCAAATCGGCAGGATCGACGGTCTTGGTTATCGCTGCCAACCGGTCGCTGATGGTTTCCCCGTCCTGGATGCTTGTATTGGTATCAAGTTTTCCTGAAAAAGAACATATTATTGATTTTTCCGGGGCATTATAGTTGATGGTTACCATGGGTTCTGGATTTAGAAGTTTTTATGATATTCTTGTTTTAAGGCTATCTCATCGTATTGTTCATCAAAGTACATATCCCGGTTGACTGACATATATTTTTCATTCATTTTACGGTGGCAGACGCGTTGTATATTGATCAGGTTCCGGGCAGAAATATTTTCCGTTGTTATGTTTTTTCCTCCGGTTCCGCAACCCAGCGTCAGAGAGGGGACCAGGAGGTTATAGATGCCCCCTACCGCTCCCTGTGAAGTCGGTGTATTGACAACGATCCTGCCGGCATTTATTACTTGTGAAAATTCAAGGACCCTCTTTTCGTCGTTGGCATAGATTCCCGCACTGTGACCGATTCCTCCCAGATAATTCAGGTCAATGCAGAGATGTATGGCATGATGATAATCGCGTGCGGCGTAAAATGCCAGAATGGGGGCCAGGACTTCATGTGAAAGCGGATATTCTTTTCCTACACCTTGAAGCTTGGCCAGGAGGATTTTTGTTTTTTCCGGTACAGATATCCCAGCTTTATGGGCGATGGATTCAACAGATTGTCCGACGATCAATGGGTTCATTGACATGGTTTCTTCAACGACGGCTACTTTTTCCACTTTTTTAATCTCATCCGGGGTCAGGAAATAGCAATGCTGTCGCTCGAACTCTTCCCGTACCTGCATTTCGATTTTTTCCTCAACGATGATGGATTGTTCACTGGCACAAATGGTGCCATTATCGAATGTTTTTGAGGCGATGATGCTTGAAATTGCAAAGGGGAGGTCGGCCGATTCGTCAATAAATACCGGAACATTTCCCGGTCCTACGCCAATGGCTGGATTTCCCGAGCTGTAGGCGGCTTTGACAAGGCCGGTTCCACCTGTGGCTAAAATAAGGGCAATTTTGTGATGGGCCATAACAGTCTGGGTGAATTCACGGGAACCGGAAGGGATCATCTGGATACAATCTTCCGGCGCCCCGGCTTTGAGGGCAGCGTCATAACAGATCCTTGCAGCGGCTGCCGTACATTTTGCGGCGCTGCGATGGGCGCTCATAATAACAGGGTTCCGGGTCTTAAGACAGATGAGTATTTTATACATGGCCGTGGAAGTTGGGTTGGTCACCGGAGTCACGGCAAAAATGGGCCCCAACGGTTGGGCAATCTCTGTAATGCCGGTCAGTGGATTATCAGAGATCACCCCAACGGTCTTTTCATCCTTAATACTTTCATACACGATTTGTGTTGCAAGGACATTTTTTAAGACTTTGTGTTGCCAGATACCGATCCCCGTTTCTTCAACAGCCATTTTTGCCAGTTTTACCCGGGCATTCAGCCCAGCTTTGTAAACTGCTTCAACTATACGGTCTGTATGGGCCTGATCGAATTGCTGAAATTCAGCGGCGGCAAGAACGGCCCTTTCCAGGATCTCATCTGCATTCTTTTGCATGGTTCCTTCCATAATGGTATGGATTAATAAGTTAATACCAAACAAACATACAACAAAAATCTGCCAAAACCTAAAAATGGAACAGAGAATAAAAAAAAACGGGTAGGGGGCTGAAAAACTTAACGAGGGGGCAGGTCAACCATTGGAAGGTTACCTCTTATAGCCGATCATAAGATGGATCCCTGAAGGCGTGGTTTTATGCTGAATTTCCGAAAGGCCTGCCTTTTCCATCCAGTTTTTGAACTCATGATGGGTATAGGTGTCACCCTGCCCGGTGCTGACAAGCATATTGATGGCAAACAAAGCTCCAACGCCAGGTTCTGTCCGGTCGTCGTTCATTATATGATCAAGAATCACAAATTGTCCCCCATTCCTAAGCGCTTCAACGCCCCGGGCAATCAACCGCTCATTTTCATCCGGGGAATTAATATGGAGAATCGCCGACATAAAGACCATTTCGTAATCCTGGCCAAGATCATCTTTAAGGTAATCCCCGGTCTTTGTACTGACAAACTCCTCAAGTCCGGCTTTTTGGATGTATTGTTCAGTTAAAGGAATTATATCGGGGAGGTCGAAAACCACAGCCTGAAGCTCTGGCCTGGCCTGGATAAATGCAAAAGAAAAAACCCCGGATCCTCCGCCCACGTCAAGGATTATACCTTGTGAGGGCAAATTCAGCGCGGCGGACACCTCGATGGCCTGCTTGATCCCACGGGTATGCATGGCTGCAATAAATGATTTCCGCCATTCTTCCGACCGGTTATCATCCCGATCCTTTATTACCGACGTTCCCGCGGCAACAGCAGGTGTAAGTGTGTTCCAGGTTTTCCATAAGTGAGCGGCATGAGGAATTCCTCTTAAAAAGTCAGGGGAACTACTTACAAGATACCTTCCAGAAAACCTGGTATTGGAAAAATTATTATCTGATTTAATAAGTAATCCTATGGCAACCAGTGCATTCATCAACCGATCGGTTGACCTTGGATGAGTCCCTAAAAGCCGCGCAATTTCAGTGGAAGGAATAAATTTGCCTTCAAGAAAATCAAAAAGGCCAAGTTCATGAGCAGTAAGAATTATCCTGCTTACCCGAAAGCCATTGACCAATTCTAAAAGCCGGTCTGGGTTAGAAATTTCAGGAGTAGCCATCAGTGTCTTTTTACCGGAAAAGGGGAAATTGTGTCCTTACATTCAGGCAATAAACCTGATTATTTTAATCCCAAATAACCAACGCCCTGGGAATAAACGATATCGATAGGAATATGGGCAGTCTTCAACCGGTCAAGATCTTTTTTCAGCGTTTCGTGAATGACCCCGTTCGATATAAGGTAGGCAGAGGCTCCCTGATAATCTCCATTTCCTTCGAAAGTCAGTATTTTCGCAGACCATTCATTCATTGCCGTGGCAATTTTTGCGAAATTCACTTTATAAATCCCCTGGGGTGAGCGTTCAAAAGCGCCTTTTTCAGCAAAATAATTAAAGCACATCATGTTGGCCATACCATGAGCGCTGGCAGCCCCGAACCTGACAGAGCGGATCAGACCAGCCATATAGGTCACAAAGCAATCTTCGACGGTGATATCTTTGATCTCCCCTTTTTCGATAAGTTTAGCAACCAGGAACAATCCAAGAATATCGGCTTTGGCTTCTTCAAATGCTGAATATTTTTCTTTCAGGGCATCCCTGACAGTCCCTTTTCCATTCACAGTATTTTTTATTCCCAGCCCATGGGCTACTTCATGAAACATGACATTGGAAAAGAAAGCATCAAATTTGATGTTTCTTTTTTGTGAAGAGTCGATCAGCATCCTGGAAATGGGGACAAGGATATTATCAAATTTAGCCTGCATGGCATTTTTCAGCTGCAGGCGCCGGCTGCCTTTGGCCAATTGAACTTTTTCATCATTGGGAAGGTTGATGGCGATGGTTTTGCTCCCGGCATTGGAATGCCCGGAACAGTAAATAATATCGTACGCGTTGAGATCAGAATCAGTCCCGGGTTTTTCACTTTTGTAGGAATCCGCTACCGGCAACTGCTGCTGGAGTTCTGGTAAGAGTTTTGCAAATTTGGCTAACTTCTGGCTCCATTCTTTATCTTTTATCAACAAGGATGACTCATACGCCGTTTTATATCCATAAAGACCATCTTCATAGTTTTCGATCGGGCCGACGACAAAATCGATGGTATTGTCTTTCATATCCATCCAGGCCATATCACTTTCAAAGTAATCGTCTGTGATTAAAGCATTTGACCTGAGTTGGAGATATTTTTTTAAACCGGGATCTTCAGCTAATGCAGCTGCCTGGTTTAATAAAATTGACGCCCTTGTGAGTTCTGATTTATAGGCCTCGTGATACGATATATTTTCAAGTGTTTTATCACTTTTTCTCCGAATAATAGAGTATTGACTTGTCTTATCTTTATTATTCCATTTTTCAAATTCAACCTTGGTCATATTCCTGGGATAAAAGTTGGCGCCGGCTGGTTTTTTACCATAACCCTTGACAAAAGGTTGGTTATTGTTCAATCTTTCCCAGGGGCCATAATTGATGTCAGCGAACCGCTTAACAAACGGATCGGATATGCTATCCATGAACTTTTTCTTTTCCATGATAACCTGTTGCCAGTAAAGATCATCCATGATCTTTCCCACGTCGATCAGGATGGGGATCATTTTCTTCTCTTTATCAGAAAGTTTGGTCAAATCGCTTTTCAACTTGACCATCACAAATTCACTGACTTTTGCTTTCATAATGGAATCCTGGGGGGATAATTTGGACGCCTTTTTACCATCGGCATATCCCGCGTTTGCAAATAAAATGAAAACGACAGCAGCTAAAAATGAAATGATTGGACGATTCATGATGGGAATATTTAATTTGCGAAGGTATGAATAATTTGAATTCATTTTTATAAGGACGAGTTGTTTTAACCTGTTATTTCCTTAGATTTGTAAAAAAGAATCTAACCCTTTAAAATGTTATTGCCATGAACCAAGCAACCCTTTTTGTAATCATAGGATTTATCATCCTTCTCTTTTTTGCCGGGATCCGGATTATCCGCCCAACCCACCGTGGATTGACTGAGCGTTTCGGAAAATTCAACCGGTTCGCTATGCCTGGATTCCACTGGATCATACCTTTTATTGAAAAGATGTATCTGGTTAACGTTACTGAGAAAATGATCAACGCCGAACCGCAGGAGATTATTACAAACGATAACCTGAATGCCAAAGTGGATGCCCAGGTTTATTTCAAGATCAACAGCGATGCTGATAGCGTAAAAAATTCGCAGTATAATGTCAACAGCATCGAGTATCAGATTGTGAATTTAGCCCGGACAACCCTTCGTAATATCATCGGGACCATGACGTTGAAATCCGCCAACAGTGAACGGGGCAAGATCAATAAAGAATTACATTCCACCCTGCTTGAGGAAACCAAAAGCTGGGGGATTCAGATTATCAGGACAGAATTAAAGGAGATCGATCCCCCCAAAGATGTTCAGGAAACGATGAATAAAATTGTAAAGGCAGAAAATGAAAAAATCGCCGCGGTTGATTATGCCACTGCTGCTGAAACCAGGGCTGATGGAGAAAAGCGGGCTGAAATCCGCCGGGCTGAAGGAATCAAGCAAGCAGCAATCCTGAAAGCGGAGGGTGATGCCCAGGCCATTGCGCTCGTGAATGAGGCAGCTGAAAAATACTTTATAGGCAATGCACAGGTCCTCCGGAAAATCCAAGCTATGGAAACCGCTTTAAAAGATAATGCCAAAATCGTAGTCCCAACTGGTTCCGAACTGGTCAACGTGCTGGGTGAATTGGCTGGTGTTATACCAATCAAGGAAAAAACGGTTAAATCTGAAATTTAAGCCTTCAGCCCCCGGAATTACTTTTCTGGAAATTCATTTTAACAGATCGTTTAGCCCCACGGTTAGGAGGGCCTTTTCAACTTCAGCCGTGGGCTTTTCGATTTTCAGTAAATGGCCATGCCTTATTAACATTTTTTGTATTTCAACTATAACCCCGGTTTCATTAAAATTTTTATTTTTGCTAAAAAATTATTTATGAAAAAAAATGCCCTGTTTCTGCTTTTGACTTTCTTTAGTATTGCCTTATTTGCTCAGGAATCGGTTTTTAAATACAAGAAACTCCCGGTGGTTTCTTTAAAAGATATCAAAGGGATTACCTGCAGTTCGGCTGATATATCCAATGATGGGAAGCCCGTGATCATCAGTTTCTGGGCAACCTGGTGCAAACCCTGCGTTCGTGAATTAACTGCCATTTCTGATGTATATGATGATTGGGTTTCCGAAACCGGCGTCAAATTGTACGCTATATCTATTGACGATGCCCGTTCATCATCCCTTGTAGCTCCCCTCATCAACGGTAAAGGTTGGGATTTCACGGTCCTTCTGGATCCGAACAGCGATTTTAAACGGGCTATGAATGTAGGGCCCATTCCCCATACTTTTTTGTTGAACGGGAAAGGTGAAGTAGTATGGCAACATACATCATTCGCCGAAGGAGATGAATTGAACCTGATCGACCTCGTTAGGAAACTGAATAAAGGCGAGGAGATCAAATAATACACTTTTTTTAGTAATCATTCAAATTTTGTAATCTTGAAAAATTCCAGGTACTTTTTATCAGCCCTTATTCTCTCCCTCATGTTATGGCCATCCCTGTTACGGGCACAGGATATTTTAAAAGGGAGTGAAGTTCATGGAAGCATGCAGCTGGATGCGGTTTACTATCTCCCGGATTCAAAAATGGGGATCACCGATTCAACCCTTGACGGGAAACTTATCCGCATGAATGGTTTTACCGAAGTTAACTATTCCTTAGGGAATTTTACTGCGGGCCTGCGGTTTGAAGCATATTTGCCTCCCCTGACCGGTTACGACAGCCAGCTCAACGGTGTGGGTGTCCCTTATTTTTATGTTAACTATAAAAATGATCTCATCGATGTTACGGCCGGGAATTTCTATGAACAGTTTGGCAATGGGATGATGCTCCGGACTTATCAGGAATGGACCCTGGGATATGATAATTCCCTGCGGGGGATTCGCGTCAAACTAACGCCCTATAAAGGTATTACCCTTAAAGGAGTGTATGGCATTCAACGGTATTATTGGGAACCATATAAGGACTACAACCGGGGAATAGTCAAGGGCTTTGATGCCGATTTCTATCTGAACGACATCTTTACAGCCTTGAATGATTCGAAGGTCAAGCTCACGTTGGGCGGTTCTTTTGTGAGCAACTATCAGCAAGGAAATACCAAAGAGATTGCCACCAACGGAAAAATATATCTTTTAAAAATGCCTACCAACGTGGCTAATTACGGTGGAAGGTTTAATCTTGACGTCGGCGGGTTTAACTGGTTTACTGAATTTGCACATAAAATCAATGATCCCGCTGCCCTCAACCAATATATCTACAAAGATGGTAATGGCCTTTTTACAAATTTCTCTTATTCACAGAAAGGGCTTGGCATTTCATTGATGGCAAAGTGGATTGATGACATGAGTTATAAATCCGACCGCACCATTTCCAATAATATGCTCAATATCAATTACCTTCCCTCCATAACCAAAGAGCATACGTATGCCTTGGCCAGCATGTATCCCTATTCAACCCAGCCCAATGGGGAAGCCGGTATTTCCGGGACAGTCACGATCCATATCCCCAAGAATTCAAAATTGGGAGGAAAGAACGGGATGACCATTGCAGTGAACTTTTCACAGGTAAACGGCCTTGATAAGAAGGCGGTCAACGATACAACTTCGATCGGCGAATTGGGAACACTGGGATATAAAACATCGTTTTTAAGCGTAGGCAAAGATGTATATTACCAGGATGCCAATGTTGAAATCACTAAGAAATTTGGTAAAAAATGGAAAGGGATTTTCACTTATCTCTACCAGACGTACAACAAAGATGTCATCGAAGGCCATGCCAATGATTATGGCACCATTTACTCCCATATTGGGGTGGCTGATGTTACCTGGAATATTACAAAAAAACACAGTCTTCGCTGGGAATTTCAAGGACTTTGGACCAGGCAGGATAAGGGGAACTGGGCAGCTGCCCTGGTTGAATATACCGTTTCGCCAGCCTGGTTCATTTCGGTCCAGGATCAGTGGAATTATGGCAATAGCGTTTCAAGCCAGCAATTGCATTATTACCTGGTAAGCGCCGGCTATACCCGTAACACTACCCGCGTTGCACTTTCCTGGGGGCGTCAGCGCGAAGGGATCATCTGTGTGGGTGGGGTTTGCAGGTATGTACCGGCCACCAATGGCGTTACCCTTACGATAACAAGCAGTTTTTAAACCATAGCGAAGTATCTGAGTTAATTTTGTCCTTATATGAAATATCCAAGAATAATGCTCATGCAAACCGTGAATGTTAATTATGGATATTCCATGTGACCATTAAAAACAAATTGTTGACCCATGAAAATAATTTCAAAAATTGTAATAACCGGGATGTTGACCGGCCTGCTTTTTCAATCCTGTACAAAATTGGAAGAGCCATTTTATACGGTAAAATCAGTTTATGCCGATACCAATATGCGGGCCATGATATTAGAAGATTATACGGGCCATAAATGCACCAATTGCGCACCAGCATCGCGAACTGCAGAAAACCTGCAGTCTCTTTACAAAGGCCAGGTATTTGTTATTGCTGTTCATGCCGGTGATTTTGCAGAGCCCGATTCTGTTAAATATGGCGGTATCCTGAAAAATAATTTCATCTGTCAGGCCGGGACAGATTGGTTTAATTACCAATCCTTTAAAATTGACCAGAATCCGAAAGGGATGGTCAACCGTATATCATACGAGGGAAAAATTTCTTTCGGCAAGGATGATTGGGCAGGAGCTGTTGCCAATTCAGCCTCCATGACTAAACTGGCGGTTATTTCCATGAATAATGTTTATAATCCGGCTACAAAAATCCTTACCAGCAACATAGGTGGAAAATTTTTATCAGACATTTCAGGGAAGGTGAACCTTTGTGTTTGCATCCTGGAAGATAGTATTTATGGCGGTCAGCTTAACTCGGTCCCGGGAGATTCCATCCCTTATTATAAACATTTCAGGTTCATGGATGTATTACGCGGAACTTTATCCGGAAGCTGGGGCGAACAGGTTTCCGAGAATCCCCTCCGGAATTCAGTTATTAGCCGGACCTATACATTTGACTTCAGTACTCAACCCACGTGGGTTGTTTCGCATTGTTCCCTGGTGGCTTTCATCATGAATGGTGAAACAAAAGAAATCTATCACGCTGCTAAGAAACCCGTGATCAAAACGCAGTAAGCGACTCGGAACGATTCAATTTCTAATTGTTGACATTATAATATTTCTTTTTTATATTTGGCTCTCCTTAAAATCAGTTGAGCCATGAAAAAGTATTTACTGGTAAATTCCTTGTTGTTTATTTTTTTAGCCCTTCCGGGATTTGGTCAAAACCCGCGTAATATCATGATCGATGATATTACTGCTACTGCTTGTTCCCATTGTGCCTGCATGGATTCTGTATTAAACCGGATCGTTAAAGTCAGGCATCCAAACACCATCATTTTAGGCATCCAGGGACCCAGTTCCCTCTTTTATCTGCCCAAGATGGATTCCCTTATGTTTGCCCTGGGCTTTGATGGGACCGGGGCAAAAGTAAATCGTCAATACGATGAACAATCTGTTACTTCGATCGCTGATTCGGTGGATGCCCGTTATGCAGCAAGCCCCCAGGCTCCTGTGAAAATTGAGATCACCTCGAAATCATTTGACGCTCAAACCCGCATGGTCAACATTTCCATTAAAGTTACTTCCCTGGCTGACAATCTTAACGGTCTCTTCAGGATCAATATGGCTATAACAGAGGATCTGGTGATGGGGCCACAGCAACATGATCCTGGTTGCCCCGGGGGCGATCCTTATCCCTTTACCTTAATACCCCACTATAATGTCATGCGGGATATTATTCTGACGACCCACGGCGAAATGCTGATCGATGGGATATGGACAAAGGACCTGGCCATCACAAGATCATACAGCTTTAAACTCGATTCGGCCGCGTTGGTTCCCGGGAACAGCAATATTGTCATATATGTGGATAAAAAAGGAGATACCCTTGGCCAATCCCCGATCCAGCAAGCCATCGTCCAATCAGTCACAAGACCGGTCGGGATCAGTGAGGATCTTCAGGAACAAAATGGTTCTCTTTTCGTTTATCCCAATCCATCCAATGGAATGACAACATTCAGGCTGACCATGAGGCAGGAAAGCGTTGTCAGCCTGTTTATATGCAATGCAATCGGTCAGGAGCGGATGATCGTTTCGAACCGGAAAATGAGCGCTGGCATGAATGATATCCCTTATGATGTCAGCGAACTTGCTCCGGGGGTCTATAGCGTGATCCTGAAGACGATAAACGATAAAATTTATACAAAACTTATAATTCTGTAAGGATATGAAAAAACTGGTATTTATCCTGGGTCTGATTTTCTTGACCGCGACATACTCAAATGCCCAATCAAGTTATGAAGTTTATGATACGGTAGGAGGGAACATGGTTCTTGTACCGAATGGAGGTGTGTTGCACCGCAGTTTGAAAAACACCGACAACGATTTCAGCTTCCCGTTATGGGTAAAAAATGTATCTGCAGTGCCTTGTACAACCTGGGCGAAAAAAGTTTACATTAATATTTTGCAAGGCACACAAAACTGGTTTTGCTGGGAAGGTTGTTATTTCCCTAACACCATGGTCTCGTCAAAACCTTATATTATTGGCCCATCACAACTATACGGAGGATTCGATTCCCATTATAAAGCGGCTGGTAAAACCGGTGAATCCCGGATCAGATATGTATTTTTCAATGGCCAGAATACCAGCGATACGACTTATTTTGAAGTGGTTTTTACCACCACGCCCACTGGTATTGACGATAAGACAACAACTTCCGGGCTTACCATCAGCCCCAACCCTGCTTCATCAATGGTGAAGATTTCCTATAATCTGTTGACAGGAATTAATGGGACCTTGGTTTTCAGAAATATACTGGGACAGGTAATTAAAACCTTCTTACTCACTGATCCATCCGGAACTGTTTCATGCGACCTTTCTGAATTTTCCGAAGGGATTTATTTTGTAACCCTTTCATCTGATAAGGAACATCAGATTCTGTCGAAACTGATTATAAGCCATTGATGTTGGTTAGCTTATTTTACCTCGATTAAGGGCAACATGAAATTCAAGACTTTTTGAACGGATTCTTTAACAGTCATCAGGTCTGTCCTGATCTCAAGGTCACATGTTTCAGGTACTTCAAATGGCGCCGTAACTCCGGTGAATTCTTTTATTTCACCGCGACGCGCACGGCAGTAAAGACCTTTTACATCTCTTCCTTCGCAAATATTCAGAGGGGCATTGATATAGATTTCAAAAAAATCCCCTTCACCGATGATATGACGTGCCATCTCGCGGATTTCTTCAGTCGGGCTAATGAAACAATTGATCGTTATTATACCGCATTGAAGGAAGAGTTTTGAAATTTCTGCGATACGGCGAATGTTTTCAAACCGGTCTTCAGCAGAAAATCCCAGGTTTTTGTTTATTCCAGTCCGGACGTTATCCCCGTCGAGGATCTGTGTCAGGAATCCCCGACTGAACAGCTCCTCTTCAAGATGCCTGGCTATGGTGGTTTTACCCGAACTTGAAAGGCCCGTAAGCCATATTACCCGGGCCCGTTGCTTCAACAGATTTTCTTTTTCTTCCCGTGAAAGTATTTCATGAAAAACCGGAAATATGTTTTTCTCTTCAGGAGTCATAAACCTTCGAATTTAGCTATAATACATGGTCCGTATTCAATCATCATATCATCATTTCCGGATGATCAGCGCCCCGGAGTGGATATCACTGCCTGACCGGATCTGCAATAAATAAATTCCCTCTGGAAGGCGCTTTAAATCAATGTTTTTGAACAATTCTTTCTGAACAGAAATACCTCTTTCTTCAAATACATTCTCACCCATATTATTTACAATTGTCAATGTAATTATTTCAGGAACAGTACTTTGATATTTAACTGTAACCAGTCCTTTACTTGGGTTTGGAAATAGGGCCAGCCTTCCGTCATTGCTTGCCGGGATCCCCGTGTTTATCTTCAAGTTGGATTTCGAAAGGGTTGGCTTGAAAATATCGCCATCCCAGGTTGAAAATTCAACCGGAGTCGGGTGATCACCAAATGAAACCGTCGAATTGACCTCTCCGGGAACCTGAAAATGAAGATCAAAAAAGCGGTCGTTCCGGATGGATATCCCGGCGGTTTCAGCGGCCCAGACAAAAGTCAGTTTTCCTGGTTCTGGCTGGCCAACCGTTACTTCTTCAATACCCGGATACCAATTGCTTATTCCATTGAAAGTCAATTGAGCGGGATCATAACAGATCGTAAACTGGAAAGCGCCCATGTTGATCAGGTCCTGGGCCATTACGGAAATATCCATTTGTCCTTTTTCCATTAAAGGTGGGGCCAAAACCAGATTCCCTGCAACAAATTTTGCGGCATTTACAAAAAGAGGCAGCGAAGCAGGGGGCGAATAAGATGCATTGGCGTCCCCGTAACATAATCCGTTAAAATTCATCACAACATTGTTCCCGGCAACCTGGATCGGAGCATTGTCAAAAAGCCAATCTCCAACCTGGAATGAATTGATGAGGGAACCAATCCGTTTTTTTATCAGAAGTACGTCGGCTGCGGTAAGTGAGCTGGATCCGTTGACATCACCGGAGGCAAGGAATATTCCGGACAGAGGGCTTATTCCCGCAATGTGTTTTTTATATAAAAGCACATCTGCCGCGCTGACCCCTCCCCATAATTTATTGATGGTGGGCGAAAGGGTATAGGTCCCATTGAAAATGCCGTTAAAATTGTAATAACCAGAAGCATTGGTTGTTGAAGTTCCGATAATACTACCACCGCTGTCTTTAAGGTCGAGAATCACATTATTTAAAGGTACAGGTGTGGATTTCGGGTAGGAGAGGACCCCGCTGATTGATCTTCCGAGGGTTGTATCAGAGTATATATGAACATTGTCGATATACAGGTCATTTCCCAGGAAGAAATAACTCTCGAACTTCACTCTCACGTTTTGATTACCGGCCCATGGCGAAAGGTCAATGGTGTTGCAGGCGCTTCCATAACCGCCTCCGCACCAGTCAGACGATTGGGTCGGGAAAAATTCATCGGTCATGAGTGGATGGGTTGCAAAATTCCCGGAACCATTTTCACTGACCCGAAAAACCCGTGTCCATGAATTGCCACAATCAGCAGAGACGGATATGATCAGGGAATCCCTTGAAGAAACCAACCGTTTTGCATAGGCATGCTGAAAGGACATAAAGACATGTTCTGTACCTGTGAAATCAAGAACCGGGGATATCATCAGGTCGCGTTTTCCGGCCGAATAATAATTATAGAAATTCATCCATGCGGCTTTATCGCCGGGAGGAGTGCCTCCAACCGTAGCGATATTCCAGGTTACGGATTCATCAGCATTGACAATGTCCCAGTTATTGGCAGTAAATCCCTGCTCGAAATCTTCGATAAACGGTAGCTGGGCCCCGCCGATGTTGATATAAGCATTCCTGGTTATGGTGTCAGGGCCATTTGCATTGGAAGCGATCAGGGTCACAGTGTAGTTGCCCGGTCCGTTGAACCTGACATCAGGGTTCTGCGATCCGGACGTGGTCCCATTCATGAATGTAACCGTAGGCGGGTTGAAAGTCCATTCCCAGGAATTGGGACAATTGGCGGTTTTATCAGTGAATTTGACAACCGGTTGTTCCGTAGCGCAAAAGGCTTTTTTATCTCCTTCAAAATCAGCAACGGGGAATAAAACATCGCTGACCTGGATATATTGTGTTAACAAGAGAGTGTCGGATCCTTCCGCATTGGTCACGATGAGTTGGACATCATATTTTCCGGGTGTATCATAGACTATCCCGGTTGGGTCCCTTTGGCTCGAAGTAGATGGGTTTCCTCCAGGGAAAGACCATTCCCGGGTAAACGGGACACCGGTCGATAAATCGGTGAAATTAACCCCACATTCAATCGGGATCTGTACCTGATCTGCTGAAAAGTCGGCCATTGGCATGGAGTAAAACATATCTGATTCCCACAGGCCACGTCCGTATGTT
>JALNWE010000011.1 GCA_023231065.1 Bacteroidales bacterium
ATCGTATGTCCCATTGGCCAGGACATCCAGGACAATTAACGGGTACAACCGAAATTATAAGAGCAAATAGAGACAAACAAAACCCAAATCGTCATACCAATGAAAAATTCAATTTTAGTATTTTCACTTTGTATTATCAGCGCACTCCAGGCTTTTTCACAGCCCGGCAGGGATGTTACCTTCACCAAGGTCACCCAAGGTGATATAGTGAACGATGGAGGATGGTGTTATGCGATGGCTTGGTCGGATTTTAATGGCGACAACCTGGCTGATCTGTTTGTTACCAATAATGATGGCAACAACGGAAAGCATAACTTCCTTTACATGAACAACGGCGATGGGACATTTAACAAAGTCACCGGCAGTCCGGTATACACAGACGGTGGTAGTTCGTACGGATGTACCGCTGCTGATATCAACAACGATGGTTATCCTGATCTGTTTGTTTCAAATTATAATGAGAACAATTTTCTGTATCTCAACAACGGGGATGGTACTTTTATGAAAGTGACAGATGGGCCGGTAGTAACTGATGGAGGCAGGTCGGTCGGGGCTTCTTTTGCGGATTATGACCGCGATGGATGGCTCGATCTTTATGTCTGTAACCGGGACGAACCCAATTTTCTGTATCACAATCTGGGAGATGGAACTTTTGAAAAGATCACGGATGGTTCGATCGTTACTGATGCGGACAATTCGAGCGGATGTGCCTGGGGGGATTATGATAAAGATGGCTGGCCTGATCTGATCGTTGTCAATGTGAACGTCCCAAATTGTCTTTATCATAACAATGGGAATGGTACTTTCACAAAGATAACAGAGGGTGCAATTGTTACGGATATTTCCTGTTGTTCAGGGGCAAGCTGGGGCGATTGTAACAATGACGGCTACCTGGATCTGTTCATTTCAACGGGGGTACTGGGGACTTATAATGATCTGTTCTATATGAATAACGGAGATGGGACCTTTACCCGCATAACCGATAGTCCGGTTGTGAATGAACCAACATGGTCTTCGGGCAGCGCCTGGGGGGATTATGACAAGGATGGGGATCTTGACCTGGTAGTAGCCGGATATGACGGGCATAACCGTTTGTTTAGCAATGATGGAAATGGAATCTTTGTGAAAATAACCGGCAATGCATTGGTGAATGACGCAAATTATATAGAAGGACTTGGATGGGCCGACATTGATGGTGACGGGGATCTTGATATTTTTACGGCGCGGAATAATTATTTTGGCGGTAACAACGCCTTGTACCTGAATAACGGGAACGAAAATCACTGGCTCAAGCTGAAATGTACCGGTACCACCGTTAACAAAAACGCCATTGGGGCCCGGATCAACGTATATGCCAACATTAACGGGCAGCAGGTTGATCAGTGCCGCGAAATAACGACACAAACGGGTGGTGGACAAGGCGGAGAGAATGAGCTGATCCAGTTTTACGGGATGGGGGATGCCGTGGTTGCAGATTCCGTCCGGGTTTGGTGGCCAAATGGTATGACCCAGAATATTACATCAGTCGCTACAGATCAACTGTTGACCATAACAGAGCCCGGCGCATCATACGAAGTGGCTGGAACCATCACATACCCGAACGGGATGATGAGCCCTTTACAAAATATATTGGTGAAACTGAAAAACGGATCAGGTACTGTTATTGGCGCCACTACCACAAATTCAAACGGAGAATATCAATTTACGGGACTTGGAAACGGGAATTATACCCTGGAGGTAGCGACAAGCAAGGCCTGGGGCGGTGTCACGGCATTGGATGTATTGTTATTTAAGAAGCACATCGCGAACATTGAATACCTGGAGGGAATTTTCCTGAATTCAGGGGATGTCAATGGCTCTGGAAGCTTAACGGCCTCCGATGTCCTGCTTATCAAAAAACGCATTGGCAGCATGGTCTATGCTTTTCCGGTAGGTGACTGGATCTTTGACAATACGCCGGCAACGGTCAGCGGTGGCAATGTTACCCTCGATTTCAACGGTTTATGCTATGGCGATGCCAACGGATCGTATATTCCACCGGCCAGGACAAGCAAGAAGTAATTTTTTCGCCCCTTCCTGAGATATCTTATATCTTTGTAATCTCAAATCATTAAAAGTATGAATCACAAATCGATGTTTACCTTGCTCGTCATTGCCGGTTTTATGACCCTTATGTTGTTTTCCTGCAATAAATCGGACGATTCTTCTTCCAAAGAGGTACGATATCCTCAATTGATCGGGACCTGGGAGGGGACTACCTCGCAAAACCAATCGATCCGGATCGGGATCATCAGTGTTGATACAAACCTTTATGTATCAACTTATAAATACAAAGTGCTGAAATTCAAGGCTGACACATTGTATCAGACCATGGTATATGATATGGAATCCCCCACAATGGTGTCGTACTTGGAAAATACAACTTTCATATTCAGACCTTACGGAGGTTATTCGTATTATGATTATCTCAAGGGAACGTTTGATGTTACCGCGATGAAACTTACCGGAAGGTTCAATACTTCATTCGGGGAATCTTCCGATAGTGTTGTCGGATCATTTACCGCGTTAAAGGTCAAATAATATCTCAGGGTTTTTTATGGTATAGGCTGCAGTATTCTGTGGTATAGACGCAGGTGAATTCTTTCTGGAGTATCTTATGCAGGGTGGTGAAAAACCAATCTTTATTTGGATCGTATGTGCCTACCACAAAAACGTAATTCAATTCCAGCGATGGCCTTCCTTTGGTTTCTTCGAAGTTGATGTAGGCATCCGGATTGGAGGGTGATCCCAGGTAATAATTGGGTTTTGTCCCTTTATTCCAGATCACCGGGAAATATCCGGTCTGGCATTCATAATTATACACCAGTAAGATCGGTTTATCTACCCCGATATACTCCACAAAATGGCCGGTAAACCAATTATCCATTACATAGATTGGCAAAACAAGGCTGTTGGGCGCAATTTTTTCAGCTGCTTTGTTGCAGGATGATGACATTTTCCCAAGATCCCTGACAATCGGGGCATAATAACCAAGCAAGTGGATGTGAACATATAATCCCCCGACCAGGGCTATGATACCGATCCAGTCCGGCAAGCGGAAGGTGGAGATCCAAAGGATGATCAGAAGGTAAAAGATGTAACTCAACCGAAGGTTTGTATAGCTTGCAGTGCCATAGGCATCAGGCAAGGTGAAATACAGGAAAAGGATGATAGCGGAAGAGATGACGAGCCAAGGGCCCATATAACGATGTCCCGGAGCGGTTGGGGAAATATCGTTGACCGGATCAGGCTGATCGTTGTGTGACCGAAACCGGCGGATGACGTAAAAGACAGTCCCTGTAACAATCAAGGCTGCTATCAGAAAAAAGAGAACAATTGTAATTTTTCCTTCGCTATCGGTATTGAATGAGATCAATGGCCTCACGGTAACGAGGAATTTAATCAGTTCCTCCCTGGCTATGTATGTGATCTGCCGGGTTCCCGGTCGGGTATAAAAGAAGTAGACAAAGAGGATAAGGGGCGCCAGCGAAGCGGTGGTGATGATTGCTGCCTGAGTAAAGAAACCCTTCAATATTTTTTTCGGGGAATCAGTTTTCCGGATCAAAGCATTGGAAAATACAACCACTACCCGTGTTGCAATGGCGATCAGCAATACGCCAAAGATCGCAATGTGCGAAAAGTAGGTAACAGCGATCAGCAAGGTGAGGTTGAATACTTTTTTTACAGTCCATGGTTTGCCCTCCTGAAGCAACCAATAATTTAAAGTCAGGAGAAAAAAGATGATGGCGATACAAAAATTGAAAAAACCAAAAAAGAGGAACATGCAATGGGTAAACGGGAAAATCAGATAACTGTAAAGAATATTTCCGGGGGAAATGGTTTTTAAAAGAGCGCGGAACGCAAATGGCATTCCGGCCAGAAGAAGGATGACCAGGATTTTTTCTGCAAGAAAGGCCGGCATTATCAGCTGCATGAATGCCAACATGAAATGAGAGGTCCAGTTGGGGACAGGCTCGGGATTCAGTAAGAAAAATTGCTGGAATAGTTTGTTATTATAAATGAGTAACTGATTGATTATGTTGGCATTGCTTAGGTGGGATGCCCCATCCATACTGGGGAAAAAGCGGGTGGTCAGCAAGGGGACCATACTGGCGATGGTCACAACAGCAAAAATGATCAGTTCGGTACGTTGTCCTTTTTTTGTTTTCAACATATAGATTGATTTTTAATCATTGGTCCTGGATTAAGACAGATGGACATTGGATATTGAGATGATGGAAATAAGTTATCAGGGTTCGGTCTGGTAGAGCAAGTAATCCCTGATAAGGGGTATTTCTTCGGGGGATATACCGTGTTTTATCAGGAAAGGAACATCTTCATCAAAGGCTTTAATCAGCGCTTCGGATCCCGGGGACTTCACGGCAAACGACTGACCGTAAAGGATCAAAGCTTGTTTTCTTTCGCCGCGACAAAGTTTAACATGGGCCGCATTCATCAGGTCGTAAGCCGATGGCTGGGTTGATTCCTCCAGGAGGGTATGATAATTTTCATTAGCCTGGTCGAGTTTTCCCAAAACGAAATGGCAGTATGCAATCGGGCGAAGCAATTTCAGGCTGGTGGGATCAAAAAATTGCAGCCTTGTATAAACTGTCAATGCCTCTTCATACTCTTTCAGATTCAGGTAACACTGGGCAACCTGGTTTTGCAGGGAAGAGTCTTCGGGTGACAGATCGGCTGCCTCCTTGAAATAAAGGAGCGCCTTGTCGTATTTTTTCATTTTGATGTTGCACCATCCCAGTTTTTTAAGCAACCATAAGCGATTGGTGTCGAAAAGTTCTGCTTTTTCGTAAAATGCAACTGCTTTTTGATAATTATCTGATTTTTGATAGCAATAACCGATTTTCTCGTAATAATCGCCCCTGGGCCCATTTTTTTCAATGAGATACAGATAAAGTTCAATGGCTTCAGGATAATAGTCCTTATCGAAATAAAAAGATGCTATCTTTTCTGTAAAACCAGTGCGTTCAAATATTGATTGATAAAAGTTCAGATCAGAAAGGTGTATTTTCCATGTAAAAATATCTTCAAATTCTTGGCGTACCGGGAATAATTTGAAAAACCGGTAAAGATCCTGGATATATTGGATGTATATTGCATTGGAAGCAAGCGATTGATCCAGGATTTCTTCTTCGGAAGCCATTTCCCTCATCTGGGCAAATTCAGCTTCGAAATTGGTCACGATCATGGAACGTTGCTGGGCAGGGATGGCCTGAAAATTAAAAGCGAAGGAATATTTATCGGAATTGCAGATATAAAAAGCTTTTTCGAGACTTTCGAGCAGGCGGACATTGATCTCTTCCGAATCGGAGAACAAGTTACTGATATCCGGGTGTTCGCGGTGAAAGGGAACAAACCAGTTGCTCATGTAATTAAAAAAATCAAATCGTTTCAGGAGTTTGAAGGTACTCATGAAAACATCGCCTCCTTCCATTTGCATCTTCGAGAATTTTTCGATCTTTTCAAATAGCCCGGGCACCTCTTCAATCATGTCTTTCCAGCCAGGGTTCTTACCTTCCATATCTTCATCTTCGGATTGATCGCCAAGCTGAAGTTTTTCTTCAATTTCGGGCATCATTTTCCTCATTTCCGGCAGGACTTCCGTTTCAAATTCCCTTGTGATCCGGTCGGTTTCCCGTGCCATTAAATGTTGGAACAAGACCAGCTCCAGTTCGGGAAGGATGGATTCATCATCCGACAGGATTTTCAGTTTATCGATCAATTCGGGATAGAATCGTATCCGTTCGTCATAACGGAGCAATGCAAGTACCAATCCGGTCAGGGCACGCTGATAAACCTGGTTTTCGCGGGCTTCAATAAACAGGAACAAAAGATTAAATTTCCGGATATCGAAATAATGGAGTAAACTCAGTGTAAGGGCGCTAACCACAAGGCATTTCTCATGCCAGGGAAGAGATGGGGAATCGTTGATTTTACGAAGGGTGAGGGCGGAATCTTCGCTGATCGTGTCGGTCAGCCAGATCAGTTTGAACATCGTTTCAACTGACTGTAAGGAACTTTCCTTCAGATCCGGCATACTTATCCGCGGGTCTTCCCCAAGGCTGGTATGAAGGCTGGCTTTTTCCGTCTTCCGGTAAGGTAGTTCCGGCGCCAGCTGAATCTGCCTCATTTCATCGGTTATCCCGAGAACGGAAGCGCAGAGCCCATCAAGGATTTTTTTTTGTTGGACATCCTTGTACCCTTCATAGGAATACCGGAGTAAATTCTGGTAATTATCCCGGATGGTTTCCAGCTGGTAATAGAAATCGGATTTTGGGATAAACCGGATCCGCCGGTTCAGATCATCCAGCGCTGCTTTGATCTCCAGGTGGTAGATCTTCTGATATAGTCCTGTATATTGTTGATCAATCTCTTTGCGGGTCATAACGGTTTCAGGTTGTTATGGCACAAAGATAAGACTAAAATCGCACGCCGGTCGTAAAGGTTATTGCCTGGAAAAAATCGCTGGTACAGCCATAGAAGACCATATTTCCCTGATCAGCGGCAAGGTATCTGTATTCAGCGCGGAAATAGCAAAAATCCAAAGGTTTGTATTCGCACCCGGTCGTGAATCCATTCATCAGGAGTCCCCGGATTTTACCATCATAATAATAGGGCTGGGACAAAAAACCATCAGGGTCGTTAAAAAATTCATAGCGGGCAGTGACAGCAAAATGTTTCAGGAATTTATAGTTGACCTGGAGGAATCCTGAAAACATAGTTGCGACCTTATTGGTATCAGGAGGCAATTGTGAATTGGTTTCACCGGCAAAATCCAGTTCCCCGGTAATTGTCAGTGGTTTAATGGGGGAATAACTAACGATGAGATTGTTATAAAGGATATTGTTGTCAATGTCATTGTCGATAAGCGCCTGGTTCCCAAAGAAATTGTTATAGGTCAGGGATAAATTTTTCAAGGGTTTATAGTTCAGGAACGTGACCCCGGCGCTATGAGTGTTTTTACCATAGGCGAGCGAGTATGGATTTCCGAACATGATCCCAATCGTAAATTTGTCATTAAAGCTATAAGTTAATTTACAACCCAATAAACTTCCCGGTTCAAAATATCCCCCTGTCGTTACTGTGCTTAATTGGTTGAGAACAGCCCAGGAAGATTCATACCCTACCGGATTTAGAAAATATCCGAAATCCAGCCAGAGTTGTTTGAAGATACGGAAACCATAATTGGCCTGACGCAGATTTTTAATGAATTGGGCGTCGGGGGAAGCCAGGAGGTTTGGGGCGTCGCCATATTGGAGTACCAGTTTGCCCCTGAGCCGATCTGCATTGTAATATATTTCGAGGGCGGCATGGTTCATCCGGATCTGGTCCTGTACCGGGCAGTTGCTTGAGAAAGGAATGATATTGCTGGTATCGACTGAATTTCCTAAGGTATAATTATAATATGTGTCGATATAAAATCCGAAACTGAAATTTTTAAGCCGGTGAAAAAGCTGGTCCTTAACCTGATCCGTAATGGTATCCGCCTGATTCTGCGCGACCAGGGATTGAGTTGAAAGAATAAACAGGATGGCAATTAGCTGAACGCACTTGTTACCTCTGTATAAGACATGAAAGATCTTTTTCATCAGGAAGCAGGGTTATTTCCATCCACCACCAAGGGAGGAATATAATACAACGATAGCAGTAAGTTCATTGCTCTGGGCATTGGAGAGATTGAGTTGTGAGCTGAAGAGCATCGATTGGGCGTTAATAACGTCAAGGTAGCTGGCATATCCAGCATTGTAAAGCTGGTCAGATAATTCATAAGCAGTTTGTGCCGCATTGACTGTTACTTGCTGACTTTGGACGATTTCATGTTGCTTTTTGACTTCCAGCAAAGCATTGGAAACCTCTTTCAGCGACGTGTTAATGCTTTGCATGTATGCGTACAGCATTTGTTCTTTCTGGGCTTTAGCTTTTTTTACCCCGGCCCTGAGTTGTCCGCCGCCAAATATAGGGGCGACCAGGCTACCTAAGGCATCATAGATCAAGTTAGTCGGGTTAAATGCAGCGCCAATATCGCCGGTGATGTTCAGGGAAGGCAGCATCTTGGCCCGTGCCACCCCAATGTTGGCATTGGCAGCAACCAGTTGTTGTTCAGCCATTATAATATCAGGACGCCTTAAGATCAACTGGGAAGGAATGCCGGGTGTGGAAATTTCAGGAGGATTAATCTGGTCCAGCATGGGGCGGCCTCTTACAAAACCATGAGGGGCTTCACCTAACAAGGTGCTGAGATAGTTCTCTTTTTCCCCAGTAACCATCTCAAGATAAGGCACCTGGGCGCGTGCCAGGGCTAGTTCGGCTTCAGCCTGGGCAACCACAAGGCCGGATGCAGTTCCGGCGATCATTTTTGCTTTAACCAGAGCTAATGATTTTTCCCGGATCACAATATTGTCCCGGGTGATCTTCATCTCATTGTCAAATTCCAGCAAGTCAAAATAGTTGGAGACAATCTCATTGATCAGCATGATGCGTACCGATTGCTGATAAGCCATCTGTCCGAACAGGTTGGCCCTCGCTGCTTCTTTCGACCTGCGCAGTTTCCCCCAAAGGTCAATTTCCCATGACAATCCGGCGGTAGCTTGAAGGGCGCTGTACTCAGCTATTGTCCCGGTGTATAATTGTTGACGGGTCCAACCGCCGTTTGCGCTCGCGTTAATCTGCGGGAACTGCTGTCCGCGTGAAATTTTAAAGTTCGCCCTGGCTTCTTCGATACGGGCATAGGCAGTCCTGATATCGTAGTTTTGTTCCAGCCCGGTCCTGATCAGTCGCTGAAGAACGGTATCTTTGAATAATTTGACCCATTCAATATTAGCCATGGAGTTGGTATCAGAACTTTGCGCAAAGCGAAAAAGACTGTCCATTTTCATTGCCGGACGCTGATAATTCGGGCCAACCTTACACCCATTAAGGAGGATGAAGAAACCGGGAATAAGGAGCAGGAAAAAGTATTTTGGAGTAATTCGGACCATGCTGTGTTAAGATTTACGATTTACAATTGATGTTTGACGATTTATCTTTGGTAACGGAACATTTATGATTTATTGGTTTCAACGTGTTTTGGCGTTTCAGGATTTTTTTTCTTCTTCAATCTGTTTTCGAGTTTCGTGAAGGCCACAAAGAGTGAAGGAATAACCATGACACCGCAGATGGTAGCCATCAGCATACCGCCGAATACGGAGGTCCCGAGCGCATGACGGCTGGCGGCTCCCGCGCCGGACGCAATCACCAGGGGAACCACGCCCAGGATAAACGCGAAGGAGGTCATCAGGATAGGGCGGAAACGCAGTTTGGCCCCTTCCCTGGCAGCATCGAGCAGCGGCATGCCCTCTTCATATTTCATTTTTGCGAATTCAACGATAAGAATGGCATTTTTAGCAACAAGCCCGATGAGCATGATCAAGCCGATCTGCGCGTAGATGTTGTTTTGTAATCCACGGGCCCATTGAAGGCCAAAGGCCCCGAAAACCCCGAATGGGATTGTCAGAAGCACCGGGAGAGGCAACAACCAGCTCTCATATTTAGCGGCGAGCAGGAAATATATGAAGATAAAACAAAGGGCGAAAATATAACCCGCTTGACCGCTGGAGGTCAACTCTTCCCGCGTCATTCCTGAATATTCATAGCCGAAGCCAAAAGGAAGGGTTTTTGCTGCCACCTCTTTTACAGCTTCAATCCCCTGGCCGGTGGAAGATCCTGGAGGTATCCCAATGGTAAAATCAGCGGAGGAATATAAATTGAACCGTTTTACAACATCGGGTCCTTGTGTGGGAGTAATGCTGACAAGTGTTCCAAGTGGGATCATTTTGCCGGAACCGCCTTTCACATAAACCCTCGGAATATCTTCCTTGTTGGCGCGATACGGGGCATCGGCCTGGATGATAACACGGTATGACTTACCAAATTTGTTAAAATCATTGACATAATAGCTTCCGAAGAGGCACTGAAGGGTAGAATAAATATCGTTGATGGGGACTCCCATCGTTTTGGCTTTTTCCTTATCGACAGTTAGTTTATATTGCGGGATGTCGGTCCGGAAGGAAGTAAAAGGATTGGAAAATTCTTTCCTTTTTGCTGCTTCTGTATAGAAATCCATCGTCACCTTGGTGAGTTTATCAAGGCCCACTCCCGATTTATCTTCCAATTGCAGTTCAAGGCCGCCGGTTTTACCCAGGCCGGAGATAGCAGGCGCGTTAAAGGCCATGCAAATTCCCCCGGCGATTTTATTGAATTGCTTTTGGACCCTCAGGATGATTTGCTCGGCATGGAGCGAATCAGCGCTCCGGACTTTCCAGTCTTTCAGCTTTACAAATGCCATCCCATTGGTTGTGCTCACCGAATTGTCAAGGATACTATATCCGGGGATGGTAGTATAAGATTCGATCCCTTCTGTATGGGCCAGGATCTTTTCGACCTGACGCATGACTTCATTTGTTTTTTCCAGGGAATAGGCCTTAGGTGTCGAAACATTGACGAAGAAATAGCCCTGATCCTCTGAAGGTAGAAATCCGGAAGGCAGGAACTTCATGATAAAGATGGCAAGGACAAGAACGACGGTAAGGAACATGATGGGGCGGGCCAGATGGTGGGTGAAATTCTCGACAATCCTGACATACTTATTCGTAGTTTTTGTAAATCCACTGTCAAACCCTTTGAAAAATTTCCCGATCAATCCTTTCTTGTCTTTCTTGGGTTTTAGCAGCATAACGCATAAGGAAGGGGCCAGTGTCAATGCAAGAAGCGCTGAGATCAGGATGGAAGATATGAGTGTCAGGGCGAATTGTTTATACATAACGCCCGTGGTGCCACCCAGGAATGAAACCGGGATAAACACGGCACAGAGAACCATTGTGATGGTCAGGATGGCGCCCGTGATCTCTTTCATGGTATGTTTTGTTGCTTCCAGGGAGGTCATTCCTTGAGAATCGATCTTTTCCTGGACAGCCTCCAGGACTACAATGGCATCGTCAACGACGATACCTATGGCCAATACCAGTGCGAAAAGGGTGAGCATATTAATGGAAAACCCGAGAAAAGCGAATGCAGCCAGGGCGCCCACCAGTGAAACCGGTACGGTGATGGCTGGGATGAGTGTTGCCCGCCAATCCTGAAGAAAGATAAAGATAACAATGAAGACGAGGATAAAGGCTTCAAATAAGGTTTTCAACACTTCCTCGATGGAAGCAGTCACGAATTCGACGGTATCCAGGCCTTTTTCATAGGTTATCCCCTGGGGAAATTCCTTTGCCAGCTCTTCCATGGCAGCATCACACGCGGCGCGGACAGCAACAGCATTTGATCCGGGGGACTGGTAAACGAGAATACAAGGCGCTGTTTTACCATTGAAACGGCTGTTGGCGTCGTAAGTTTTCATTCCCAGTTCGATCCTGGCAATATCGTTCATGCGGACAAGGGAACCATCGTTGTTGGCTTTGATGATGATGTTACCAAACTCCGCTTCGTCAACAAGACGGCCCCGGACATTGATCATGATCGACATTTCCTGGCCTTGTTCCGCCGGGTTTTTACCAATCTGTCCGGCTGCGGCCTGAACATTCTGATCTTTGATCGCCGATTGAACATCCTTAACTGTTATTCCATATCCTGCCATCCGTTCCGGGTTCAACCAGATCCGCATTGAATAATCATCCCCACCGAACATGTTCACGTCGCCTACTCCCTCGATTCGTTTGATTACGTTTACCACATTTATATTCAGGTAATTGGCGAGAAATTTCGTGTCGTATGCCGTATCGTTGGATACAAGGGCATACAACATCAGGACACTTGGTGATTTCTTTAATACAGTAACGCCGCCCTGGGTTACTTCAGGTGGCAATACGTTCATGGCCCTTTGGGTTCGGTTTTGTACATTGACAGTGGCCATATCCGGATCGGTCCCTACCGAAAAATAAACGGTGATGGTACAGGATCCGTCATTGGCACATTGGGATGTCATATAGGTCATATTGTCAACGCCATTGATCTGCTCTTCAAGGGGGATGGCTACGGTCTTTTGTACATCTTCGGCATTGGCGCCAGGGTAATAAGCAGTAACCTGAATGGTTGGTGGCACTACATCCGGATATTGGGAAATGGGCAGTGAGAGCATACTCAGAATCCCGACAAGGGCAATGAGGATGGCAATGACCGACGAAAGAATAGGGCGGGTGATAAAGGATTGCAACATATACAGAAAATTACAAATTAGAATTGACCATTAAGGATTGACTATTGACCATTGACTATTGACCATTGACTATTGACTATTGACCATTGACCATTATTGATATTTATGGATTGGTGATTTTTATTATTAATTCTTAAATTTCTGTCATTTGGCTTTCATCTGAGGTATGCTCAGTGTGTCGGGTACATTGACCGGTGTGACGGCCATTCCTTCCTGAAATTTCTGGAATCCTTCAAGCAGGATACGATCGCCAACTTTCAGTCCGTTCACGACGACAATATTATTATTCATGGACCGCGAGAGGATGACCGGGACCCTGTGGACTTTATTCCCTGCATCCACGACAAACGCGAAATTCTTTCCCTGTATCTGCGTTGTGGCGCTTTGCGGGATGAGGATCCCGTTTTCCTGTTCCATCAACATCAGGTTAACATTCGCAAAGTTACCGGGTTTAATCAACCCGTCAGGATTTGGGAATACAGCGCGGATGGCGATCGTACCGGTTTCCGGATTGACTTCCCGGTCAATGAAATCGATGGATCCGGCATGATCAAATACCTGTTTGTCCGAAAGGGTTATAAAGACCTTGAGAACATCATTCTTGCTATTCAGGTCTTTTTTATTGGCATCATAATACCGCATGATCTTCAGGTAATCATTTTCATTCATCTGGGAATTGACATAAATGGGATCCACTGCTGAAACAGTTGTAAGCAGGGTGGATTCTCCTTTTCCGACCAGGTTACCGGGACGGACATTGCATGCGCCGATGCATCCGGTTATCGGGGATGCCATTACCGTATAGGAGAGATTCAACTTGGCCGTTGCCAGGTTTGCTTTGGAACTGGCAACAGAGGCCCTGTCCATCAGTTCCGTGGTGACCGCTTTATCATAGTCGTTCTGGCTGATGGCATTGGTCGATAAAAGTGGTTTCAGACGGGCCACGTCCAGTTTTGCTTTTTCCCAGGCTGCTGTTTTATTTTCAAGGTCTGCCTCGGCAAATTTGAGGCTGTTGATATACTCATCCTGCTCGATGGTAAACAGTTTTTGTCCCTTTTGAACTATAGAACCTTCCCTGAAGGACCAGTTTTGCAGGTAACCGGCAACCCGTGCGCGGATTTCGACCGTGGGGATACCCACAGCCTGCCCCACCATCTCAAGATAGATTGGAAGGCGCGTGCCCTTGATCTGCATGACTTTCAGGGGAGGAGCTTTTTTTTGCGTGTCTTTCTTCGATTTACAACCCGGGTTTACCAAAGCTGCAATGCAAATGAATCCTATTATTAAAGCAATTTTGTGAGAGAAATGATTCTTCATAGGAGAAAAATTTTTGGGTAGATTAATCTGATCATAATGTAACGTCAAATTTACTAACAAAACTGAAAAAAAAAACAAATGCTTATTTTTGTACAAAAATTTTTCTTTTCTCTTCCTGATGCATAGATTTTTCCCTTTCCTTCTTTTGCTCATTTTTTCTCATCCGATATCAGCCCAGGTCGATTCTTTCAGATCCTCTGAAAAAATCAGATATACTGTAAAATATCACCATTTGGAAGAAGGCCATCTCGTATTTGGGAACAGGATCTTACGTGAAATCGCCAAGCATGTGCTCCGTGATCCCTGGCTTGTCGATCTGGATCTTTGTTATATGAACAAGATTTCAATCGGCCCGGTTGATGGGAAAAACCGGCTTCGGGTTTTTTTTAGGGACCCGGTCATGAAAGGGGACATACGCTACCGCCAGTTCGATATTTCAGATGTACTGATCCCCAACCGGATGAATTTAACTTTAAGGTGGGCCAACCGGTATGATACGACCAGTTATACAGAGCAAAACCTTGTTTCGCAAAGGATTGTTCCCTCGGATAGCTTACTTTTTGAAATTCCGGTAACAGGATTTGATCCAAGCCTGGACACCATTCTTTTACGCGATGTTCAGTTTTATTATGATTCTCTTGGCTTTTCACTTTTTATGCACCGGATGCACCTGATCGATGATTATTACGCCTCCTCGGTCCTCGTAGATACTTTAACTCAGGTTGCAGATACGATGAATATTTCCCGTGAGGACCTTTTGCCCGTGCATTTTATTCAGATAGAAGAGCTCAACAAGGTTTTAACCTGTATCAGGGACCGGGATTTTTTGGACAATCTGCCTGATCCGACCTTTGATCCTTTACAACTCTCCTCCCGTTATCTGACTTTATTTAAAATTTCCAGGACTTTGACTTATAATTATTGTGATGCCCTGCTGGGGTCCGGGGCCATTCCCTGGAATAGGGATTTATCGGGAATAGCCGGTTTTTATACAGCAAGGATCCTTTCCTTCGTGGAAAAGTCACAATTAATGGGTGACAGGCACGGCGACATATACTATGACTTTCTCGATCATTATTTCGACACCCTATCTTTTCCACCCGATAAAAACATCCCGGAACTGTTAATGAGGAAGATGTTTCCTGATGCGGAAACGGATTCTTTGTGGCAATTTATTTCCTGGAAAATCCTGTTATCCTATCATCAGTTAGCGCAGGATTTAATGAAAAGGAACCGGTTTGCCGAAGCGGTTTCGATTATGGAACATGCAAAAAAGTTTAATGCTACGTTTCCGGCCGGGATCCGGTTCGGGGGGGTGGATGAATCGTTAACGCAGGCTTCCACAGAAATCTTCAATGCCTATATTGGCATTGCCACCGATTGTATCAGCAACCGGAAATATGACATGGCTGACCAATACCTTGAGAATGCTGCAGCCTACTATAAAATGCATCCCGGTCTCATTCCCAATGATTCTCTCTACCGGCAGGTTTATGGTCAATTGTTCTTCATGCGTAATAGCCAGTGCGATCAGCTCCTTGAACAGGAAAAATTCAAAGAAGCGCTGGAATGTTATCAGCTTTTCGAACAGATCTATACCCCTGACAAACTGATCCCGGTCAACGGTCAGATGGAAGCGAAAAAGAACAGGGCGCTCGCGGGTATATGCCAGGAATCAGTTAACCGTTCAATTGCAGCGTTGACCGGTAACCAGTTTGATACAGCCCTTTATTATTTCGATAATGCAGCGACCCTTCTTTCCTGTCTTCCCGATCATTCGGTCTTTGCCGGCAGGCATGACTCCATTACTCCTTTTATTGAACAGATCCGGTATAAAAAGTTTTTTTCTGACGGGGTGGGCGCCCTCAATCATCGTCAATTTACACTGGCCCTGCAGTATTTCGATCAGGCGCGTTCGTTGTCAGACCGGCATGGATTGGCCCCTTCCGGTGATTATGATTCTCTTTACAGGAGAGCCATGAAAAACCACCTGCTGATCGACCTAAGCCTTGCCCAGAAGGACATCTGGTCAAGCCGTTTCGGCAAGGCTGAAGCCACCCTGGATACAATCCGTAATGCAGGTACAAGGTACGGATTGGGTCGTGACCAGGAATTTACATCGGTATTAACCTGGTTTGGTGAAAAAATAAGGGAGCAAAGATGCAGGGATCTTGCCGATTCAGTGACGTATACGATGATACGCGCAGACAGGGCCGTTGCTCTGAAAAACTACATGAATGCAGGTTTATACATCCACCGTGCCTTTGCTTTGGCTGATTCTGTTCCGGGGTGCGGAATAGCGTCCACAAACATTTCAGATACACTGAAAAAATATGAAAAGGCGATTGCTTACCAGGAAGAGTTAACACGGGCGGAAAGGTATGCTGCTTCAGGCCAATATGATACGGTTTTATCAATTTTATACAGAACAGAACGAAGTTACAAGTCGTACAACCTCGATAATCTGGGTTGCCCTTTTGAATCAGGATTTAATTTTGTGGATTCAAGGAATAACCCATACCTTGTTTTTCAGGCTGTTCTGTTTTACCAGGGGCTCCATGACGACAGAGAAGCTTTCCGGTATTTGTGTTTATTGCCCAAGAAGGGATTTCCTGCTGACAAAGCCCTGCAGGCCCAGCAACAATTGGGAATATCGCTTGCAGAGGTGGACTATCAAAAAGGTATAACATCCATGTTTGCAAAAGAAAAATCCCCTGCCCACCCTGTTGCAATAAATGAAAAATGGTTCCGGGCATTCAGGGAAGCTTATAAAGATGAATATGCCCGTCTCTCAGAAGTAAGATCATCGGTACCCTGATTGCCACAGTTTGATCTTAGGGCCATTCCTGATCGCTCATCCTTTATTGTATGATCAACTTTCCCTGTGACTGGATCTTGCCGGCCTGAAATACATACAGGTAAACACCCGGTGAAATATGCTCACCGGTGGTAGCGGTAAGGTCTATCGTGTATTGGTGCAATCCCTGGGACAATAATCCGGTGAAGAATTGTTTGACCAATCTGCCGGAAATATCATACAGCATGATCCGGGCTTTTCCCGGTTCGGTGATATTGAAAGCAAAATTCACCAGGTCGGTTGCAGGATTGGGATAAACCAGCGCCTTTCCGGTTTCAACTGAACCCGGAAGCGGGTGTTCATCCAGGCCTGTAAATATGGGCTTTTGTAAACGGGCCGTCGTATAGATCCGGTATTCGCCGGGTTTGAATGGCAGGGTTGCTGAAACATCGGTAACGATCAGGGAATCGCCTGAATAATATTCATACCAGGTACCGGTTTTAGTGAAAGAAGGATCGACATTCTTGCTGACAACGTCGAAATTTCCCAAAACCGTGGCATCCATGGCGCTGTGCCGCAGCCAGATCCTTTTTGTGGCGCCGGTAACATCAATGGTATAATCAGTGGTGCTGAATACAGGCTGGTTCTTTTTCAATTCCATCAAGGCTGCAAAAACATTTCGTGTATATCTTCTCCTCCACTGGGTGAGATAATCCCACCGGATGGGTTTAGGGGTTAATCGCGAATCGGAGGTGCCAGTTGGATAATTGATGGAATAATCGTAACCCAACTCCCCGAATTGCCATACCATTTTAGGCCCCGGTAGCATGAAGTAGAAATTGGCAGCCAATTCATCCCGTTTCAGGCAAAGTGAAGTGTCGCCCTTGATTTTATAATCAGTTTGAGTGATGTTACCATAGGTGATGGCTTTGAACATCATCCGTTCCTCGTCATGACTCTCCATATAGGCAACCAGGTTGGGTTGGGTCCATCCTCTCTTTTTATAGGAAGCCCAGGAAAGATCTGATTTGCTGTTTTCGTTGTAACCCATGGCTGCCTCCTCATAAACACCGGTAACATTTCCCCAAAGAAGCATGTTGTTATTCGAAAGTACAACCTCTTCCGAATTATCCGCGAAATGTTCAAGGATCATGTAAGCATCCGGATTGACTGCATGGATGACTGACTCATAGTTTTCCAGTATACTGATACGTGAAGCGTCATATTGGCCCCACAGGGCGACATTGTTAGGATAAGAATTCTTTTGCGTAAACCCTTTCGACAGGTCAAACCGATATCCATCTACGTGAAACTCTGTAAGCCAGTAGGTTATCAATCGTTCCATATAAACTCTTGTATCCGGGCTTTCATGGTTGAAATCGTATCCGACATTGTAGGGATGTTTCGGGATCTGGTTGAACCAGGGATTGTTGGCAGCAGGACACTGGGCGTTCCCATCCCAGTATAACTTTACAAGTGGCGAGTTGCCGAAATGATGGTTGCAGACAATGTCAAGAATCACCGCGATTCCTTTAGCGTGGGCTGCTTCGACGAATTGTTTAAGCCCGTTCTTCGTGCCATAATATTTGTCAACAGCAAAGGAATAATCGGGATTATATCCCCAGCTGATATTTCCTTCAAATTCCATTATGGGCATCAGTTCAATGGCATTGATCCCGGAGTTTTTCAGGTAGTCGAGGGTGTCGATCAGGGAAGGGTAATCGTGGGCTAAGGTAAAATCCCGGATCAGTAATTCGTAAATGATAAGGCTGGACACAGGAGGGGCTACAAAGGGTTCAGGGTCCCAGGGATAAGGATCCTGGTCGGTTTGCAGGTATGTTGCAACACCCGTGGTCAAACCTGTAGGATAGGGTTTAAGCTCCGGGTAAGTTGCTGAAGAAATATACTGGTCGTCAGGATCGCTCACTTTGTCGGCATAAGGGTCGCCAATGCGGATATTGCCGTCAACCAGGTATTGGAAAATGTATTCCTCTTTTGGGATCAGGTTGTTGATCTGCAGCCAGTATCTTTTTCCGTCAGGGGTTACTTTCATGTAAAAGTTCGAATCAAGTTGCCAGTTGTTGAATTCGCCCATGAGGAAAACATTTTTTTTGTAGGGGGCATAGAGGCATAACAAGGCGCTGGTCGTATCTAAATAATTGATCCCGTCAATCATACCGAGAGGGAGATCGGCTACTGCAGGGGTAGGGATAACGGTATAGGAAACCGAATCGCTGGCTGAAGCGGTATCGTTTTCGGCCATTATCCTGATCTGGTTTTTCACCCAATTCTGTCCAAAATTATCTGCCAGGATGGTATCATAAATAAACTGACCGGGACTGGTTTTCACCAGGTTCCCGTTGATGAAAATTTTCAGGGAGGCTGCCAAAGGGCTGACCGCCGAAACCAGGATAGTATCCTGTTGGTAAAGATAGAGGTCGCGGTTGGTAGGTTCGACGATATTGACACTCATAACGGGAGGATAAACATCAGCAAAGATATCGCTGCCATCGGCATTCCGTCCCACCTTGGTGCCATCTGAATTACGGAACACAAAGGCCATTTTTTCGATCTGTTCGTTAACCGGAACGCCATAGTAGCTCCGGATGGAAGGTTGTATTTTTAACCGGTATTTATTGCCTCCTAACGGGGTCATAAGCGCTTTGGGAATATTCTCATTCCAGCCGGCAACCACATATTTCCAGTCGGAAGGGGAGGAGCTGAGGTTCGTGATGACCCCGGTGTGCGCATATATCGGGGGTGAGACATTCATCAGCTCCCCGTTCCCTTGTGCTGCATCAAAAATAATGGTGACCGAATCGTTTTCAAGGGGGAAAACAGGGGTGGTAACGATCACCTGACCAGAAAGCAATCCCTCTTGCAGCATACCTATAAAGAGAATGAGGATAAGGCTGAATGATCTTCTGAATTTTTTCATTTTTTGTTTATTGATTTATACTAACATTTCAAACACAATCAGCAGTTTATAAGAATTCATGCAAATATATTCAATAATCAGTTTACATTCCCTTGACCCCAAAGATATCCTACCGGAAAATATTCAGTCAATGGCCAGACCATCATGTAAATCCGAGGCTATGAGATAAATTGTCATATATTGTTTTTTTTTGTATATTCGCCCGTTTTATTTCAGGCCATTCTTATTTACAGGATTTAACGTCAGGTGTTTACATGGAATCCAATGACAGGAAGTAAAAAAGATAAATTAATTTCGCGATGGTGACAAAATTCCTATGATTGTTGTATTTTTAGATCCGTTTTGATCAAATTTCCATTTGCCAATCAATCAAATATATAAACAATCAATCAATTAACAGAATGTTAAACCTTTACAAATTCAACTCTATGAAGAAACGAATACTATGGTTGCGTTTTCTGTTACTTTTGGTCGCCTTTGCCTCCACATCGGCGATATATGCACAGGAAGTTGCGCTGAGCGGAAAAGTGACGGATGCAGCAGACGGAAGTTCAATACCCGGAGTCACCATTGTGATAAAAAACACCACACTTGGCGCGGTTACGGATATTGATGGGAATTACACCATTAAGGTAAAACCGGGTGATATCCTGGTATTTTCTTATGTTGGTTATCAAACCCAGGAGCGGACTTTTTCCGGGGAAAAGAAGATCAACGTTGTTTTGGAAACAAGTGTAAGCAGTTTGAATGAGATCGTAGTGATCGGGTATGGCACTGTGAAAAAGCAGGATGCAACCGGTTCTGTTACCGCGATTGATAAAAAAAGTTTTAACCAGGGGTTGATCACTTCACCGCAACAGTTGATCATTGGAAAAATCCCGGGTGTTCAGGTTACGACCCTGGGCGGTGCGCCTGGCGGGGATGCCGTTATCCGGATCCGCGGTGGTTCATCCCTCAACGCGTCCAACGACCCCCTGGTCGTTATTGATGGCGTTCCCATTGACAATACCAGCACTTCAGGCGCCCGTGGGACCCTTAGCATGATTAATCCTGATGACATTGAAACCTACACTGTATTAAAGGATGCCTCTGCCACGGCCATTTATGGATCGCGCGCATCCAATGGCGTTATCATCATCACGACAAAAAAAGGCACAGCGGGTGGGAAAAAGATTGGCGTTGAATATTCCGGTAATATTTCTATTGCCACCGTGCCCCGAACCTATAAAGTTCTTGGCGCTGATGAATACAGGGCCCTTATAAAACAAAAATATGCTGGGAACCAGGCTGTTCTGGGCCTCCTTGATACCGTGAACAGTACAGACTGGCAGAAAGAAATTTTCAGGACCGGTATCAGCACGGATCACAACGTCGCCATCACAGGCGCTATCAGCACAATGCCTTACCGTTTGTCGGTTGGTTACATGTATCAGAATGGTATCCTGAAGACGGATAACATGCAAAGGACCTCCGTGGGATTGAACCTCAACCCTACATTTTTCAAAAACTATCTGAAGGTTAACCTGAATGCAAAATACATGTATGAGAAGAACAGGTTTGCCGATAATGGCGCCATTGGAGCTGCCATTGCTTTTGACCCGACTAAACCGGTAACGGCGACCAACAATTTTGGCGATTATTGGGCATGGCTTCAATCGGGAGACACCATCCCGGTCGGACAGGCGACTTCAAACCCGGTTGCCATGCTCCAGATGAAGGATGATAAGTCACACGTCAACCGTTTCCTGGGAAACTTGCAGTTAGACTATAAATTGCACTTCTTTCCCGATTTACGGGCAGTGTTAAACCTGGGTATTGATTATTCGAAAAGCAACGGTACCGTTTATGTACCGGAAAATGCAACCTGGGTTTACTCAAATAAAGGGACCGACAACACATACGATCAAACAAAAAACAATAAAGTCCTTGATTTTTACCTGAACTATGTAAAAGAGGTAAATTCCATCCGGAGCAAATTTGATGTGATGGCTGGTTACTCGTGGCAGCATTTTTATTTTGAAGCCAATAACCACAACAGCAACGTTCCTCATGATTCTTTACGGACCAGTGATGTGACCGCGAAAAAAGAGTATTATCTTCTTTCCTTTTATGGCCGTTTGAACTATACCCTGGCCGACCGTTATCTTTTCACCTTTACCTTGCGCGACGACGGTTCTTCTAAATTTTCGAAGGACACCCGTTGGGGCCTTTTCCCCTCGGTTGCATTAGCCTGGAAAATCAACGATGAAGTCTTTTTAAGAAATTCAAAGGTGGTTTCGCAATTGAAGCTCAGAGTTGGCTGGGGAAAGACCGGTCAGCAGGATCTGGGCGACAACTGGTATCCATCCATCCCCGTTTATACTGCCAGCGATCAATATGCCATGTACCAATTCGGAAATGTGTTCTATACCACCCTTCGCGCCAACGCTTATGATGCCGGACTGAAATGGGAAACCACTGCAACGACCAACTTTGGTCTTGATTTCGGATTCCTGAATGACCGGATCACGGGATCAATTGATTATTATATCCGTAAAACCTCCGATATGTTATGTTATGTCCCTGTCCCTGCAGGAACGAATCTTTCCAACTATGTATGGACCAATATCGGGGATATGAAAAATAACGGATGGGAATTCAACCTGGGATTCAAAGCCATTGTTACCAAAGATTGGAAATGGGATATCAACCTCAATGCCACGACCAATAAGAATGAAATCACCAAACTTACCGTGAATGACGACCCCAATTATGCAGGGATCCTGGTTGGCGGAATCAGTGGCGGTGTTGGAAACACGGTCCAGATCCAGAGTGTCGGCTACCCGATGTACTCGTTCTACGTTTATCAGCAAGTATATGATAACGATGGAAATCCCATCGAAGGATTGTATGTTGACAGGAATAACGACGGGAAAATCACGGATGCTGACCGGTATCAATACCACAGCGCCAACCCCACCTCAACTTATGGCATATCCACTACCCTGTCATATAAAAAGCTCAGCCTTTCTGCTGCAGGCCACGCTGCCATTGGAAATTATGTCTATAACAACATTTCTGCCAACCGTGGTGTCTATTCTAACCTGTACCGTTCCGAAGGTCCTTATCTGAGCAATGTAACATCCGATGTGTATGATGCAAATTTTGCCAACAATCAATATTTGTCGGATTACTATGTGCAGAATGCCTCCTATTTCAAGCTGGATTATCTTACCCTGGCTTATGATTTCGGTAATGTCATCAAAAACACCGCTAACCTTCGCCTCTCGTTCACTGTCAATAATGTATTTACCATCACCGGTTATAAGGGTCTCGATCCCGAGGTGAACCTTGGCACAACGGTGGGTATTGACAACAATATGTATCCCCGATCAAGGGTGTTTGTTTTGGGTGTAAATCTTTTATTCTAACGCTTAAAAACTGAAAAAAATGAAACGAATATATAAGATAACATTCATGGTTTTGGCAACAACCTTGTTTCTCGCTTCCTGTGTTAAGGATCTTGATACGTTGCCAATCGACCCTCGTAGCATGACAGCTACCAACATTTATACATCTGCGGCTGGGTACAAACAAGTCCTCGCGAAATGTTATGCTGGGCTTTCGGTATCCGGGCAGCAGGGTCCTGCAGGAGATCCGGATATCAGCGGAATTGATGAAGGATTCGGCGAATATCTCCGCGGCTATTGGTACCATCAGGAATTGCCGACTGACGAAGCCGTGATCGGCTGGAATGACCAAACCATCAAAGATTTCCATTCTCAGAAATGGGGATCAGGCGATGTATTTGTCGCGGCCATGTATTACAGGATATTTTTCCAGATAGCACAATGCAATGAGTTCATCAGGGAATCCGCGGATAGCAAGCTTGACGAACGGGGTATCACCGGAACGGGCCGGGAAGAAGTAATAAGGTTCCGTACCGAGGCCAGGTTCCTGAGAGCGTTGAGTTATTATCATGCACTTGATCTTTTCGGAAACGTTCCTTTTGTCACTGAAAATGACCCGGTAGGAAAATTCTTCCCTACGCAGATCAAGCGGGATGCTTTGTTTACCTATGTCGAAAAAGAACTGTTGGCCATTGAACCACTCATGGCGGGAGCAAGATTAAACGAATATGGCCGCGCAGATCAGGGAACCATCTGGACCTTATTAGCAAAATTATACCTGAACGCGAATGTTTATATCGGGCAGGATAAATACACAGAGTGTATCAAATATTGCCAATATGTGATCAATGCAGGCTATTCCCTCGATCCTGAATACAAAGACCTTTTCTTAGCTGATAACGAAAATAGCCCTGAAATCATTTTCAGCATCAGTTTTGACGGGTTGAAAACAAGGACTTATGGCGGGACCACATTTATTACCAGAGCAGCAATTGGCGGTAGTATGGTGCCTGGCGATTTTGGCGTAACAAGTGGATGGGGAGGAACCCGGACAACGAGCGCTTTGGTCAATAAATTTAATCTTGCCAAGGACCAGCGGGCCATGTTCTGGACTGACGGTCAGAGCCTTGAGATCGATGACGTCAGCTTGTTTACCAATGGCTATGCCATTACAAAGTTCAAGAATGTAACCAGTACCGGTGCGGGTGGCAAGGATTTGGAATATACCGATAACGATTTCATCATGTTCCGCCTGGCTGATGTATATCTGATGTATGCTGAAGCCATCAAGAGAGGTGGCACTGGTGGGGATGAAGCCGCTGCCCTGAATTATGTGAATGCGATCAGGGAAAGAGCTTATGGTAATACCAGCGGGGATATTACTGCCGATCAGATGACCCTTGATTTTCTCCTGGATGAAAGGGCGCGTGAACTCTATTGGGAGGGTCATCGCAGAACCGACCTTATCCGTTATGGGAAATTCAGTGAGAGTACTTATCTCTGGCCATGGAAAGGCGGCGTTGCCGATGGTATTACAACTGCAAGAACATACAACCTTTTCCCGTTGCCTTCCGCTGATGTTTCGGCAAACTCGAACCTCACCCAAAATCCAGGATATTAATATTTAAAACCAAAACATTATGAAAAAACTAACAATATTAATTCTGGCTATCGGATTAATCGGCATATACTCATGCAAGAAGGATGATAAAGTTGAACTGTCCGGCTTTTCTGGCGCCCAGGTTGTTTCACCCGCTCAGGGGTCCAGCTATGTTCTCACAGAACCTTATAAAGATTCGGTGCTCTGCGTCTTCGGCTGGGTCTCTTCTGCTTTCAGCCCTTCCGATCTGGTACCTCCTGTTTATTCACTCGAGATGGATACGGTTGGCAATGAATTTGCCGATCCGAAAGTGTTGGTATCATCGACCAGCAAGGAATATTCGATTACCGTCGGTTCGATGAATGCCATTATTTTAAGCAAATTCTTAGGTCAGCCCGACAGCCTTGGCACTTATGAATTCCGCGTTAAATCGCAACTTTCCGGAACCGGCGCCGCTGCAACCAAATACTCGGGAACCCTGACGTTAAACATAACCCCCTATTCATCCATTGTCATTGTTCCGCCCATCTACCTGCTTGGCGATGCTACCACGGTTGGATGGGATAACACAAAAGCGCTTGAGATGACCCATATCGAAGGAGGTAAATTTGCGATCGTAGAAACCCTTTCCGGAGGCGGTAAATTTATTAAGTTCATAGCCGATCTTGGCGCCTGGGCCCCACAATGGGGTACAGATGCCGGCGGGACCAGCGAGAACGGGAATCTGGTTTACAGGCCGACCGAATCAGTACCGGATCCATCTGCCATCCCTTCACCGACTAATCCAGGCGATTATTACATCCTGGCCGACACGGCTAATCTGACCTATGAGGTATCTGCAACTTCTGCACAGTTATTCCTCGTTGGCGATGCGACCACTGCAGGTTGGACCCTGGCCAATGGAATTCCGTTTACAAAGGTATCCCCGGGTATTTTTACGCTCACAACAACCCTGACTGCCGGTGGAATGAAATTTATGGAGACCACAACAGGCTGGGCCCCCCAATGGGGAACCGATGAAACCGGAACACCCAACGACGGACCTTTAGTGTACAGGCTTACTGAAAGCGTTCCCGATCCGCCGAGCATCACTTCACCAGGCTCAGGAACTTATACGATCAACATCAACCTGATAACCAAAACCTATAAAATCCAGGCCGGAAAGTAAGATTACCTGCCTGGATCAGGATCATTAACATTGAATTTAATTCCTGACAAAGAGGCCGCTCCTTAAGAAGCGGCCTCTTTGCATTTTATACAAAAAATGTTTTATCTTTATTACACCATTTTACATTTTGATCACTATATGTTTTTTAGGTTGATTTAAAGCATTTTTATTCCATAAACCATGAGAAATTACCTGTCTGTTTTTATTACCCCTCTGCTTTTTTCATTCAGCGTTTCGTATGCACAACCCTTAAAACCGCCTTCAACATTGAACTTTGACCGGGACTGGAAATTCCATTTTGGCTATGCCGGTGATCCGCAACGGGATTTTAATTACGGCGTCGCTAACATTTTTTCCAAATCAGGGAAAGCTGAACACACGGCCATTGATTCGAGATTCCCGGATTCTGCCTGGAAAACCATCGATCTGCCACACGATTGGGCGGTTGAATTGCCTTTCGGATATGCCGATGATTTCGATGTTCAATCACACGGTTATAAGCCGGTGGGTGGAAAATATCCCGGAACAAGTATTGGTTGGTACAGGAAACATTTTACAATCAGCAAGTCTGACTCAGGACAGCGATTCTCTATCCGGTTTGATGGGATCTTCAGGGATGCCAGAATCTGGCTGAACGGATTCTACCTGGGGGCCAACGAAAGTGGGTATATCGGTATCAGCTATGACATCACGGATTACATCCGTTTTAACGAGGATAACGTTCTTGCTGTCAGGGTTGATGCCACCCAGTATGAAGGATGGTTTTATGAAGGGGCAGGAATATACCGGCATGTTTGGCTACATCAATTTAACCATGTTCATATCCCGGAGGGTGGCCTTTTTATTTATACCGACGTGAAGGAGCAATATGCAGATGTCACAACGGAGATCAACCTTGAAAACACCTCTGATTATCCCGTTGAATGTACAGTAATGGTGCGGATAACCGAAAGAAACGGGAAAGTGGTGGGCATCTCCGGCGAAAAGATGGCGAAGGTTGACAGGGGTTCAGCAAACCTGGTCAAACAGCAGATCAGGATTGAGGATCCGATCTTATGGTCGGTTAACAACCCTTATCTCTATCGTGTTATTGTGGTCGTAAAAATGAAGGGACAGGTCACCGATAGCATCAATCAACGGTTTGGTATCCGTACCTTGCGATTTGACGCGACAAATGGTTTTTACCTGAATGGGGAGAACATGAAGGTCCAGGGTGTCTGCTGTCATCAGGATCACGCCGGGGTCGGCCTGGCCATACCCGATTACCTGCAATATTACCGCATTGGTTTATTGAAAAAAATGGGTGTTAATGCTTACCGGACCAGTCATAATCCTCCGGCCCCGGAATTGCTGGATGTCTGCGATAGCCTGGGAATGCTGGTACTTGACGAGCAACGGTTGCTGAACAGCAGTCCCGAATACAGAAGCCAGTTTGAGCGACTTATCCTCCGCGACCGGAACCATCCTTCTGTATTCATGTGGTCGATCGGGAATGAAGAAGGATACATTCAGACAAACGGGATTGGAAAACGGGTCGCCCTTTCCTTGTTAGCCTGTCAGAAAGCGCTTGATCCAACCCGTACCAGTACTTATGGGGCCGATCTGCCCAATTATTATACCGGTGTCAATGAGGTGGTCCCTATTCGCGGATTTAATTATCGTCAATTTGCCGTTGCTGATTACCACCGGCATCATCCCGAGCAACCGGTCATCGGGACTGAAATGGGCAGCACGGTCACGACCAGGGGGATCTATGAGAAAGATACGATCAGGTGCTATCTTCCGGACCAGGATATCTCTGCGCCATGGTGGGCCAGCACGGCCGAGGAGTGGTGGACTTTATGCGCCGGTCAACCTGGCTGGATGGGCGGTTTTGTCTGGACTGGCTTTGATTACCGGGGGGAACCGACTCCTTTTCATTGGCCCAATATCAGTTCGCATTTCGGAGTCATGGATATGTGCGGGTTCCCGAAAAATATTTTCTACTATTACCAATCCTGGTGGACCAATCAGGATGTTATCCATATTTCTCCCCATTGGAATTGGAAAGGAAAGGAAGGGAAGACCATTCCGGTGTGGGTTAACAGCAATGCCGATCAGGTGGAGCTTTTTCTTAATGGCAAAAGCCTTGGGAAAAAAACAATGCCACGAAATGGTCATTTAACCTGGAATGTTCCATATCAATCCGGGAAACTTATGGCAATGGGATGGAAAAAGGATAAAGTAATTACTTCCATCGTCGAAACAACCGGTAATCCTGAAAGGATAATATTAACGCCTGACAAGGCAACCCTGGTTTCCGGAGCGCGGGATGCCACCGTGGTCAACGTCCATGTTACGGATCATCTTGGCCGTGAAGTTCCGGATGCGGGAAACCTCATCCGGTTTGATATCAAAGGGGATGCGGCCATTCTGGGGGTTGGCAATGGCGACCCAAGCAGCCATGAAGCTGATAAATGCCCTGACGGACAATGGCAACGGAAGTTATTCAACGGGAAATGCCAGGTTATCGTCCAATTATCGGAAAATGCTTCGGGTACGATCGTGATCAGCGCTACTTCCGGATCGCTGATTTCCGCTTCGGCTGAAATTCCGGTTATTTTAAAATAATGGAAGTAATTCTTTGATCCTTATGATATACAGCAAAATAATTGCCAATGAAAAAAATTGTTATCTTACCCGCCATCATCTTTTCCCTGGTTATGATCCGGTGCGCCACAACGAACAAGGCCTCGCTGGTTGAAGGTCCCCCGGAATGGTCGAAAAACGCCATCTGGTACCAGATCCTGGTTGAACGTTTTTATAACGGTGATCCAGCCAATGACCCAAAACCGCTGAATATCCGTTCGGATACATCCTACCTCGTCCCACCTGACTGGAAAATGTCAGAATGGGCCTCAGACTGGTATTTGCCTACTATCCAGGAAGCCGGATGGATGAAGGAATATCATAAAAATCATGGTGATATCTTACAGTTACGAAGGTATGGAGGCGACTTGCAGGGTGTCATAGATAAACTGGATTACCTGTCTGACCTGGGCATCAATGCGATTTACCTGAATCCGGTGAATGATGCGCCTTCCCTGCATAAATATGATGCCCGGTCATACCATCACGTGGATGTTAATTTTGGACCTGATCCATCCGGCGATATGATACTTATTGCTTCAGAAATCCCGGATGATCCATCGACCTGGAAATGGACTTCGGCTGACAAACTATTTCTTCAGCTGGTTTCGGAAGTTCACAAACGCGGGATGCACATCATCATGGATTATTCATGGAATCATACAGGCACTGAGTTCTGGGCCTGGAAAGATCTCGTAAAAAATCAACAACAATCAAAATATAAAGATTGGTACGAGATCATTTCTTTTGATGACCCGGCGACTCCTGTCCGTGAATTTGCTTACAAAGGCTGGCTCAATGTAAAGAGCCTCCCCGAAATCAGGAAGGTGAACGTGACAAAACCCAGGCGCAACGGTCATCCGTTTGAAGGCAATATCAATGAGGGGGCAAAGAAACACATTTTCGATGTCGCCAAACGCTGGCTGGCCCCGGATGGGGATACCTCGAAAGGTATTGATGGGTTCCGGCTCGATGTAGCAGACCAGGTTCCCATGGGCTTCTGGCGGGATTTTAACAAAGAAGTTAAAACCATCAATCCGGACGCTTATCTGGTAGGGGAGATTTGGTGGGCAAGCTGGCCGGATACGATGATGAACCCGGTACCCTATGTCAATGATCGGATTTTTGACGCTGTCATGTTTTACCAGATTTACCGTCCCGCTAAATATTTTTTCTCTGAAACATTGTATCCTCTGGATGCAAGACAATTTAAAGATAGTCTGTTATACCAGTGGAACCGGCTTCCTGAGCCCAACCGGTATGGTATGATGAATGTCTCTGCAACCCACGATAGTCCAAGGTTACTTACCTGCTTCAATAATCCGGGAAAGTACAAATATCATGCAAAGCCGTCCGAGGACCCTAAGTATAGGTCCGGGAAACCGGAAGCGGAAACTTATAGGAGGGTCCGGTTCTACCTGATATACGAATTTACCGGTATAGGAGCGCCTCACATCTGGAATGGCGATGAAATGGGGATGTGGGGAGGAGATGACCCCGATTGCCGGAAACCCCTTCGCTGGAAAGAATTTACTTTTCAACCCGAAACCAGGAATCCCTTTACAAAAGATAGTATCGACAAAGACCCGGTAGCATTCAATCAGGAACTTTTCGATTTCTATAAAAAAATGATCCGGATACGGCATGAAAATCCCGTTCTGAGCTCCGGTAAGATCAGGTTCATAAAGTCAGAAGGCAAGGCTTTAGGGTACCACCGATATGATGGCCACCAGCAAATCGTCGTACTGTTCAACCTGGAGCCAAAAAAAATCTCTTTTGACCTCCCTGAAAAGGGAAATTACCAGAATCTGTTGGATGATCAGAAGATCGGGGGAGCAGCTATAACCCTGGATCCCATGAGCGCCGTGGTATTGAAAAAGCTGTAATTGCCTTATCGGGTTTCGTAAACGAAATACTGCCAGGGCATGAGTTTCACCTTTTCCCCGGCTTTCCAATCTTTGGCGATCCCGGTAAAGATCTCGGAATACTCACCAGGGAAATCTGTCCCGTTGAGCTGGATCATCTGCTTTTTCGGGGAAAGGTTCAGTAAAACAAAGATCTGTCTGCCGGGAATTTTCCTGAGAAAAGCGTAAACTTCCTTATCGTTTGAAGTGCTTACCTTGATGAAATCCCCACCTTGTTTGCCTGCAGCTAATAACAGGGTGTCTTTCTTTTTAAGCTGGGTTAGCTTTGAATAAAAGGATCCAAGAGGATAATTCCCCCAGGGAATGGTATCTTTATCGAAGAAACGTAAACGTTTTTGCATGGCCGATTCTTGTCCACTGTATACCAAAGGAATACCGGGGAAAGTAAAGGTCAGGACGGCAAAGGCTTGTGCGCCATCGCCAAGACGCTCATATTCTGTCCCGTTCCAGGAATTTTCATCATGGTTAGAGGTGAAACGCATCAGGTAGGCATCCGGCGAAAATTGTCTCTTTTCCAACGCGTAAACCGTATCAATTTTATCGGCGGTTTTATTCCCTTTGGCAATCTGGTTCATCACTTGGAAGAGATTCCAGGAGTATGTGGCATCAAAAAAACCGGTGTCATGTATCTTAGGGCTCGCGTCTTCAGCTAACATGTAGAGGGGTTTGATCTTACGGATTTCAGGAATGGCATGGTTCCAGAAGTCAACCGGAAGCATCCCGGCCACATCGCAGCGGTAGCCATCAATGTCTGTTTCTTTGACCCAGTATGCCAGGGCATCGGTCATATACTTCCTTAACTCAGGACTGGAATAATCAAGTCCTGCCACATCGGTCCAATCAGCGACCGGGGCAATGATATTTCCCAGGGAATTTTTTTTATACCAATCCGGATGTTGAATGATAAGGTTGTTATCCCAGGAAGTATGGTTAGCGACCCAGTCGATGATCACCTTCATCCCCAGGCTATGAGCTGTTTTAACCAGATCTTTAAAGTCATGCAGGTTTCCATATTCCGGATTGACCGCCAGGTAATCGCGGACCGAATAATAGCTGCCCAGGGAGCCTTTCCTGTTTTTTTCACCCAATGGATTGATGGGCATCAGCCAGAGAATATCGATTCCCATTTTACGGAGGCGGGGCAGTTCCAGCTGAAGGGCTTTAAAAGTCCCCTGTGGCGTATACTGGCGGATATTTACCTCATAGATGGTGGCACAGCGGCTCCAGCCCGTATGTTGTACCGGCCCGGTATTCAGGCCCTGTTGTTTGGGCTTACACCCACCCATAACCAGGATCACAATCAGGAAGAGAAAAGCTGTTTTTTTCATAGGTCTGGTTAAAGGACTAATTGGTTATAATTTCAAAGGAATTTCCCTGTATTGAAAGATTGATTTCTCCGTTTTCGATATTCATGATGTTGCCGAAATAAACCTTGAAGGTATCCTTAATAAACCGTTCTGGAATATTAAATTCGACATTCCGCCGGGTTTTATCCTTGTTGAAGATGATGAAAACGGCTTTGTCGAAATAGGAACGCATATAGATGAAAATTTTATCCGATACCTTGATGGTCGTGAAATCCCCATAGGTCAGGGCAAGGTTTTGGTTCCGCAGGTTGGCCAACTTTGCCGTGATCGATTTGAGATATTCCTGGTTCTTGTTCAGTCCATCAAATTTCATCATCCGCCGGTTATCGGGATCACCGGCGCCTGGCATACCAAATTCATCCCCATAATATATGACAGGTATCCCTGGGATCGTCATATTGAAAGCGATGAGCGAAGCAAGCTTCCGGTAACCGATGGTATCTTTTACTTCGATATCGCGTTTCCAGCCGGCTTCTGTGGCATCTTCATTGAAACTTAAGGCGCCGCTGGCATAAGAGATGAACCTTGACATATCCTGGTTTCCTGTGATATTGCCCATCAGGTTGTGTTCTCCATAATAACTGAACGATTGTTGAAGGGAATAATTCAGGTCGCGGAACGAGGTATTATCCATGGCGAAGGTGTTTTTGGCATCCCAGTACAGGTTAAATTCAAACTGGGCATCGAGCATCCCCGGATTGATATAGCTTCCGATAAGTTCGCGGCTTCCGAAGGTTTCCCCGATCTGGTATATACTTCTTTCCTGGGGAATAACGACCTGATTGTTTAATTTCCGGGTAAGCATCCGCCAGAAACTTTCAGGGACATGTTTAGCTGCATCATGACGGAATCCGTCCAGGTTATACTCCTTGATCCAGAATAAAGCGGAATCGGAGACCATTTGGGCAACCTGAGGTTTGGACAAGTCGAAAGTAGGCAGGAAAATATCGAACCAGGTGGTAAGCCTTTGTTCATCGAACAACCGGATATTCTTGCGGTTTCCAGGAAGGTCGACCGGGGTGATCCAGTCCGGATGGGCTTTGAGTACAGCGTATTCCTGATGAACATGATGGGCGACAAAATCAAGGACCACATTGATCCCTTTACCGTGGGCTTCATCTACCAGACGATGGAATTCAAAAGGCGTCCCAAACCGGGTATCAATCGTTGTAAGCGTAATGGGCCAATATCCGTGATAACCTGTGAATTTCCTGTGGGGAGCGGGATATTCCGCATAACCGACCAGGGGATTTTGCATGATGGGCGAAATCCATAACGTGTTAATGCCAAGATTGGTAAAGTATCCGTCTTCAATGGCGCGGGTAATCCCTGCCAGGTCGCCGCCCATATAGTTCACCTTAGGATCAATGTCAGGATCCTTCACCGGATGGTCATTATCCCGATTCCCGTTTTTAAAACGGTCCACCATCAGGAAATACATGATCATGGCTTCCTCATCTGACCGGGTGAGTTTTGAAGCGTTGGTCAGTACTTTCCCGTTCTGTAACGGGATCAGCGCCTCGTTCGAAATGCCGGTCTTGTTATAAGCCCAGACACGCAGGAAACTCCGCCCGAATTCCTTTGCTTTTTTCGGTATGTCAATGGTGATCCCGGCGCTGTCTTTTTTCCAGAAAGTATGATCAAGAAAATGATTCTGCCATAATACAAATACAGAATCAGCTTTGTTATTGAGCCCGATAATGGCTTTCCGACCGCTGGACTCTTTGGTATAGAGGACCGGCAGGCCCGAAGGGTTCAGATTGCCCACGATGAGAAGGGAATTATAGCCTCCGTTGTTGTTATAGACAGAATCAGGATTGGTAGGATCACAAACCATCTTCCCGTCCAGGAGGATCTTGTATTGGTATTTACCAGGGAACAGGTGCAAGTCAATATACCATTTATTGTCTTTCCTGAACAGGTATCCGGCTGCCGGATTCCAGTCGTTCATCTGCCCGGAGATCTGAACCCGTTTATGTTTTTTCTCTTTCGGATCAAAGGTGAAACGAAAATGAACTTTTGTTGTTTTTTCGAGAACCAGGGAGTAAGAATACCCTTTTGACCAGAGTGTCAGGATTGATAACCTGGGAAAATCACGGTCCACGGGACGGATTACCATCTGGGTCGAATCAGTTGAGATAGTTGCCTGTAAGGAAGGATCAATCTCCAGGGAATCTATTTGTCCCGGATTTCTCAGATAATCGGCTAATTCAATGACTGTTGAGTCGGTATTCAGGATGACCGGGGCAGTGAGTTTCAGCATTTGTGGCTCCGTTGAAACCTTGATGTCGTCATTGGAGCCGCAACTCCAGAGAAGGGTCGCAAGACCCATGAGTAATGAAGGGTAAAAATTGATTTTCATGGTGTTATGATTTATTGATTAATTCTTTAAAGTGAACATAGCATTATCTTTCAATCGTAATAATCCTGCTCGTCCGGTATCCATCTACCGACAAGGTATAAAAATAATTTCCGGGTGTATAGGTTTGACCGTTAAAGGTAACCGTATTTTCTTTATCTGTTACAATAGCGCGAAACAGGGTTTCCAGTTTCCGTCCTGAGGTATCGGTAAGGGTAAGTTCGGCCATTGAACCGACCGGAGCGAAGAACGGGATCCGGGTTTGACCATGGAATGGATTGGGGTGGTTTGGCCCCAGGCGAATATTCTTCAGCGTGGGTCGTTCATTGAACCCTGCCGCGGCCGGGAAAAATTGTATCAAAGGGAGTCTCAGGTGGCCACTCCAGTTTCCCCAGCTGTGTCCTTCATGCACTTCATAGAATTGGAAAAGGTAATCTCTTGTCCGGAGAATTTCCAGGAAATTATGTACCAAGGGGATCAGCTCGGCGAGATCATAGGTCCCGATATCGAGATACAATTCCAGGCCGAGTTTTGGTCCATTTGCAAAGGTATTGCTGATGGCAGTGGTCACATTGCTTGACTGGGCTGCTATTTTCCCAAATTGTTCCGGGTGTTTCATCCCGATATAGAGAGAAATATTTCCCCCGTTGGAAGCCCCTGCCATAGCCCGTTTCGAAGAATCCCTACTGGTCCTGTATTTTGTATCAATGACGGGCATTAGCTCTTCAATGATAAACCGGGTAAAATTATCCATTTTATCTCCTGCATACTCTGCTTCGCGGTCAACCGGGGGAACAAACACACCAATGACCGGGACCATTTGTTGGTGGGCGATCAGGTAATCCAGAATGTTGTTGGCCTTGCAAAGCGTGATATATTCCAGCCCGTCATGAAAAAGGACGACCGGGTAAACAGAAGCTCCGGTTGAATATCCGGGGGGAAGATAGATCCTGATACTTCTTGTATTCCCCAGGATGGCGCTGTGAAAGGTGGTATCCTTCAGGGCGCCATGAGGAATATCCGCGTAATAGGCAGTCTCGGGAGGAACCTGATAGGCGGGCATCCGTAGTTCAGAGTTCGGCCCGTAACCCCCGGTACAGGTATAAGGGTTTTTGGGATCAAGGATCCATTCCGACCCGTTGATGACAAATTTGTAATCAAGCCTGGCGTCAGCTTCATAGGTTGTGTTGTAATACCAGAAGTTGCATCCGGTGATCCGGGTCAGGTTTTTTGAAGGGTTCCAGTCGGTGGCATCGCCAGCCATCGCGACACTCTGGGCATCCTGAAAATAGACGAAGTGGACCATGGTATCAACTTCGATGTATGGAAAAGTTGCCGTTGCATTCATAAAACTATCAACAACCGCCTGCCGTTGGGATACAGGAAGGGAATTCAGATGGTCGAGGAGACGCTGAAAGTTTTGAGCCGGGAGAATACCCAGGTAAAAAAAACCGAGGAGTAATATCAGCGCTTTTTTCATGGGATACCTTTTTTCTTTAACCAACTTTTCTGTTTTCTTTCACAAAGAGCCAGAGGACAGCAGAAATCGCTAATGAAAATCCACTGATGATAAAAATCATTCCTTTGTCGGCTGAATTTTTGATGACGGTACCTAAAACCGAACTGGAGATGAGTTGGGGAATCACAACCGACAGGTTAAAAATTCCCATAAAAAATCCCATCCTTGCTTTATCCACTTTTTCAGACATGATAGCGAAAGGCAGACTTACGACCGCGGCCCATCCAAAAGTAAGGATACACATCATGGAATATAGGATTACGGCGTTTTTTGCCCACAGGACGATCCCGAAATAGCCCAAGGCCATGGTCGCAACCATCATGGCATGTGTTTTTACCCTTCCTAACTTTTTACTCATGGGTTCCAATAGAAAGGCCGGCCAGATGGAACCGGCGGCGTTAAGGATAAAGAACGACCATCCGATCATCTGGCCCAACCGGGCATTTTGATCGGGGACAGACGTATTGGACAATGCAGGCATTTTCTGTTCAAGAAAGGCGAACATATATACAAACATAGTCTGAATACCCAGCCAGGAGAAACCATGGGCGAAATAAAGTTTGAACAATTCACCCCACTGGGTAGGGCTTTTGGGGGTGTGGCCCATTCCTTCTTTCGCGGTGTTCCCGGCATTTTTTCCAGGATCAACCGAAGAGATCAGCTTACGGGGTTCTTCAATAAAAAATAAGGGGAGAATGGAAAAGATGATCACAATTGCAACACCTGCATAGATCAGGAAATAATTTCCGGCAAGCGCCCCGATCAGGTACGCGGCGCTCCCGAAAAGGTTAGAAATTGACTGCATCCAGGTATATCCTTTCGTACGCGGTTGCCCGTCGGGTGTAACATCAGCAATGATAGATCGCGTGGGGTTGAAACTGATGTTGATCGAAAGGTCCAGCGTCAGCGCAACCGTAATGGCGACAGCCATCAAACTGCCAATGCCAAAGAAGTTGTCGATTTTGTCAATGTTGGGAAGCGCAAAGATCATCAGGCCTGCCAGGATCCCGCCGATGATGATGAACGGACGGCGGCGCCCCCCCCAGAACCACACTTTATCGCTGATCATCCCGATGATGGGTTGACCTAAAATTCCGGCAATCGGGCCGGCTGCCCAGACTATGCCTATCTGGTCGATCTCCAGGTTGTATTTTGTGCGGAGGATCCAACTCAGGACAGCAATCTGAATGGATAATGCGAATCCCATGGCTGTCGATGGAAGGCCCAGGATCACATAAAATAAATTTGAGAGTTTTTTCTGAATGGTCAGCATAGAAAAGGGTTTACTGTTTATTTTTCAGGTGTTATTTTTTTAATTCTATGACCAGAGCTGATTTGGCAGGGATATTCAGGAAGGTGAGATCGTTGATCTCACGACCGGCGATGATCTCTGTCCCGCTTTTGTATTTTCCCAGGAATTCGTTATACCGTTTGGTGTCGATTTTCCTGGGTTCTTCGTTGTTGTTCAGAATAACCATGACCGCATCTTTGGAATTGTATCTGAAATAAGTATAAATGCCATCTTCGGGAATGAAATGCCTGAGTTTTCCCGAATGAATTACTTCGTTCGATTTCCGCCATTGGAGCAGGGTATGAAGGTAATCATACATCTCGTTTTCTTGCTGGTCCCGTCCTCCGGATATAAATTTGTTCAGGGGATCGCCAGCCCATCCGCCGGGGAAATCTTTCCGGATACTTCCGTGACCTTTATCCGCACCTGTTGTCAGCAGGATCTCAGTCCCATAATAAATTTGCGGAATTCCACGGGTGGTCAGTAAAAAAGCCATGGCCATTTTGAGTTTCCTGATGTCGTCCTTCTGGGTATCGAGAAAACGGTTGACATCATGATTATCGGCAAAGACAACAATGTTGGACGGGTTGGGGTACGACAAATCCTGGGATAAAATCTCATAGAGCCTTAAAATCCCGGTATCCCATCCCTCGGGTTCGGTGAAAGCCTTGATCAATGCATCATGCAGTGGAAAGTCAAAGACGGAGGGTAGATTGGAATTAAAACCATCTTTATTTCCAGCATCTTTTTGCCAGTAAGCCACCGTTGCTGGATAGTTGACCCAACACTCTCCGACAATATTAAAATCAGGATATTCTGTCAGTATCCGCTTTCCCCACTCGCTCGTAAAATCTTTAAAGGGATATGGGTGCGTATCCTCCCTGATGCCGTCGGGCCCGGCATATTCAATCCACCAGATGCTGTTCTGGATAAGGTATTTTTTCAGGTAGGGATTACGCTGGTTCAGATCGGGCATGGTCTTATCAAACCAGCCGCGCACAAAAAGATTGCTGTCGATGGAGGAGACATAAGGATCGCTGACGGTCCCTGAACGGTAATTCGACCGCGTAAATTCGGGCCATTCATTGATCCAGTCGGGCGAAGGCAGGTCATTCATCCACCAGTGATTGCTGCCACAATGATTTAGGACCTGGTCCATGATCAGTTTCATGCCCCGTTTATGAATGGCATTGCTAAGTTTAACATAATCCTCATTGGTCCCGAACCGGGGATCTGTTTTATAATAATCGGTTATAGAATAGCCATGATAAGAATATTTTAACTGGTTATTCTCAAGAAACGGATTGATCCAGATGGTAGTTACTCCTAAATCCCTGAGATAATCCAGATGGTCGGCGATACCTTTGAGATCGCCTCCATGCCGTCCGTCAGTATTAGAACGGTTAACCTTTTCAACCATCCCCGGAAGGTCATCGTTTGTTGTGTCGCCATTGGCAAACCGATCGGGCATGAGTAAATAAATCACATCGGATGGAGTGAAACTCTGGCGTTGCGAGGATTCTTTTGCCCTTGTTTTCAATTCAAACAAATACCTGCCTGCTATTTTATCTTTCGACTTGAACTGGATGACAGCGATCCCTGGTTTGGTCCCTGGGCTGATGGCCATATCCAGAAACAGATAATCAGGATTTTTCAGTTTATGGATTTTTTTTATGACAAACCCCGGATAATCGACCGATACAGTGGTACTGGCTATATTTTTACCGTAAACCAGAAGCTGAATTTCGGGATTTTTAAATCCGATCCACCAGTTGGGAGGTTCAACCCTTTCGAGCTTTATTTCCTGCGAAAAAATTGCGCAGGGGATCAGGATCAGGAACAGCAGGATGCAACGTTTCATGGGTGGAATCCGTTAATTTTACTTTTTGGTTTTTTTTGTCCTTCCATAAAGCACAGTCAGATGGGCCAGTTTTTCAGCCAGATCGTCGGTGAAAACATTTGCCTTGGCGCGCCATTGCCAGTTGTTTGCCGTTGTTCCAGGAAGGTTCATCCGGCTGGCGGAGCCCAGGCCCAGGATATCCTGCATGGGAACAATGGCGGTATAAGCTACAGATGCCCAGGCAAGCCTGATGAGCGTCCAGTTGATATCCTTTTCGGGAGCATTCAGATAATCCAGCATGTATTTTCTGTCCTCCGGGGTTGCACCGTTAAACCATCCTATGATCGTATCGTTGTCGTGGGTCCCGGTATATACAATACAATTTTTGATATAATTATGGGGAAGATAATCATTGGCTTCCGATGAATCGAACGCAAATTGTAGTATTTTCATCCCTGGAAGGCCAAAATCATCGCGTAGTGTTTCCACATCCGGGGTAATTACTCCAAGGTCTTCGGCAATGATAGGCAGATTACCGGATTTTGTCCGTAAAAATTCAAAAAAATCATTACCCGGACAAGGGATCCATTCCCCATGGACAGCGGTTTTTTCACCGTAGGGTATGGCCCAATAAGCAGAAAATCCCCTGAAATGATCTATCCGGATGACGTCATACAGGAAAAGGTTGGTATTGATCCGATCGACCCACCAGCTGTATCCCGTTTCTTTCAATACATCCCATCGGAAAAGCGGGTTACCCCAAAGTTGTCCTGTTTCACTGAAATAATCGGGAGGGACCCCTCCGACGCGTATGGGATTGCGCTCGGCATCGAATTCAAATATTTCCGGGTTAGCCCATGAATCAGCGCTGTCGAGGGCAACATACAGAGGGATATCTCCGATGATCCTGATCTTATTTTTATGGGCATATTCCTTCACTGCCATCCATTGTCTGAAAAATACAAACTGAAGGAATTTATGAAAGTCTATCTCTTCATGCAAAAGGGCCTGTATGGCCTTTATCGCTTCCGGTTCGCGCATTTTCAGCGGAGTTTCCCACTGATACCAGGGCTTTTGATTACGGTTGGCTTTGATAGCGCGGAAAAGGGCATAATCGTTGATCCATTTGGCATTATCTTTCAAAAAATTCCGGTAAGCCAGTTTTTCAATATTATCAGCATACATTGTAAAGGACTGAAAAGCCTTTTTCAGTAAAGGGAGCCGCGCGTTTTGCAACGCGTCAAATGAGACGGCGTCTTCGGAAAAATGCGGAAAATCTTCAAGGTCTTCATTATGCAGCAATTTTGCTTTGATCAGCAAGTCAAAATCAATCAGGTTTGGATTCCCTGCATGGGCTGAAAAGCATTGATATGGAGAATCGGCATAACCGGTCGGTCCCAGGGGTAAAATCTGCCAGTACTGCTGTCTCGCCCTGACTAAAAAATCAATAAAATCAAAAGCGGCCTTTCCCAGTGTACCGATCCCGTATTTGCCCGGTAAGGAAGTTGGGTGAAGTAAGATCCCACTGGCTCGTTCGTTCATCATAAAGTCAAAAGTTTAGTGTCTGTTATTAATTGATCATTCATTACTTGTTCTTTAAAAATGTTATTTCTCTATTCCGTAAACATGGAGGATAAATGCCAGTTTCTCCGAAACAGAATAATATTTTCCATCGCGAGGGTTTTTTTTGTCGTAAGCGGTGGCCTTATCTGTTCTTAGGACAAGAATATTCCCATCGGTTTTGCTGTTCCTGTAACGGGCTGCCATTTCTGCCATTGCATTGTCGTTAACGGAACCTTCACCGGTAAACAGCAGCATGGCCGGGTATGATTGTTTTTTAATTTTAGCCTGGTTTGTTTTTTTCAGCGACATGCTTTGTGCAGGGCCCAGTCCATCTGTACTCCCTGACAGGTCCAGGACGACCGCTTTGAAAAGGCTGGCGTTCCTGTTCATGGCATCTGATACGATCGGGAGCGCGGCGTCGGTCCCAAAACCAGTGATAAGTCCTCGGGCAGTGTATTTATCGGCTATCAGCTTGTTGGCTGCAACAAGGTATTGATCTGCATCAGCAGGGGCATAAGCTATATAAAAACCACGGTCAAGTAAACTGGGCCAGGCCGGGTTGAACGGCGATTTTCCCGGGATATAAACATGCTGCCGCGGCAGCAGTAAAAGCGGACTTGTGCCATCGCGCTTTTCAAGGTCTTTATGATACATCAGGCTTACAGGAATTGCTGTGCCATCATTCGCTTTGACTAAGATGGTACGGGTCCCGTAATTTTCCTTAACATATCCGTTGATCTTTGACTGCCAGCGTATCCCGAGTTTATGGGTCGTCAGGTCGTAGGTGTACATAGTAGGCGGTGTGACCGGGCTTGAATAAAGGAAAAGTACCTTGTCATTATTTTCTTCATAACCTTTGAACACCACTTCTCCCTCAAGGTCGTTAAATCCAATCCGGTTCCCTTTGGATGGATCAAAGAGGTTAGTTAGGTCCAGGATCCTCACGGCAGACTTAAGTGACTTTTCTTCGAATAAAACCAGGTATTTCTTCTTGACGACAGTATAATAAACCGCTTTTGTACTGTCGGAATAAATGGTTACATCAAACGGCTCAGATTTAGCGGTCTTACGAAGAATGGATATTCCTTCTTTACCATAAGTGGTTATTTTAAACAACTCCGGGTTAAAGGTCTCGCGAAGAATGACTTTTCCATCCCTACTGTTGAATACACTATATTTTCCGTCGGGAGATGCCAGTGGAAGGGAATCCTTTGACGAAACCTGGTTGATCGGTCCGGTACCATCCCTGTTAGTCAGTTCCGTATATAAAATACTTCGAAGATCGGAGATTCCAGAAAAGTAGGCATCCGCGTAATCATTTTCTGCATGGATATAGTTCAAAACAGCTGGATCCCGGGTGTTATCCCATGAATTTAATGTCGGCGGAACAGGAGGGTCAGGCAACGAACGCCGACATGCTTCAAAACCCACGATGAATAGGCACAGGAGAAGAAGCTGTGGGATAAAATTCCGGATATCAGTTACCTGAATGATTTTTATAAGGGAATTCCTGACAATTTTCATGATTATTGTTCTCCAAAATTATACCTGTTTTTCTTTTATATAGACAGAGCTGATTGCAGCCAGGCACATGCTCACGCCGGCCATGACAATACAAAGGACCGGATTATTGGCAAAGAAATATTTCAGGATAAGTCCGCTGAAAATTCCACTGACGATCTGGGGGATGGTGATAGACATATTAAACAATCCCATGTAAACGCCCATTTGTTTGGGAGGAATTGAGCTTGCCAGCATGGCATAAGGCATGGCCAGGATACTTCCCCATGCGATCCCGATGCCGATCATGGGGATGATCAGAAGATGTGGGTCCGGGATAATTAAAAAAGAGAGCAGCGACAGTCCTCCGATCGTAAGGGCGATGGCATGGGTATATTTTTTTGATAATCTTTTAGCAACGATGGGGAGTAGAAGCGAGATGATGGCAGAAATGCCGTTGTAAACGCCAAAAAGGATGCCCACCCAATCGCCGGCTTCCTGGAATACAGCTGAATTGGCATCGGTAGAGCCATAAAACCTCAGTGCGACGGCCGGAGTGGTATAGACCCACATGGAAAATAAAGCAAACCAGGAAAAGAATTGTACAAGCAACAATTGGATCATGATAGGGGGAATAAAAAACTTACCCCGTTTCTTCTCTTCGGTAGCATTTTCCAGTTGTTCGGGCGGATATTCCGAGGTGGTGGATACCGTCCATAAAATGGCAGCCAATAACACGAAGGCGCCAATATAAAAGGACCAGGTAACATTGGCAGGAATAAGTCCATGTGCGGTGGCGGTTTTAGAAACGCCCATCCAATTTCCCAGGATGTAAGGCAACCATGATCCCAGGACGGCTCCGATCCCGATCAGGAGCGTCTGTACTGAAAAACCAAGTGCATGTTGTTGTTCTGGCAATTTATCGGCAACCAGCGCCCGGAAAGGCTCCATGGAAATGTTGATGGAAGCATCGAGGATCATCAGCAATCCGCCTCCGATAAACATAGGGGCAATGAATGAAGCCAGGTGTGGGGCATTGGGCATCAGGACCAATGCCATACTGGTCAGCAGCGCGCCAGCCAGGAAGTATGGGCGGCGCCTTCCAAGCCGGCACCAGGTTTTATCACTGAAGTATCCTATGATAGGCTGAATGATCATACCCGTGATGGGAGCTACAAGCCAGAACCAGCTAAGGTGATGGACGTCGGCGCCAAAAGTGAGCAATATCCTGGATGCATTCCCGTTTTGCAACGCGAAACCGAATTGAATACCAAAGAATCCGAAACTCATATTCCAGATCTGCCAGAAACTGAGTGGAGGCTTAATCTTCATTTAGATATTATTTATTTTAATAGGTTCAAAAGTAAGAACTTTCTATTACTTTTATGCACCAAAATTGATAACATGTTCCGAAATCTTTTATTGATCAGTAACTCTACCAATGCAGGGGAGGATTATCTTGCATGGCCACGGACGGCCATTCAGGATTTCATTGCCCGTTTTGGATTCCATGAGGCCATATTTATTCCCTATGCAGGGGTAAACCTTTCCCCCGTAAGCGTTGAAAAATCATTTGACTTTTATGAAAAAAAGGTAAAAATGATCTTCGGTGAGATGGGCATTGGCCTTCATTCCATTCACCGCGAATCAGATCCTGTCAGGGCTGTAAATGATGCAGAAGCGATTGTTATTGGCGGGGGCAATACCTTTCATCTGGTTTCCATGATGCATGAAACCGGGATCATGGAAGCCATTCACCGAAAAGTACTTCGCGGTATTCCTTACATGGGGTGGAGCGCCGGGGCCAATGTCGCTTGCCCCACAATGATGACGACCAACGATATGCCCATCTGTGAACCCGCATCCTTCAATTGTCTTAATTTAATTCCTTTCCAGATCAATCCACATTACCTGGATGCAAATCCGGCCGGGCACGCCGGCGAGACCAGGGAACAACGCATCCTGGAATTTCTTAGCGTAAACCGGGATATCACGGTTGCCGGATTGCGCGAAGGTTGCCTGTTAAAGGTGGAGGCCGATGCGATGAAACTGGAAGGAAAAAGACCCATGCGGATTTTCCGTTTTGGGAAGGATCCGCTGGAATATACGGCAACCGATAACCTTGATTTTTTATTGAAATAGCTATCGGACAAACCGGGTCACACCGGTAGCTCCCCCGGCGGCAGTAACCCTGAGAAAATACAATCCTGAGGAAAAGGAATTAACCGGGATCCGCATGGTACGGGTTCCGGGTCGTTCTATTATCATCATAATTTTTCCTGACGGATGAAAGATTTCGACACGGTCAATGTTTTTCCTGGCCTCCACAACGATATAATCCGTCGCAGGGTTGGGATAAACCCTTGTTATCAGTGAAAGTTCATCTATTCCAACCCCGCCGATGCTACTGGCTGAAAACACCCTGACGGTGGCCCCTGTCGCCGAATCGCCATAAGCTGCTTTCGGAGTCACTTCGAAGACCAGCCATTTACCTATATCGAGGGTATCGATCGTGTAGGTAATCCGCCAGGCTGTATCAATGGGGGTCAGGTTTGTGCCTATGGCATCGTCACTCCGGTACCATTGATAGATTGAGTTTCCTTCAGGAATTCCGTTGATATTTTCGTAGGTGTACATGCCGTTGATAATCTCTTTATGGATCAGGATCCCCTGAATGGATACATCATAAGCCCAGGGAGGAGTAAGCGTGTGTGGGTCAAGGTTATTATAATAACAGGTGAACAGGTCGGGATTCCCGTTGATGGTGTCATGAAAAACATAACTCCTTTCGGGTTTCCCCGACAGTTCACTGGTTGCCCAATCCCCGTTAATCCTGAATTTGAAAAGCAAAGGTCCCGTATGGAACCAGGTGGTATCGATATACTTATCAAGGGTATACACCGTATCGCCTGCGCGGTCAAAGAGAACATCCTGATCGCCCCAGCCGTTGAAATTCCCGGCTATATCAAGGAATTCACTGGCCGGATCGAAATGATGGGCTTTGACATAATATCCCATGTTACACCGGAAAGTCATCAGGCATTTGGCAGGATTGTAATTATTGAAATCGGAAGGGAGCGAGATCAGGGTATCGGGAACGCGAAATATCCTTGCCGGTTTGTTCAGTAATTCCAGCCCTGCCGAATCGGCATTGATCCTGTATTTATATTGATGGATGGATCCCGGGCCGAGACTGTAAATATAGGAATAGACCAGCGTTGTATCAACGCGTTGCATGGCAGGTGAACCCATCATGTCATTCATTGTCCCGACAATACATACGGAATCGCTCCCGGGAAGAAAAATCCCGCTCTCAACGGCATATTGCATATTTACTGTAAACCGGGTATAGTTCAGGGCCTCATTGTTCCACCAGGCATTCACATAGACCATTCCCGGCTTGGCAGTTATGCTGCGGTTTACCGTTTCCCAGAGGGTGTCGTTGATCCTGAATTTATAGTGGTATGTAATTCCCGAATCAAGCTCAGTATAAAGTGTACAGGAGTAATTATAACCTGGTCCCGGAACGAGCCGCAACGGATCGACCCCCTGGTCCATAATGATCCAAAGATAGTCGGAATCGGGGTTGAAAAGTTGTTCCTGCGCCATTTTGGTCATGTTGAGCTGAAATGTGACCGAGCAGGAGTCCGATGTCAGGGTGGCAGCTTCGCATGGGGTTGATAAAACCAGTATCGAAACCGTGATGGCTGTCGCTATAAAGCGGGTAGGAAAAAAGGAAAAGGGACGCATAGTTGTTTTTTTACACGCGGTACAAAGGACAAAGGTATGAAAAATATTGATTCTTAGCCGATCCGTTCAAAGACCATGGCAGTACGATTGGGATTATAAACCATCAGATGGTGGGTCTTATCTTCTTCATGATATAATGTGGTATAGGTAAGGGTTTCATCCACGCGTCCCTGGCCCCCGAAATCAAGGTTGTCCGAATTCAGGATGATGCGGTAATCCCCCGGTTCCGGAACCCGAAAACCATAATCGAAGAGGGAGTTGGTAGTATGGAAATTAAAGATAAATATCAGTTTCCGGCGTTCAAAAGTCAGGGTCTGGTTCATGGCGTCTATATTGAGTTGGTCTCCATAAACCACATCAAAAAGATTGGACTTTTCAACCATTTTCAGCATAGCCCTGTCAAAAGCGGCCAGGAATCTGAATTTCAGGTCTGGATTCTGGATCAGGGACCATTGCCGGCGGGCATATTGAAAACTCCAGTTGTTGCCTTCGCGGGGAAAATCAATCCAGTCGGGATGACCGAATTCATTGCCCATGAAGTTCAGGTAAGCCTGTCCTCCCAATGCAATGGTGACCAAACGGATCATTTTATGCAGCGCGATTCCCCGGTCAATGATATAACTTTCATCCTTCCGGTTCATTTTGAAATATATCTCGCTTTGCATCAGACGGAAAGCAATGGTCTGGTCACCTACCATGGCCTGGTCATGGGATTCGCAATAGGCCACGGTTTTTACATCTGGCAGGCGGTTTGTAAGGACATCCCACATTTCATAGAGATTCCACTCTTCATCTTTTTTTTCCTTAAGTACCTTGATCCAGTAATCGGGAATGGCCATTCCCAGACGATAATCAAAGCCGATGCCTCCTTCGCTGATGGGGCGGCACAATCCGGGCATCCCGGTCACATCTTCTGCAATGGTAACAGCGTGGGACTTTGTTTTATGGACCAGGGTATTGGCAAGTTGCAGATAGATCAGGGCATCCCATTCCACCCCATCTTTGAAATATCCGTCCAGGTCCCATTTTTCGCGGTATCCATGATCGAAGTACATCATCGAGGTGACCCCGTCGAAACGGAAACCGTCGAAGTGAAATTCCCGTAACCAGAATTTCAGGTTGGAAAGCAGGAACCTGAGAACTTCCCTTTTGCCATAGTTAAAACATTTGGAATCCCATTGGGGATGATTACCGCGTGGCCCCGGATGAAAGTACTGGTCATCTGATCCGTCAAACTGGTTCAGGCCTTCGAGCGTGTTCTTGGCAGCATGGGAATGGACCACATCCATGATTACCGCAATACCCTGTTCATGCGCTTTACGGATAAGGTATTTAAGCTCTTCCGGCGTTCCGAACCGGGATGAAACGGCAAAAAAATTCGTGACATGGTAACCAAATGAGCCATAATAGGGATGTTCAGCTATGGCCATGAGCTGGATAGTATTATACCCTGAATTTTTAATATAAGGCAGGATATACTCGGCGAATTCGGCAAATGTCCCAACCCTGGCCTGTTCCATGGCCATCCCGATGTGGCATTCATAAATCAGTAAGGAATCAAGGGAACCGATATCAAAATGGTCCCCTTCCCAATCAAAAGGCTGCGGAGGGGCCCAATGCTGACCGGAAAAATTTACCCCATTGGTATCCTGTACGACCCTGCGGATATAGGCCGGTATTTTTTCATTCCAGCCTGTATCGGAATGGACCAGGACCTTGACTTTACTTTGATGGATAAACAGGTCCTTGTATCTGGCATCGGGCAGAAAAATCTCCCATTGCCCTGACTTATTGGGTGTGAGCCGGTGTGAATAGCGTTGCCAGCCGTTAAAATCGCCAAATAAGTATAGGTCCTGGGCATGGGGCGCCCATTCCCGATAGAACCAACCTTTTAGTTTGGAATCGTAATTAAAACCATAAAACTGCCAGGCATTGGCGAATTTATTCAGGCTTCCCCAGCTTTGCCCAATTTCCTGCATCGCGTTTTGATACCGGGTGAGCCTGTCTGCAATTTCCTGTTCCGCCGGCTCAAGCCAGGGATCTTTCTTCACCATGGGAAGAATCTTGTCCCTCTTTTCTTTTTTCATAGATGTTGATAAATAGCAGGGCTATTGCGACAAATTTAATAATAATTCAATGATGGGATATTCTACAGAATTTGTTTTATTATCTTTGACTAACTATTTTTCTGTGATTTCAGATGAAAAAAGAAAAAAACAGGTTGACCAAACCCTGGCTTCTCATCTGCATATTAGCGTTTCTCACCATTGTCTTACTGGTGTGGGCAGGACTGTATTTTCGGCAACTTAGGTCGGAATTGAAAGCTGAACAATACAAGCTTTTATCTGCTGTTGCTGCATTCAAAGTGAATGAAATAACAAAATGGCTGTCGGAAAGAAAGGCCGAGGGTGTCTTTTTTTCCAATAGCCTTGGTTTTAAATCCCTGATGAAGAAGCTGGATAAGGACCCAACCGATCATCAAACGCGGGAAACCATGAAGAGCTGGCTTATTCCTGCGAAAAAGAACCATGAATACAACAGTATTTATATTTATAACCATTCGGGGAAATTATTATTTATTATTAAGGATGGCCCCAACGGGAATCTTGTTGATCAGGGACCGTTAAAAGGATATTCCAATAAAGAAATTGTTTTTTCGGACCTGAAAAAAACCGAGGATACAAATAGCGCCATCATTGAGATGGTTGTCCCCATAGTTGATAAAAGCGCCTTGATTGGCTGGGTCAAATTTACAATTGATCCGGAATATTACCTTTTCCCGTTAATAAAAATGTATCCCATACACAGATATACAGCACAAAATCTTCTTGTTCAAAGGCTGGGTGATTCATTGACCTGTTTTCCTCATGAAAAAGGAGATGATGAAGTTGCCCTGCGGAATAATTCCATATCGCACAATGGAGCAATAACCAAATCAATACCCTTGTCCGGGACATTTGCCAGGGTTGAAACAAAAGATTTCAGGGGTAATGATATTCTTGCCGACATAAGGATGGTCCCGGGCACGCGGTGGAGCCTTATCTCCAAAATTGATTTGCTGGAAATTTCAAAACCCCTCTATTACCGCGCTGTCAATATTTCGCTTTTCATTTTAGTTTTATTGGCTATGTTCATCATTGCCATGATCCTGATCTGGAAAAACCATCAATTACTCCATGTCAGGTCACAACTGGATTTTCAGACCAGCGCAAACCAGGCCCGCGAAAAAATTTCATTCATGAACGCATTGTTACAGGAAGTCAACGATGCCATCATAACTTTTGATAAAGATATGATGATCCTGAGCTGGAACAAAGGCGCCGAGCGGATTTATGGATGGAAAGCCGAAGAGGTGATCGGAAAATTCAGTGGGGGGGCGCTCCGGGTCCACTTCCGCGAAACTTCCAGGGATGAGGTATTCAGGGAGCTGGAACAAACTGGCGCCTGGAAAGGGGAAGTTGTCCACAAACGGAAGGATGGGAGTACGGTGTATGTGCTCTCTTCTACTTCACGGCTTCGCGATTCAAATGGGAATGTTCTGGGTATTATGGCCATCAATAAGGATATCACAGAAGTAGTGCTGTCTGAAAAGGTTCAAAATGCCGTCTATCAGATATCTGAACTGGCTCAATCTTCCCGCGACCTGGACGAGATGTTTACCTCCATCCATGTGGTTATCGGAGAACTGATGGATGTCCGGAATATTTACATTGCCCTGATCGAACCCGATGGAAAGACGCTCACCTTTCCCTATTTTGTTGATGAAAAGGATACAACACCGGGTCTCAGGCCAATGGGACGGGGACTTACTGAATATGTCCTGAAAACCGGTAAACCCTTACTTGCAAAACCAGAAGACACCCAATATTTCGTTGACCGTGAAATTATAGATTTGGTGGGGACACCCGCTATCGACTGGCTGGGGATACCCCTGCGAAACGAGAAGGAAACGTTTGGGGCCCTTGTCGTCCAATCCTATGACCCACAAATCCGTTATGGCGATCATGAAAAAGATATCTTAACCTTTGTTTCAGCGCAGGTCGCCCTTTCCATTCAACGAAAAAAGATCCAGCAGGAACTGGTCGATGCGCGACAGAAAGCCGAAGTTTCCAATAAATTGACCTCGGCATTATTAGCCAATATGAACCATGAATTACGGACCCCCATGAACGGGATACTTGGTTTTGCCGAAATTCTTTTCAATGATCTTACGGATGCTGAAATGAAGGTTAAAGCCGAAAATATCCTGAATTCCGGCCGTCGCCTGATGAATACCCTGGATGCTATCATGGATCTTTCCTATCTTGAGTCGGATCATGTTTCGCGTAAATTCAGACCGGTCCGGGTCGCTCAGGTGGTTCAATCCGTATCCCGGAATTACGAAAGGGATATATCCTTTAAAAAACTCACTTTTATTCAGGAGATAAATCCTGATCTTGCCATTTCTGGGGATGAACACCTGTTTCACCATCTGATCCGTATCCTGGTTGACAATGCGGTGAAATATACTGAAAAAGGATCAATTTCGATTAAAGCCAGCGCCATTCAGAAAGAGAATGCCGAAATGGTTTCCGTTTCTGTCGTAGATACCGGTATCGGTATATCTCCTGAAAACCACCGGATGATTTTTGATCCTTTCAGGCAGGTCAGCGAAGGATATGGCCGGCATTTTGAAGGAAGCGGCCTGGGATTGTCCATCGCAAAGAAAATAGTGGACCTGATGCAAGGTACGATCACCTTACACAGTACACTTGGAGTGGGATCGGAATTTACACTTTTGCTACCTCGCGTCCCATACGCTGTTCCTGTTTCCGAAACAGGTTTATCCAAAAGTAAAAGATCCTTATCGCGTTTCAAAAAACTACCGGATGTCCTGATCGTTGAAGATAATATTGTAAACATTCAACTTCTGATGATCTATCTCAGGAAATACTGCAACATATTTACCACCATTGATGCGCCCTCAGCAATAGATCTGGCAAAAAAACATAGATTTGACGCCGTTTTCATGGATATCAACCTGGGCCCGGGCATGGATGGGATCCAGGCCATGCTGGAGATCAGGGGATTGCCCGGGAACCAGTATCTACCGGTCATCGCCGTAACCGGATATGCATCAATCGGTGATCGCGAACGGCTGATCCAAATTGGTTTTACAGAGTATATACCCAAACCATTCGACAAGGAAACCATCGCCACGGTAATGAATAACTTATTCCCGAAGACCTGAAAATATCTTGAGTCCACTCCTAACCCTGCTTTTCACCGCCAAGTCGCTAAGGCGCAAAATTTTAAATAATTGGATATGATATATTTGCGTCTTTGCGTCTTCGTGGTAAAATGAAAGAATTGGCTTTTCGGAGTCGGCTCAATCTTCATTCCTAACGCCTAACGCTTCCCGGGTTTATCCGGCAAAAATCGCCACCAGGGCGATGATCACAATGACCAGTGGGACAATGATAAGGACCGCTTTTCGGTCGCGGGCTATATTGGCATTCATGACATCGATCTGACGGAGGCATAAATCATCTCCGGGAAGATATTGTAAGGCGGCTTTATATTCTTCGCGGGCTGACCTGAAAAGATCAATTTTTATGAAATGACCAGCCCTTTCTGTATGTTCTTTGTACTTCAATTGCTCGTGCGTGAGGTTTTGTGGTTGTTCTTCGCGATGTGACATCATAGCATTTTCTTTGAAGGCCAAATGTAGAAAAAATTCCCTATTTATCCAATCCTGCTTATTTTTTGCAACCTTTCAGGATCGTTGATAATTATCTTTTTGGAACTGACAGTCAAAATTCCTTCGCGATGGAACCGGGAAAGGGTATGGATGACATTTTCAGTCGAACATCCTGCAAATTCGGCTAACTCCTTACGGGATAAGGAAAGGGTGAAACTGTGACTTTGGTAAATGGAACCGGCTAAGTATAGGATCACATCCGCGATCCGTCCGTTAACCTGTTTGTGGGCGAGGCTGATGAAATTCAGGATGGAAGTCTTAAACATACCGGTGATGATCTCTAACAATTTCATGAAATACTGGGTATTTCCAAGGGCAATCTCCATCAACAAAGGAATTTCAATCAGGCAGCAGGCACAATCCTCAACGGCGACCACTGAAAACATATTGATGCTTTCGTAAAAGACATTGGCGCCTCCGATAAGCGAGGGAGCCTTGGTTATCGTAAGGATCGAATTTTTTCCGGATTCATCCTCCAGGTTGAATTTGATGATTCCCTGCTGGAGAAATACGAGATGCGTGGTGGTAGCTCCCTGCTTTAATATATATTCCCCTTTTTTAAATTTCAACTGGGAAGAACGCTGTTGCAACTCATCAAATTCAGACTGTTTGATAAACTGGCAGGTGATTATTTTGAAGAGGCAAGTATCACAACTGAACAATCGTGGGCGGAGCAATGGTTCGATCATCAGGAAAAGTTTTGACAAATTTAACTTTATTGTGTATTAAAATCTATGATCAAATCATGAAATAATGCAGTTTTTGCCAACGAATGAAACATATTATTACCTGCTGTCATGCAGGGGGTATTTTGTAATCAGCATGTTACGTAGGCTTACTTTTGTCCCGTCAAATTTTTCAAATTTCAATCATGGAAATACAATCTATTCAGTTGAACAGTGGTGTCGGTAAGGATGGCAATAAAGAAAAAGTCGCCTCTTTCGAACTAAAAATGGGGGATATCATCAGCATCGTAGGCCCTACCGGTTGTGGTAAAACGACATTGATAAACGATATTGAATTATTTGCGAACAGGAATACGCCATCGGGCCGGCAGGTTTTGATCAACGGGGACCCGGTCCCTGAAGATTTCTCGTTTGATCCCAAGAACCATCCGATCGCCCTGATCTCGCAGCACACCAATTTTCTTTCCGATTTGCCGGTCGGAGAATTCCTTGAGATCCATGCCATCGTACGCGGATCCGATGATTTGGATAAGATCATCCAGGAGACCCTCGATTTCGCGAATCAATTGACAGGGGAAGCCATCATCCGCGATACAGCCATGACTGAACTGTCAGGAGGCCAAACCCGGTCCCTGCTCATTGCTGATGCGGTGATCATTGGTAATTCGCCCATCATTTTACTGGATGAGATCGAGAATGCCGGGATCCATCGGACCAAAGCGTTGGAACTACTGAAGCGATATAGAAAGATTTTTGTTTTTGTCACCCACGATCCCCGGATTGCCCTCCTTTCCGATTTCAGGATTGTCATGAAGAACGGCGCCATGCAAAAGCTGATCCGGACCAGTGGCGATGAAAGGCGCGCCGCGGTTGAACTGAAAAAAATTGATGATGTCATGTTGAATTTCCGGGGCCTGATCCGTTCGGGTCAGGAAATCAACGCCTCCATGTTGGAGGAAAACATGCGTTTATTATCCGTTAATTAAAAAAGAAGATGAAGGTCATTGTTTTTGCAGGTCCTCCCACATGTGGAAAGACCACGGTTATCAGGCAGGTCATCCGGCGTATGATCCGGAAAGGACTTCAGACGGCATACCTGAAAATTGATGTTCTTTATGCCGAAGAAGATGAAATTATAGCCCGTGAATTCGGAATTCCATCGCGCAAGATTTTTTCAGGGGAATTATGCCCCGACCATTGTAACGTGGTTGTGCTGGACGAAGCAGTGGAATGGGCCGAAGGGGTCAATGCTGACTATCTTTTTGTCGAAACAGCCGGGTTGTGCCTGCGGTGCTCGCCCTATATTGAAAATTCGCTTGGAATCGTTGTCCTCGAAGCTACCAGCGGCATGAATTTACCCAGAAAAATAGGGCCGATGCTTACCCTGGCCGATATTGCCGTGATTACCAAGATTGACCTGATCTCCCAGGCAGAGCGGGAAGTATTCCGGTACAGGGTACTGGAGGCCGCGCACGAAATAACAGTCGTCGAAAGCAATGCCTTGTATGGTATTGGGATCGACCCGGTCGTAAAAAAGATCATCCGGACACAGGATATTCAAAAACCCATGTTTTTAAGAGGAAATCCCCCGGTAGGAACGTGTACCATCTGTGTTGGTAAAAAGGAAATTGGGGCAAAAAACCATTTCGGGGTATTGAGGACTATGGAACAGGAATTATTTTATGTTGGTGAATAATGACAAATAGGATATATCTGGACCATGCTGCAACAACCCCCATGGATCAACGGGTCTTTGACGCCATGGCCCCTTTTACGATGGGGATGTATGGCAATGCTTCCAGTATGCATACCGATGGGACACGGGTACATGAAGCCATGGATAATGCCCGGGATCAGCTTGCCGGCGCCTTGGGCGCAAGCGCCAGCGAGATCTGTTTTACTTCCGGGGGGACCGAAGCAAACAACTGGGCATTGAAAGGGATTGCTTTCGCCAACCGTCACCGGGGAAATCACATCATCGTCTCGTCCATTGAACATGATTCTGTTTTAAATGTATGCCAATGGCTGATGAAACAGGGATTCCGGATCACCTTTCTCCCTGTTGACGGAGAAGGGATGGTAGATCCTCTTTCTATCGAAAAATGGATCTCCCCGGAAACGATCCTCATTTCGGTGATGCACGCCAACAATGAAATCGGGACCATCCAACCCATCGGCGACATCGCCCGGCTGGCCCATGAAAAAGGCATTTATTTCCATACCGACGCCTGCCAGTCATTCGGGAAGGTCCCCATCAACGTTTCCAAACAGCCTATCGATCTGCTGACGGTCAATGCCCATAAGATATACGGGCCTAAAGGTGTCGGAGCTTTGTATATCCGTAAAGGAGTTGTGATAGAACCCATCCTTCATGGGGGAGGGCAGGAGATGGGAATGCGTTCGACCACTGAAAACATACCGGGAATCATTGGATTTGCAAAAGCGGCTGAATTATGCCTTGAAGAAATGGAACCGGAGAGGGCCCGTTTAAATGATATGCGTAACCGGTTGGTCAGGCTGCTGGAGGAAGGGATAGAAGGAGTTTATTTCAATGGGGGCCAGGAACATTGTTTACCGGGTTATTTGAATTTCAGTATCAGTGGAATGGAAGGCGAAAGCATCCGATTGGCGCTGCTGCTGGATGAAGCCGGAATCTCGGTATCCACTGGCTCGGCTTGTTCTTCAAATCACAACGGAAATCCATCTTCGCATGTGTTACAAGCCATCGGACGAAACCCGTTCGAAGCCAGGGGGGCTATTCGCGTAACCATGGGGCGGTTCACCAAAACGGAAGAAATTGGAATTTTTTATGAAAAAATAAGTGAAATCAATCAGAGCCTGACCTCCATTTTTCATCGATGAAACTGGCGGACATATTAGAGATTAATCATTTAAAATTGATATACTATGGAATTAGTCCTTGAAAATCATAAATTACAGGATCTTCCCGGTTTGGATTGCGGCGCCTGTGGATTTAAAACCTGTACTCAGTTTTTGGGCTTTTTGAATGACAACCCTGACGAGTTAAAACGTTGCGTCCACCTGAATGGGAATAGTCATAAGAACGTCAGGCCGGTTCCCTGTTCGGATTGTGCCGCGGGGAATATGGGTGAAAAAATGCAATGGAAGGACAACCTTCAACGCGATTTTGACTTTATCCTTGATTGTTTTGAAAATGAACCCGGTCCCCGCGAAACCATGCTCCCTTACAATCCCGCCCTGGTAAAGGAACTGGGAGTAAAAAAAGGGGATATATTGATCGGCAGGCCCATGGGGATGTCCTGTGGCTGTCCCATCACCCATTGCGGGATAGTAACCGATAGTGATCCCCGCAACGGAGTAATCAACTGGTGTGTCACCGGCCCCCTGAGGCCGCGGGCTGAAGGATTCATTGATATCGGGTATTATGTCGCCCAGGGATATGAAGGGTTGATCAGGGAATCGAAATCGCCTGTTAAACTGGGGATGCGGTATTGGTTCCTTCCCCGCAGGTGCATGTTGCAATGGCGCCACAGTGGCCTGGTCAACGCGATTACCCGCAGAAAAGATGGCGCCCTTAAGGTGAGGATCGAGGGATTATTTATTGGTTAACTTCTCCCTTGGCGCTGCTTTCGAAAGGTTGTACCATAGCCAGAAGATGGACAAAATGACCGGTATTATTGTGTATCGCGAACAAAGTTAAGGATGCCCATAAGACCTGTCTGTCCTTCCGGATATAACGTTTATCGGTTTTATAATAAGGAATAACCCCATATACCACTTTTTTAACCGCTTCAGAGTCCTGTGCAAGGTGTTCCGGATGGGTTATCTCTTTGAAAGTCATTAGCTCCAACTCTTCTTCCGTGTAACCGATCATTTTCCGGAAGGGGGCATTGGTTTTTATAAACCGGAAATCGGATCCAAGGAATGTCATTGGAAGGGGCCCTTCCTCAAATGTCAGATAAAAACGTTCATTGCTTTGTATCAGATCATCTGCGACCTGTTTCAGTTTCGTGATTTCTTCCATGATACACATCGCCCCGCGGGGATTGGTATGGCCTTCGGCATATTGAGGAAAGGCATCGACCATGATCCAGGAATAATTTTCCAGGACTTGGTTGTAAACCCCCATAATGGTGTTTTGAACAGGGTTACCTTCGCGGAGGGCCACTACAGCCGGATGCTGATTGACCGGAAAATCGGTCCCATCTTCATAAACCGAAACCCATAGCGGATCCGCGATCGGATGCCCGACAACCTGACCGGAAGTCAATCCCAATATATGACAGGCTGCGGGATTAATATCTGTAATAACATGTTCTGCATCCAGGAAAAACACACCCAGGGGCATATTGTTATAAAGCTGAACAAGATCCGGAAATTCCATATATGTTTTTTATAAATGAGCTTGTCCTGAAAAGTAGTTTTCGGTGCAGGCCCATGATGAGAGGGTAAAAATAATGAATATTTTACCTGTTTACAAATGGTCGGGGATTTAATTCGGTTTGGTTTGCCGGGATCCGGCTTTTCACCGCCAAGTCGCTAAGGCGCAAAATTTTAAATAATTGAATATGATATATTCAAGCCTTCGCGCTCCGAAAAACCTTCCAGGTTTGATCTTAATAGATTTGGAACTTGTTATATAACCGTAAATATAGTCGCTGACAAAAACCAGGAAGGTTTGAATTTTGCTGAAAGTTAGGTTTTTGATAAATTATATCTATATTTGAGGCTAAAATAAAATACCATGAACCATCAATTTACTTTCTTAGGGGGCTACGGCAACTTATTTGTGCCAGCGATTTTCTCTGCTTTTTTGATTTTACCCGGGATTTCCCCGGCCAAAGCAGATAATGTAATAACCAGTGGCACAACGCTCAAGGTATTAGCAGGGACCACCCTGGTCTCCTCCGAAAGCCTTGTTATCAAAAGCGGGGCTACCCTCTCCAACGCGGGAACGGTAATCCTGAAAAAGGACCTTACCAACGAGAACCCTTCTGCAAATCCAATCGGCCCGGGCGCCGCCGAACTTTCCGGGGCGACCGCACAGACAATCAGCGGACGGAATGTCATGGCTGGCCTCACGATTAACAATGTTGCCGGCGTCATTGTGGGGGGGAATACCGTTGTGAACGGCATTCTTGCCCTCGTTAATGGTAAAGTTACGCTTGGCGGCAATAACCTGCTGTTAGGGCCATCGGCAACCATTACCGGGACGCCATCATCCGCCGCGATGATCATTGTGACCGGGAGCGGTGAGCTGCGTAAAGAGTTCGCCGCGGGGTTCGCCGGTATATTTACATTTCCAGTTGGTGATGATACAGGAACGCCGGAATATTCCCCCGTTACCCTGACTTTCACTGGCGGGACATTCGCTGCTGGAAATTATGTAGGGGTAAAACTTGTCAATGACAAATATCCTGACGGCGATATCACGGGAAATTATCTAAAACGTTATTGGGCCATCAGCCAGTCGGGCATAACGGGATTGAGTTGCAACGCGGCCTTTCAATACATAGCCGAGGATGTAATGAGGGACGAAAGCAAACTTTCGTGCACCAGGGTAAATCCCTTGCCATGGACGACTTACGCGTTGACCAATGCCACATCGCATCTGCTCTCGGCCAATGGGATAACATCATTTGGCTCCTTTACGGGATTGAAGAGCTCGACAACGCCGGCAAATCAGCAATTGGCAAATATTGACATCCCGAACGGGACGGCTGTCTGTTATGACGCCACCCAGGTTTTGACGGTTGCCGGGAGCGGGGCCGCTTTCCTTATTGAAAACGGCGGGAATGTTACCCTGGTGGCCGGGAACAAAATATTGCTGCTTGACGGTGTAAGGGTCAACAGTGGCGGTTATCTTGATGCCCATATCACCACCACCTCGGCCTATTGCGGCTCCATGGCCAACCAGTTGGTCGAAAATCCCGCGAAGGGACTCCTGTCAATGGATGAAAACCCCCAAAGCCAATGGATAAAGATATATCCCAATCCGACAACCGATTATATCATTTTGGAGCTGAATCAGGGCAACGATCCGCCTGTGGCTTACGTGGCCATTTATAACATGAACGG